>JAQCLG010000067.1 GCA_027592745.1 Pseudomonadota bacterium | reverse complement strand
CGCTTCATCGCCATTTCTGGCCCTCCTTCCAAAACTTCAGGATGGACAAATTCAGTGGGGGAGGATCAGTCAGCCGACCCATCGCACCGCAGCGAAGACGGCCCGACGATCTTCGTTTCGACGGCAAAAGGCGCAATGTTTCGCTTTCTTGCCGCAAATGCGAACGTGACATCGCACCGCAGCATGTTTAGTGGCCTCTCCCGTGACTGGAGAGCGTTCCGGGAAGCGATCTGCCGGCGAATCGCCAGTTCCCCCGAGTCGCACAGGATTTTCCGGCCTTGTTCGTTTTCATGCGAAGCGTCACCGCTTATACGGTTCCAGGGACCATCACAGGCAGGACCAGCAGCGTGATCCAGCGATACGACGCCCACAGGGCAAAGCCCGGAACCCGGTCATGAGCGGCGCGCTCAAGGGCGTGCGCGTGCTCGACCTGACCCAGATGATGGCGGGTCCGTTCTGCACCATGCTGCTGGCCGACCAGGGCGCCGACGTCATCAAGATCGAACCGCCCGAGGGCGAGGCCACGCGCACCCACGGGCCGCATTTTGCCGACGATCAGGAGCGCCACTACGGCGGCTACTTCCAGAGCATCAACCGCAACAAGCGCTCGATCTGCCTCGACCTGAAGTCCCAGGGCGGCAAGCAGGCCTTTCGCAGCCTCGCGGCCGGTGCCGACGTCGTGATCGAGAACTTTCGTGCCGGCGTCATGGACCGGCTGGGACTGGGCTTCGAGACCCTGGCCGCCGCCAACCCCCGCCTGGTCTATGGCGCCATCCGCGGCTTCGGCGATCCGCGCACCGGCAGCAGCCCCTACCAGGACTGGCCGGCCTACGACATCGTCGCCCAGGCCATGGGCGGCATCATGCAGGTGACGGGCCAACCCGACGGGCCGCCGACCAAGATCGGTCCGGGCGTCGGCGACACGATTCCCGCCATGCTCAGTGCAATCGGCATCCTCTCGGCGGTGATCCATGCCCGGACCACCGGCCAGGGCCAGTTCGTCGACGTCGCCATGGTCGACGGCATCTTCGCGATCTGCGAGCGGGCCGCGATGCTGCAGTCCTACACCGGCGCCGTGTCTGGACGGGACGGCAACCACCATCCGATGTTCGCCCCCTTCGGCACCTTCCCCTGCAGCGACGGCTGGGTCGCGGTGGGCTGCCCCAAGGATCACTTCTGGATCCTGCTGACCGAGGTCATGGGCCAGCCCGAACTCGGCCTGGACCCGCGTTACGCGCGCAATGCCGAGCGCACATCACGGCGCGAGGAGGTGATCGCCCTGGTCACCGCCTGGACCCTGCCCTGCAGCAAGGCGGAACTGGCCGGGCTGATCGGCGGGCGAGTGCCCTTCGGCCCGGTCAACACGGTGGCCGACCTCTTCGCCGATCCGCATCTTGCCGCCCGCGGCATGCTGGCACAGGTCGGCCATGCCGGGTCCGAACAGACGGCGACCATCGCCAACACGCCGATCCGCATGACCGCAACCCCGGGCGGCGCCCGGCAGCGTGCGCCCATGGCGGGGGAACACACCGATGCCGTTCTGGCCGAGGCAGGACTGAGCGAATCCGAGATCGCGGCTCTGCGCGCCGCCGGCGCGGTGCGTTAGCCGAGATAGTCGTCGATGTAGTAGGCGACGATCGTGTCGAGGGAATCCTCGCGCGGCAGGCCGAGCTCGAGGGCGCGCTGGAAATGGCTGTCGGCCGGCCAGCCCCGGCAGATCGCCTCGATGAAGGGGTCGGGCTCGACCGCGATCGCGCCGAGCCGGCGCCGCCCGGCGACCCGGTGCAGGGCATCGACCATGTCGCCGACGGTGACGGTGAGCGCCGGCAGGCCCACTGCTCGGTCGGGGCCCAGCGCTTGGCCGGACAGTTCGTGGAGCGCGATCATGCCGTCGACCACGGCGCGGTAGCCCAGCACCGGCATCACGGTGTCGAGGCCCACCGGCAGGACATAGTCGATGCCGTTGAGCGGCTCGCGGAAAACGCCGCTGGAGAACCCGGAGGCGGCGGCATTGGGCTTTCCCGGGCGGATGATGACCGTGGGCAGGCGCGCAGAGCGGCCGTCGAGGAACCCCTTGCGGCTGTAGTCGTTGACCAGCAGCTCGCCGATCGTCTTGGTGATGCCGTAGGTCGTCTGGGGCAGTTGCTTGGTGTCGTCGCCGACGGAGGCGGGCAGCCAGGGGCCGCCGAACACCGCGATCGAACTGGTGAAGACGAGGCGGCGGCGCCCGCCGCCGCTGCGCATCGCCTCCAGGACGTGGCGGGCACCGTCCAGGTTGACGCGCATGGCAAGGTCGAAATCCTTCTCGCCGCCGCCGCTGACCACGGAGGCCAGATGGAACAGGGAAAGATCGTCGCGATCGACCAGGGCCGAGACGGTATCGCGGTCGGCGATATCGCCGCTGACGATCGCGACCCTCTCGTCGAGTCCGGCCGGACGCTGCTCGGGCGCCACAGCATCGAACAGCACGATCGCATCGACCGGTTCGGCCTTCCCGGAGATGCCGGTCAGCGTACCGCGTGCGAGGATCGCATCGGCCAGGCGGCGACCCAGGAACCCCTGGCCGCCCGTGATCACCACCTTCATGGCTCGTCCCTACCCCCGGCCGGGGCTCAGGCGTCGATGCTGAGGTTGCCCGCGGGGATCGTGCAGCAGGTCAGGCAGGAGCCGGCATCGGGCTGCGAACCCGGCGGCGTCACATAGGTGACGTTGCCGGCCTTCACCGCGGCGATGCAGGTACCGCAGTTGCCCGCACGACAGCCCGATTCCATGGCCACGCCGTTGGCCTCGGCGAAGTCGAGCAGGGAGGTGAACGAAGCATCCCACGCCACCGTCTTGTTGCTGCGCGCGAAGGTCACCTGCATGGCCGCTGCCGCCGGTGCACCCGCCTCGGGCTGGGCAACCTGTGCGACACGCTTGACACTGGCCGGCCCGAAGGCCTCGAAGTGGATGCGCTCCTCGGGAACGCCCCATTCGCGCAGGCCCTCGTAAAGCGAGGTCATCATCGGCGGCGGACCGCAGAAGTAGTAGTCATAGTTGTTGGAGGGCAGCAGCTTCTTGAAGAGATCGACGCTGACGCGCGCCTTGTGGGTGAAGTGCACGCCCTCGAGATCGTCGTCGAGCGGATCGGAGTAACAGGGGTGCATGTGCACGTTGGGATGTTCGCGCGCGATGCGGTCGAGATGGTCCCGCATGATGTGCTCGCGTCCGTTGCGCACGCCGTAGAAGAACCAGATCTCCTGCTCGGAACCGCGATCGACCAGGGCGTTGAGCATGGAGAGCACCGGCGTCAGGCCGATGCCGCCGCCGATCAGGACGACTGGCTGGTGGCGTCCCAGGTCGAGGAAGAAATGCCCGCTGGGCGCCTTCACATCCAGGATGTCGCCCTGGTTTGCATTGTCGTGCAGCCAGTTCGAGGACGATTTCTGGAGATCGGCCTTGGCCGGGTCCTTGGGCGGGACCTGGCGCTTCACGCTGATGCGGTAGCGCTGGCCGTTGTGCGAGTCCGACAGCGAGTAGCAGCGTACCGTGCTGGTCGCCCCGCCCGCCAGCTTGAGCTGGAAGGTCAGGTACTGGCCCGGCATGAAGGGCGGCAGGGCCTGCTTGTCATGGGGTTCGAGATAGAACGAACAGATGTCGCCGCCCTCGTCGACACGCTCGGCGATCTCGAACTTGCGCCAGCCGCTCCAGGAGAGTTCGTCGCGCTGCCGCTCGAACTTCCGGATCTCGATCAGGTCGTCGATCTTGCGGCGCAGGAGCTGCTGCTCCAGTTCGGCGGTGCGTGCCGAAACCGCGGTGCCATGCGCCTGGCAAAACGCCAGCAGCAGCACATAGGCCGCGATCGCGCCGAACACGAGTGCGGCGGCGAGATTGACGATCAGGTTGGGCTCCATGTCAGGCCTCCCCTTGCCCCTAGAACTTGCGACGCAGTTCGAGGGTGAAACCGGAAATGTTGTCGGCATTCTGGAGCACGCCGTACATGGCGTTGGCCTGAACGATCCAGGCAAGGCTCAGCGGCTGCTGATAGCGCAGGCCCAGGGCCAGCTGATCGCCCGGGGCCGACCGTCCATTCGCATTGCCATAGGCCTTCTGACCGGCAAGTTCGACAACGATCTGTCGATCCAGATTGAACAGGTACTCCACGCCCAGTGCACCGCCGTAGGTGTTGTTGGCCGTGTCGTCGAGCTTGGGGAACCCGGTCAGGTCGTCCGTGTCGAAGTTGATGCCGGTGTTCTTCAGCAGACCCTTGTTGCGCGCCAGCGGCTGGGGATTGTCGACGCCGATGAAGGCGTTGAAATAGGGCACCAGAACCAGGGGCTGCGACGAGACGAAGGAGTTCTCGACCAGCAAGGCATAACCGTCGGCCGTCTGGGGTGCCCCGCCGGCGGGATTCTGACCGAAGAGGTAGAAGCCGCGTATGGAGTTGGAGAGCCAGCCGCCATAACGGCGGGAAAACGCCAGTGTGGCACTGTAGAAGCCTTCGCCCTTGAGCGAATCCTTGCCCTCGACAGCACCGAAGCCAGCCTCCCAATAGCCCTTCGTAGCCTCGAAGAAGCCGGTGACGCCGTAGATGTTGAGGTCGTCATCGGCAAGCCCGCCCTGGGCATCGACGATACCCGGGTTGGTCACCTTGTCGAAGCCGGCGAAAAAAGTGATGTCGTAGTTCGTGATGTCCAGGCTCGGACTGTTCTTGGCGGGGATGGTCACCGCGCCGCCGACAAAGGCATCGTCCACCCAGATGCCGTTCTGGAAGAGCAGCGGCACGAGGCCCACTGCGAAGGGGATGTCCACGCTCGAGGACGTTCCGGTCAGGCCGCCGAAGATGGCCCCCATGTCGCCTTCGAAGTAGAGGTTCTGGGGAATGCCGTTGAACTCGTTCGAGAAGCCGTCCTCGCTGTCGTTGCCGGCAAACTCGTAGCGCGTGAACTTGTTGTCCTGGTCGAGCGGGCGAAAGAAGGCATGGATGCGCTCGGTCGCCGTCAGCATCAGGTCGATGTCGAGGTTGAGACGTGTCGCCACCTGGCCGACCTCGTCACCCCCGTTGTTGTTGAAGGCAACAGCCGTGCGCAGGTCGCCATAGGCACGCAGCCCGGGACGCATCAGGTTGTTGGTGCCCATGAAGGCGTAGTCGTCGCCGAATTCGCCGACCTGATAGAGCGGATTGCCCCACTCCAGAAGCGGACGCGGCGCATCGATGGCTGTCTTGCCGCCGTAGATGTCCCACTGCGCTTCGGCGTCGTAGGCCTGCTCCTCATAGACGGGATCGGGCGAGAACACCGAATCGTCGAACTCGGTAAACTCCGCATCGGCCGGGATCTCCGGCGGTGCCGCGGCGAGTTCCTCGTCGGCCCAGACGGGCAGGCTGCTGCCGACGAGCAGCACGGCGGCGGCAACGGCCCGCAGGCCGGCCGTCCTGCGCAGGCGGTCGATGGTCATGGCGTCACCTCGAACTGAACAGCATAGGGTCTGATGTCGATCATCCATTCGTTCATCGCCTGCTCCATCTCAGGCGTCGCACCGACGAAACGCATGAAGTAGATCGGCTCTGCGCGGCTGCGCAAGCGCACCGCTAGGGTATAGGTCCCGGGTTCGGTCATCACGCCCGCCGGCACCTTGTATTCGGCATCGCGCCAGCCCAGCGGCGGGATGCTGCGGCCTTCCATGCGGATGAACGGAGGATGGTTGAGCACGGTGGTGGGCACCGTGGCCGGCCGGATGAATGGGATCTGATCGAGATCGAAGTTGATCGGCAGGTACATCTCGCGATCCGTGCCCTTGACGTTGGTCGTCAGGAACTTGGTCTGGAGATTGAAGAGCTGATCGTCGTGCTCGACCGTGCCCGCCGCGACATCGAGCGAGTGCAGGTCGGCCATGTCGCCGTTGCCATCGACATAACCCGATTCGAAGACCGTCTCCCCCGAAGGCGAGACCAGGGCGACGTTCAGCCAGATTTCCGGCTGGGCGCCCAGTGAACCTGAAGGCAGGTTGTGGCCGTTGTCGATGTTGGTGATGCGATAGCGGAACGAGAGCGACTTTCCGACCTGGGGCGAATCCTCGAAGTAGGGCCCGTCGATACGGACACCGTTCTCCATCACCGCCAGGCGCAGTTCGCGCTTCTGTTCCAGCAGCATCAGGTTCCAGTCGACGACCTCGCGAGCTTCGGCGCGGTCGTCGGAATAGGCCCATGCCTCCGGGAAGCCGTAGCCGAAGGCGACCCGGGCCGCCTCGACGTCGGCCTCGAAACGCTCGGCCAGGGCCACGGCATCGCCGTTTCCGGCATCGATCGCATCGACCGTGCTGCCCAGGGCGGCGACGGCCGCTTCCAGTGCCGAGGGGTCGTCCATCTGCTCCATGCGGTCGAGTGCCAGGCTGTCGATGCCGTCGTAAAGGTCGAGCACATCGTCGACCGGCAGGTCGTCGCCCGCATCGGCCGCCTCATGCATGGCATCGACGACATCGGGAGCGGTGAAGTCGAAGACGTCTTCCCAGTCGTAGGCGATGTCCTCGAAATCGTCGGTGCCCCAACCCGCGCGGAAGTCGAAGGCCAGCCATTCCTCGATCGTCCAGGCCTCGGCGTCGGGGTTGTGCGGGAAGATGCCGGGGTGGGCGATGGGGTAACCCGGGCCGTAGAAGGCGTGATTGTGATGGGGCCGGGGCTCGCCGACCGGCTCGCCGTCGACGATGGCGGCGTAGTCCATCTCGTAGCCCGCAGCAATGCCGGGCACGGCGCCCATGTGGCATTCCTGGCACTGCACGCCGGCAGCAGCGGCCGGCGAGGCGCGGTACTGCTCCCACACCACCTCGAGCTTGATACCCGGATGGACCGCAACCTGATGGCAGGAGACGCAGAATTCCGACTTGGTGATCTGCTCGAAGATGACGACGCCGTTGTGGATTTCGGTGCCGCGGCGTTCGCCGTCGGGATTGACCTTCCAGAAGTCCGGGTCCTCGAGGACCTGGTCGATGTTGCTGCCCTCGCCGCTGCCCATCATGGGGTCGAAGATCGGGCCGGCCAGGATCTCGCGTTCGCCGTTGACCTTGCCGTAGGTCGCCGCGACGCGATGGCAGGTGATGCAGGTGATGCCTTCGCGCGAGATCTGGCTGCGTTCCCACAGCGGCATTTCGCGCGGTTCGCCGAGCTGGGTGCCGATCTGCTGGTGGCAGCGCACGCAGAAGCTGCCGATGGTGCCCGAGGAGAGCGTGTTGATCGCCTGCTCGAACTTGTGGAACATCGGAGAGATCGAGGCGTAGGCGTGGTTCGACGACGCCCATTCCCAGTAGATGCGCTCATGGCAGGCGATGCACTGGCTCGCCGAGGGATAGTTCTCGGCCGCGAAGACATCGGCATGGGGATCCTCGAGCGCCACGGTCTCGGTGGCATCGTCGTCCTGCGCCAGTGCGGCGCCTGACAGACCCGCCGTCAGCAGCAACGCCCCCATCAGCACGCGCATGGAGAACGTGGTGAACAGCTTGCGGAATCGGTCATGCATCATTGGCGATCACTCCGTCTTTTCTGGCATCTCCGCCATCTGATGGCGGAAGGCGGAATCGAGATGATAGTCATGGCAGAGCAGGCAGCCCTGGCCTTGGGCGACGACGACGGCCTGATGATCGTCGCCGCCACCGTGGCAATCGACGCACTGGGCCTTGCCGATCGGCAGGAAGCTGCTGGCCGGGTGCATCGCGTCGAAGGTCTGGAAGGCCTCGCCCAGCACGGCCGCCTCATCGAGGCGATGGCAGAAGGTGCAGGCCGTGCCCTGGCCAAGCAGGCTGATATGGGGACCGTGGCTGTAGCCGACATAGGGACTCCAGGGCTGGTCCATGCGGCTCCAGTCGACGGCCACGGCCATCGATTCATCGACCTCTTCGTCCTCGGCCAGCGCGACATCGCTGGCAAGGCTGACGCCGTGGCATTCGATGCAGGCACCGGGGCCCTGCCTGGCGTCGATCAGCGTGTCGCGCATCACGACGGCCTGCTCGATCCCGGCATCCTCCTCGAAGGCGATCGCCGGCGCGGCAACGCCCAGGTCGAGCCAGGCCCGCATCACGGGGTCGGCATGACCGGTGGGCAGGTAACGCAGCGCCAGTCCGTCGACGAACCAGCCGCCGCCGACCGGCGGGTCCTCGGCGACATCGACATTGGAGGTCCATGCGCAGACCGCCTGACGCAGCGTGGCATCCGACAGTCCCGCGATCAGGTTGCGGCCGGGCACGACGCCGCCGCCGCGCTCGTCCATTAGGTCCGCCAGCGGCGTAACGCCGCTCTCGGCGATGTCGAGGTAGAGCCAGAGCAGGTCGTCGACCACCGGATCGTCGGCGGCCAGGTCGTAGATCTCGTCGCTTTCGCTGCCGATTAGCCATTGCGTGACCGGGTCGATCGCTTCGCCGAAGGCGATGGATTCGAAATCGCCGAATTCCTCGCCGTCGGCGACCGCGGCACGGGCGGCGATCAGCGACTGGTAGAACTGGGGTGAACCGCGCGAGGGGCAGAGTTCGCCCAGATACTCGTGGTCCAGCGCGGTGAACTGCTCGGCGGAGAACTCGGGCACGGAGAACACCGTCATCGCGCGGTCGTCGATGTCGCCGGCATGACAGGACGCGCAGGTGGCATCGAAACCCAGGGTCGGCACCGAGGCCTCGGCACGATCAACGATGTGACAGTCCAGGCAGCTCTCGGGTGCCGCGGCGCCGGCCTGCGGGAAATGCTTGCCGAGGTGGGAGGCGTGATCGAACAGCACCGTCGTGCGCCGGCGCGAGGGGAAGTTGGGATCGAAGGCGACGTGATCGGCAAAACTCTCCATCTCGACCGTATGGCAGGTGCTGCACTGGGCATCGCTCACACGGGTGAGATCGCCGTCCAGTCCCATGTGCTCGACATGGCAGCTCGTGCAGTCGGTCTTGGTCGAGAGATGCTCGGGAAGGCCGGCCGGCAGAGCGGCCAGTTCGAAATTGTGCGCCGTGCGCTGCTCACCGGCGAAGGCATGGCAGGTCAGGCAGTTCTCCGCCATGTCGTTGTCGTGGAAGATGCTGGCCACCCAGGTGCCAAGGCCTTCCTGGTGGCCGGTGTGGCAGCTTGCGCAATCCTCGCCCACGAAACGGGCATGGCTGGCCGAAAGCGGACCTGCGCTGAGGCTGTTGAGATCGTCGCCGCTGCCCGCGCCGTAGGTCAGGGTGCCACCGATGGCGGCAAGCACGGCCAGCAGGCAAAGCAGGGCCAGGCGGCCCCGGATGGCGCGCAGGGTCCGGCGCGGAACGCAGGGCGGCTGGCAATGGGCGCAGGTGCCGTCGGGTTTGGGTCCCTCGGCGCAGGGGCCGCCCACGGAATTGGGCCGGCGGCATTCCCAGCGCTGGTGCTCCTCGTCGAAATGGGGGTTGCAGGCGGTGGTGCCGCCGCAGGAGCCGTCGCCCTTGGGCCCCAGCGGGCATGGCTTGCCCCAGGCAGCAGCGCGTCCGCAGCGCCATGTCTTGTTGGGACGTTCGTAGGTGCTGCGGTCGAAACGGAACCGCTCGGAGGGGCTGTCGAGGCGGGTCATACCAGATACACGTGCACGAGGATGAGGTGCCAGAGGACCAGCACGAGGAAGCCGTAGGTCGCAGGCACGTGGACCAGCAGCCAGCACTTGAGCAGGCCCTGGATGGCATAGGCGCGATCGATATGGACCTTGCGCCGGGCGCATTCGCGCAGGAACGTGGCGTGTTCGATCTCCTTGCCGCGCAGGTAGATCGAGACGCTGTCGAGCCGGTGATGCACCCAGGACGACGAGGCGCCGGTGCCTACCAGCGAGGCCAGCACGAAACGCGGCCTGCGGAAGTACCAGGCCAGTTCCTCGCGATAGAGGCGGGGCAGGACCTCGCTGCCGGTCTCGCGCGCGCATTCCAGGATGCTCGCCTCGATGCGCTCGCGCATGTCGGCCAGTTCGGCGGGAATGCGCTCCCAGATCACTTCGTAGCCGAGGTTGGCGAGCGAAGCGGGCGCCATGCGTTGCAGCAGATAGCCGATCAGGCCCGAGAGGATGACGGCATAGAACAGCAGCGCCAGGGCCAGCTCGTACCCGGAGGGCCAGATCGCGCGTGCATGGAAGGCGTAGATCACGATGACGACGACGCCGAGCACGACATGGGCCGCGACCCAGTCGCTGGCGCGCCCGACCGGCACCATCGAGAGTTTCTTGCGCACGTTGAGCAGGGCCAGGAAGACCACGGCGGCGAGCAGCACCCAGCCGGTGACCAGTTCCGGATGCAGCAGGTCCAGGCGCTGGCTGCGGTCGATCAGGGCGACGACGGCGACCAGCACCACGGCCCCTGCTCCCAGGGCCATGCGCAATGCGAAGCGGAGAGAACCCTGGAAGGTCATCGCAGTTCCGCCAGCTTGGCGAGCTCGGCGAAGCTGTTCCGGCTCAGGGCATCGTGGGGACAGGCCCGTACGCAGGCAGGGCCGCCGGGCTGCTCATAGCAGAAGTCGCACTTGGAGGCCTTCAGGATCGGCCGCCCGGTGGCGCTGTCGGCGATGATGTCGCCCAGCGGGTTGCGGATCTCGACCATGCGGATGTTGTCGTAAGGGCAGGAATTGGCGCAGGTCTGGCAGCCGATGCAGCTTTCGTCGTTGATCACCACCATGCCCGTGGCCTGGTCGCGATGAATGGCGCCGGTCGGGCAGCCGATCATGCAGACCGGATCGATGCAGTGCATGCAGGCGTTGGTCACCATCCAGTGATCGTGCTGCTTGCCGTGGCGCACGAAGCGGGGATTGCCGCCATGGGTCGAGGCGCAGGCGCGCACGCAATCGTCGCAGCGCACGCAGCGGTCGAGATCGATCATCATCGTGCGGGTGCCGTTGATGAACCGCTCGTCGATCGCCCATTCCATCAGCGAATCGTCGGTCAGGGGGCGTTCGTAGGCTTCGTGCAGATTGTCCTGCGGCGGCTGGGTGAGATTGGGAAAGACGTGCTCGACAAGGATGAAGTAGGGCACGCGCAGGACGTCGACATACCCCAGCGGCGCTATCGAGGCGCGCAGGGAGATGCCGGGTTCGCCCCGCCACATCCGGTAGAGTTCGTCCAGGCCGAAGGAACTTCCCGCGCTCAGATAGGTCAGCGAACGTTCGCCGTTGCCGATGTGGCGCGTGACGCGGGCAAAGCCGCCGCGGATCATCAGCAGGCCGTCGGGATAATCGCCCTCGGCGACGATGGGCGGCACGTCCCGGCTCTCGCTGCCGCTCTTGCGCTTGAACTGGACGTTCCAGTCGAGCGAGCCATAGGTCTCGAACAGGGTTGCGGCCGCGACCTTCTCCAGCGCTTCGGGCGGCAGGCCGGCAAACAGCGGATCCTCGCCCAGGTGGACCTTCAGGGCATTGGCGCGGTAGGTGCGGTCGATCCGCTCGCGCCAGCCGGCATCGAAGCGACGCAGTTCGCGCAGGCCCTGCCAGCGGATCTCCAGCAGGACGGAGTTGCTGTCGGCGATCACGGTTGCGGTACGCGGACCGCGCGCCAGGGCGGCGATCTCGCCGAAGATGCGGCCGCTGCCCAGCTGCACGGTGCTGTTGCCCTGCTTGACCGCCGCGATATCGACCATCGTCACGCCGGCAGCCTGGCTGGAGGCGGCCGCCTGGGAGCGGCGCTCGTAGACGCGGACCTCGGGGACATCGTTGCGGTTGCGCCAGAGCTGGCTGAACGCCGAGGCGAAACCGCGCTTGCGCGAGGAGCTGCGGCCCAGCATCGATGCCGGCAGACCGGGCGCCAGCACGACGCTGACCGTGCCCTCGAGCACGAGGAAGGCCGAGTTGCCGTAGTCGCCTTCGCGCACCACCACCTCGCCGGGAGCGAAGTGCAGCAGGCGCGAATCGTTATGCACGATCCCTTCCAGGGGAATCTGGTCGGGGAAACGCGCGGCATCGATGTCGGCAAACGCCGGAAACGCGAGAAGGCGAGCGACATCGTCGTCGCTCATGTTCTCATCGAACGGCCGGTCCCAACGTTGAGGACGCGGTATCGAACTCATGAATCAGGTCCCCCGGGAATCTGGCATCCCCAAACGATGCCGCCCGCAGCGGGCGGCATCGCCAGCTTCTTGCAACCGACCTGCTTACTTGTAGGTCATCGGAAGCAGATCCCCGACCGCACCGGACAGGTCCTGCCCGGCAATCGCCAGGGCAAAGCTCTGCGCATTGGCGGCCGTCGGCGCCGCGAGAACCGAAGCCCCCTCCGGAACGCGGGAGAGCGCCTCGGTCGCACGCGCAATCCGCGTGTTCATGGATTCCACATACTTGGGATGGTCGATGCGCTCGAGGCCCTCGGTCGCGGCAACCAGGGAAGCCGCCTGGCCAACCAGATACCATTCGGCCTTCTCGGCGGCGGTCATTTCCTGGTTGACCGTCGGCTCGGGCGGATAGAACCGATGCCGCACCTCACCCTGGCTGTAGGCAACGAACTCGAAATCGGCGTTTGCAGGATGGCCGGCATCAAGCATGAGAGTCGCGATCTCGGGGTCGAGTGCGTCGTTGTTGAGGCCGTGGCAGGTGAAGCAGTTGCGCGCGACGTCGAAGGTCATCTCGGGGCGGATCATGCCAGCGGCGACCGCATCGGCGATGCGCTGGGCCTTGTGCTCGGGCGACTCCTGCTCGGCCGTCACGCCCTGGCCGCCGTAATCGTTGTGGATCTCGATCCAGTTCGAAGCGGCACCATGGCAGCTTTCGCACGAGGGACCGGCGATCGGATCGGGTTCGCCCTTGCTGTCGAGCACGGCGGTGTAATGGCAGAGGATGCAGGTCTCGCTGTTCTTGGGGCTGCGATCACCGACGGCCTTGGTGATGTCCCGCGCCTTGTCGCTCTTGTGGAAGTCGGAGAACACCGCGGCGTGGTGCGTGCCTTCCCAGACCGTCATCTCGGACTTGTGGCACTTCTGACAGGCATCGGGCCCCAGGAAGGCGGCATCCTCGGCCTGCGCCGGAGCCGACACGATCAGAAACAGTCCTGCCAGCACAAAGACCAGGGCGGCCTTCGGCGCATGGTTCTGAATGCTTTTCAACATGGTGCCCCGAGTTTCGTCAGTTGTTCGCCCAAGCCGTCCCCCCGAACGGCAACGGATGTATCTTACAGGCCTTGGGCCGAATCCTGCAATCGTCAAGAATGATCACATGCCACCGGCACCAGCCCAGGCGCACGATCATCGACCCAGCGACTGCCTTCCCGGGCCTGCAGCGTGGTCTCGTCGACCAGCCAGGTCTCGAAGGCCGCAAGCGCGGGATGTTCGCGACCGCGCTCGGGCTTGAGCAGGTAGTAGCTGCCGCTGCGCAGGGTCGGGCCGAACGGCTTGACCAGACGGCCGGCGGCCAGTTCCTCGAAGGCCAGCAGGTTGTCGCCGACCGCGACGCCCTGCCCCGCCACGGCGGCATCGAGCACGAGACTGGAGTCGTGGTAAATGAGCCCCTTGCTCCAGTCGACCTCCTCTGCCCCAGCCAGGGTGAGCCAGCGCCGCCACCAGCTCGTGTCCTGTTCGTGCAGCAGGCGGTGGCGTGCCAGGTCGGACACCCGGGCAAGACCGCCAGCCTCGACCAGGCGCGGGCTGCACACCGGAAAGGCCTCGACCGCGATCAGCCAGACCGAACGGTCCGCGGGAAGCGGCTGCGTGAAGCTGTAATGAATCGCCGCATCGGCACGGCCCTGCGAAAACGCGGCGAGGTCGAGGGCGGGGATGATCTCGACATCGACATCGGGTGCGCTGCGATGGAAACGCTCGAGCCTGGTGTTGAGCCAGCGCGCGGCAAGGCCCGGATCGACACTGAGGACAAGGCGGCCGGTGCGCCGGCCATCGGCCGCACGATCCGTCGCCGTCGCGATCGCATCGAAGGCGCGCGAGAGGACCGGCAGCAGGTCGGCGCCCGCCGGTGTCAGCACGACACGGTTGCCCGTCCGCGTGAACAGACGCGCCTCCAGGGTCTCCTCCAGGCGGCGGACCTGGCGGCTGATCGCGGCATGGGTGACATGCAGTTCGTCCGCGGCCAGGGAAAAGCTCTGATGGCGCGCGGCGGCCTCGAAGCTGCGCAGGGCGGTCAGGCTGGGCATGGTGCGGGACATGGCCCAGCGTAACCTGAGGTTTCGCTGGCGCGTAGCAAAAGTCGTTTGCCGCGCCCGGGCCGCCTTCTGACACTTCCATGCGGGGCGTCAGGAAGCGTCGACGACAGGGGAGAAGCCGGACATGGACGTCGGTGCATTCAAGGACCGCCTTCGCGGCGGCAAGCTGAGCCGCCGCCAGTTGCAGGGCGCACTGGGCGCGGCCGGGCTCACCGCGCTCGCCATGCCGCTCAGCCCGGCGCGCGCCGCCACGGACCTGACGCTGTTCGAATGGAACGGCTACGAGCTGCCCGAATTCCATCCCGAGTACACCGCCCGCTACGGCGGCGAGCCCGAGGTCAGCTACTTTGCCGACGAGGAGGAGGCGCTGCAGAAGATGCGCGCCGGCTTCAATGTCGACCTCTCCCACCCCTGCACCGCCAGCGTCGGTCGCTGGCGCGATGCCGGCATCATCAAGCCGATCGACACGACGCGCATCGCGCGCTGGGACGAGATCATTCCCGACCTGTTCAAGCCCAAGGGCCTGGTCCACGAGGGCCAGAACTACTTCATGCCCTGGGATTTCGGCTATTCGGCGATCGGCTACAACCCGGCGATCATCGATGTCGCCGACCCGACCTTCGAGATCATGGTCGACCCGCGCTTTGCCGGTCGCGTCTCGATGAACGGCCAGCTCGATGTCGCCGTCGCGGTCGGCGGCGTGATCGGCGGCTTTGCCGACCCCTTCGATCCGACCGATGAGGAGATGGTCGTACTGGAGGGCATCTGGCGGCGCCTCCTGGAGAACTCCCGTTTCGTCTGGTCCGATATCAGCGAATACGAGCAGGCCTTCGCCAGCGGCGAGATCGGCGCGGCCTACATCTGGACTTCCTCGATCGCGAGCCTGGGCGCCCAGGGCATCGAACTGGTCCCGGTCGCACCGATCCTGCCCTGGGTCTGCGGCTTTGCCATCAACGTCGACGGCCCGGGCACCGAGCAGCAGGCCTACGACTATCTCAACGCCATGCTCGATCCCGAGGGCGGCGCCGCACTGATCGAGCTCTATGGCTACGGCCATGCCAACGCCAACAGCTACGCCCTGGTCGATCCCGATGTGCTGAAGGCCAACGGCCTTTCCGATCCGGTCGGGCTGCTCAACAGCGGCATCTTCTTCGACGAGATTCCACAGGCCAAGCGCGAACGCCTGATCGCCATGTGGGACCAGATCCAGGCCGGCATTTAGATTCCGGCGTTACGGGATCGTGTGCATGCAGCCGCCGGCGGGGCGGTTGCGTGGCTGTTTACTTGCGCCAGCCAGGGAGGTCCGATGGGTGAAACGACTCTTCACGGGGAGCGGGGTGCGTTCGAGGCAGAGGCCGGCCGCTCCTGGACGCTGCCCTCGCGCTACTACACCGACCCTGCCATTCTCGAGCGCGAGATCGCGGGCATCTTCCGGCGCTCCTGGATCTGCGTCGGCCATCTCTGCGACCTGCGCGAGAGCGGCAGCTACCTGACCGAAACCCTGGCCGGCCAGCCCCTGCTGGTGATCCGCGGCCAGGATGGGGAACTGCGCGCCTTCTTCAATGTCTGCCAGCACCGCGGCCATGAACTGCTCAAGGGCAACGGGCGCATCAAGGGCGGCATCACCTGCCCCTACCATGCCTGGTCCTACGGCCACGACGGCAGCCTGCTGGCGGCGCGCCTGACCGAGGACGTCGAGGGTTTCGACAAGCGCGACTTCCCGCTCCGGCCCCTCCCCCTGGCGGTCTCTGCCGGCCTCGTCTTCGTCAATCTCGACAGCGACGCCGAACCCTTCGAGACCGGCTACGGCGGGCTGGACGAGACGATCCTGTGGCACCTGGACGCCATGCCCGAATACCAGCGGCTGGCGAGCCACCGCTACGACATCGCCGCCAACTGGAAGGTCGTCGTCGACAACTTCTCCGAGGGCTACCACATCCCGGTCGCCCATCCCCGTCTGGCCACGCTCTACAACACCGACGACAGCAATGCCCGGCACGGTCCGCTGTTCAGCGCCTTCCGCAGCAAGGGAAGCCCCGCCTACAAGGCGATGCAGCTTGGCCCGGACGAGCCCTACCTGGGCTGGACCCTGTGGCCCAACCTCTGCATGTTGAGCCTGCCGGGAAGCAAGAACCTCGTCGTCCTGCGCATGGACCCGGCGGGAGCGCAGCGCTGCGCCGAGCGGGTCGACATCTATGCTCCCGCCGGCGCGCCCAGCGCGAACCTGCAGGAGGTCCATCACCTCTTCGCCGACATCTTCAACCAGGAAGACATCGGCCTGGTCGAAAGTGTCCAGCGCGGCCTTGCCAGCATGGCCTACGACCAGGGGCGCTACGTCGTCGACCGCGCCGATTCCTGGTTTTCGGAATCCGGGCTGCACGCCTTCCACCGGCGCATCCTGAAAGCCATCGCATGAGTGCACCCGCGGCACTGGAGACCATCGCCGTGGCCCTGCGCCGGGCGCAGGCGAGTTGCCACGACAGCGCCTGGACCATGCCGGCGGCGTTCTACACCGATCCCGCCTTCCTGGCCCTGGAGCGCGACACGCTGTTTGGCAGGGAGTGGCTCTGCGTCGGGCGCATCGAGGAGGTCCCCGAGCCGGGCTGCCACATGGCCTGGCGCCTGGGCGAGGAGGCCATCGCGATCGTCCACGGCCAGGACGGGCGCATCCGGGCACTCTCCAACGTCTGCCGCCATCGCGGCACCCTCATCGTCACGGGCAAGGGCAAGGGGCGCCGCCTGACCTGCCCCTATCACCACTGGGTCTACGACCTGAACGGCCGCCTCGCGGCTGCACCGCAGATGCCGCAGCGGCCCGACTTCGATGCCGCGGCCTGCCGCCTGCCCGAGTTTCCCTGCGAGACCTGGATGGGCTTCATCTTCGTCAACCTGGACAGCGATGCCGCGCCGCTCGCGCCACGCCTTGCCGACCTGGAGCCGCGCGTGGCGCCCTACCACATGGAGGAGATGTGGCTCGGCCATCTCGACGAGGAGGTCTGGGAGACGAACTGGAAATCCCTGATCGAGAACTACATGGAGGCCTACCACCTCACCCCGCTTCACCGCACGACGCTCAACAATCTCAACCCTACCGGTCTGGCGCGCCACGTCCCGGCGGGCGAACACTGGTTCGGCTACGAGGTCGGCTTTCCGGAGGATGCGCCGCGCATGACCCGCGGCCACCACGACCTCAGCGACACCCAGGCCGCAACCTGCCTGATGCTGATGGTCGGGCCGGGCACCGGCATCGGCCTGGCCGCCGACTACAGCTCCTTCCTGTGCCTGCAGCCCGAAGGCACCGACCGGGTGCGCTTCAAGTCCGGCCTGCTGTTCTGGGGCGATGCCTGGCCCCAGGACGCGGTCGACCGCGCGATCGAACTGTTCGATGCGACCATGGCCGAGGACCGCATGGTGCTCGAGCCGCTGATGACCGGCTACCGTTCGGCCCATCATGCGCCGGGGCCGCTGGCGCCGGCGCACCTGGAGGGACCGATCCTCGACCTCGCCCAGTATGTCGCGCGCCAGATGACGCCCGCCCTGGAGGCTGCGCTGGACCGTCAGCGTCCCTGAATCATGTCGGCCGCGCGCTCGGCGATCATGATGACGGGAGCATGGGTGTTGCCCGAGGTCACGGTCGGCATGATCGAGGCATCGACCACCCGCAGCCCCTCGACGCCAAACACGCGCAAGTCGGGCGCCACGACCGCCATCGGATCGTCCGCCGATCCCATGCGGCAGGCCCCGACGATGTGGTGGGTGACCGCGACCGTGCCGCGCAGCCAGGCATCGACATCCTCCGGGGCCACGACCCCGGCGCCCGGCACTAGCTCCTCGCCGCAATAGGGCGCAAACCCCGGCTGGGCGACAAGCTCTCGGATGACCTGCGTACCGCGCCTCATGACCGCCATGTCGCGTTCGTCCTGCAGGAAGTTGAAGGTGAACTCGGGCGGCCGACGCGGATTGTTCGAGGCGGCATGCACCTCGCCCCTGCTCCTGACCCCGATCAGCTCGATGTAGACCTCGAAGCCGTGACCGCTGGCGGCACCATAGGTGCCGCCCTGGGCGATCGGCACCAGGGTGAGCTGCATGTCGGGGCGATCGCATTCGGGTCGCGACTTCAGGAAGGCGCCAACCTCCATGTGGTTGCTCGCCGCCGGCCCGCTGCGCCGCAGCAGCCAGGTCAGGCCGGCGATCTGCGTGCCCGGAAAGCGGGTCCAGGGATAGATGCTGACCGGCTGCGTGCAGGCATGGACGAGTTTCACGGTGGGATGGGTGTGAAGGTTGGCCCCGACCCCCGGCAGGGCGCGGATAACGTCGACGCCCAGGCCGGCAAGACGCTGCGGATCGCCGATGCCGGAGAGTTCCAGGAGCTGGGGCGAGACCAGGCCGCCGGCGCACAGCAGGACCTCCCGGCGCGCCCGCACCTCCTGGCTTCCCCCGGCGCCGCCGAAGGCAACACCGGTCGCCCGGCCGTTTTCTACGAGGATGCGCTCGACCTGCACGCCGGTCCGGATCGTCAGGTTGGCGCGCGTCCGTGCCGGCTTGAGATACCCCTCATAGACATCGCTGCGGACGCCTCCGCGCGTGTTGCGGTGCATCGCGCAGAAACCGAGCTGGTCGGGACCGTTGTGGTTGGGATTGATCCGGTGACCGGCCTGCGCCGCCGATTCCATGAAGGCGCGGTTGAGTGGTGCAACCGACGTGTCGCCACGCGTGATGCCGATCGGCCCGCTGTGGCCCATGGCGCGGTCGGCGGGGTCCTCGAAGGCCTCGATGCGGCGATAGACCGGCTCGACCTCCGCCCAGGACCAGCCGGTGCAGCCGGCCGCCGCCCAGCCGTCGAAATCGGCGGGATTGCCGCGGACCCAGACCATGCCGTTGATCGACGAGGAGCCGCCCAGGATACGGCCCAGCTTGTAGGGCATGGCGCGACCGGCCGCGCCGGCTTCCGGACGCGACTGGAAACCCCAGTGGTAGGTGCCCGCCCGGTAGAGCGCCTTCACCGCCGCTGGAATCCTGATCGGCAGGCCGCGATAGTCCGGCCCGGCCTCCAGCACCAGGACCGACACCGAGGGATCGGCGCTCAGGCGCGAGGCAAGGACGCAGCCTGCCGTGCCACCGCCGACGATGACATAGTCGAATTCCCGGTCGGTCATGATGGCTTGGAACTCCAGAACGGAACTGGCGTGCGGACCACGGCGCCGCAGACGGTGTCGCAGGAAGGCTTCAGGCCCCGCACTTCGCGATGACGCCGTCCCATGCCTCGAGGAACCCCTCGGCATGTTCCTCTGCGAAGACCAGGGGCGGACGGATCTTGACCACGTTCCTGAGGGCGCCGGCATGGCTGGTGAGAAAGCCGCGATCCTTCAGCGCATTGCAGATCGCGACCGCACGAGCGCTGTCGGGTTCGCGGCTGCCCGGCCTGACGATCTCCACGCCGAGGAAAAGACCCCTGCCCCGGACGTCGCCGATCACCGGGCTCGCGTCCTTGCGCGCCTCAAGACCCGCCTTGAACGCGGCGCCGACGCGGCCGACGCTTTCCAGAAGCCCCTCGTCCTCGATCACGTCGATGACCGCCATGGCGGCCGCGGCCTGCAGCGGACTCGAGGCGAAGGTGTTGAAATGGTGGGTCCGCTCGCGAAACATGTTCATCAGGTCGCGGCTGGCGGCGGTCGCCGAAAGGGGAATGCCGTTGGCCATGGGCTTGCCGGTGACCACGATGTCGGGAACGAAACCTTCGCGCTGGTAGCCCCACCAGCGGCCCGTCCTGCCGTAGCCCGACTGGACCTCGTCGGCGATCACCAGGCCGCCCGCGGCATGGGCAAGTTCGCAGGCCCTGCGCATGAACCCCGCCGGGATGTCGGGAAGGCCCTCGTTGGCAAAGATCGAGCAGACGATGAGCGCGGCAAAGCCGGCTCCCGAGGCCTCAAAGCGGCTGATCGCATCCGAAAGGCGCTCCAGGTAGGCATCGCACAGTTCGGCCTCGCTCAGTCCCTCGCGGATCGGGCGGTAGGTTTCGGGAAACGGAAAGGCGTGGACGGTCTCGCTTTCGGGACGCGCGGTGCCGACATGGGTGAGGCCGCTCACCAGCTCGCTGTTGCCGTGGTAGGTGGCGTTGCTGCACACGATGCCGCTACGCCCGGTCGCGAAGCGCGCCATGCGCAGTGCGACCTCGATCGCCTCGGTACCGCTGCAGCCGAACAGCACCGACTCGATCTGCGGGCCGTGCAGCCCGGCGATGCGCTCGGCCAGGGCGATCGCACCCTCGTGGATGTAGCGGCTGTGGACGTTGAGCGTTCCGGCCTGGCGCGCGATCGCCTCGACCACCCTGGGATGGCAATGCCCGACGCAGGGCACGTTGTTGTAGAGGTCGACGTAGCGCCGTCCCTCCGCATCGAACAGATAGACGCCCTCGCCGCGCACGACATGAACCGGGTGATCGTAGAACAGGGGTGCGCCGGTGCCGAATGCGCGATCGCGCCGCTCGATCAGGGATGCCATGTCGCTCACACGCCGCTCCTTGGTTTCGCCAGTGGGGCGGGGACCGCCGCATGGCACAGGGAAATCACGCGCCGCAGGATGGGACGGCAGTCATAAGCAGATCAACACGAAAGACACGGCAGGATCCCGCGCCCACGTCGTTCAGCGGGCAGCGGCCGCCGGGGCGTTGTCAGACCAAAGCGATCCGGTATCCGAAGATCGTGATGCACCAGCTCTCAGGCCGCAAACTGCCGCCACTCGGCCAG
>JAQCLG010000066.1 GCA_027592745.1 Pseudomonadota bacterium | reverse complement strand
GAACGGGCCGCCGCCGCCGCCGCCGCACGGGTGCTCCATGCCAACGACGCGGCCATGCGGCTCTACCGCGCCCAGGACCGCGACGCCCTCGACTCTCCCGACTTCGACACGATGCTGACGCGCGAGAACGGGGCGACCGTGGCGCAGGCGCTGCTGCCCCTGCTCAAGGGCCATCGGGCGACGATGTTCGACAGCATCGACCAGCGCGCGCACGACGGCAGCCATGTCAGCGTGCGCACCGCCCTGATCGTGGCCGAAGGCTTCGAGGACAGCTGGGAGCAGGTGCTCCTGGTCGAGACCGACATCACCCGCGAGGTCGAGGCCAACCGGCGCCTGGGCGAAAGCGAACGTGCGATGCGCGCGCTGCTCGACGAACTGCCCATGGCCGTCTGGCTGGAGGACTGGAGCGGGGTACGCCCGTTGCTGCTGCAGGCCGTGGCCGAGGCCGGCGACGACATTGAGGGCTGGATCGAGGCCAATGTCGCCTTCTTCGCCGAGGTCGAAGCCAACATGGAGGTGCTCTACGTCAACCGGGCGACGGTCGACCTCTATCGCGCCGATTCTGCCGACCAGCTGCAAAGCTCCGAGGGGCCCTCGCTGATGTCGATGGTCAATCCCCGCACCCTGGGAGCGCAGATCCGCGCCCTGGTGATGGAGGGCAAGAGCCAGACGACCTTCGACGCCTTCCATGTGCTGCGCCGCGACAACGTGCTGATGGACATGCGCGGGACGATCGTGATCATGCGCGGCCATGCTGACGACTGGTCGCGGGTGCTGATCGTCGAGCGCGAGATCACCGAGGAGGTCCGCGCCGAGCGCGAGCTGGCCGACAGCGAACGGCGCTACCGCGCGCTGTTCGAGAACTCGCCCATGGCGATCTGGGAAAACGACTGGTCTGGCGTCAAGCGCCAGATCGACATGCTCCTGGCCGACGGCGTGACGGACCTGCGTGCCTACCTGGGCGAGCGCCCCGATGTTGCCGAGGAACTCACCCACGAGATGCGCTTCGTCGCGCTCAACGCGGCGGCCAAGGAACTCTACCGGGTGGCCGATACCACGCAGTGGTACGAAAACGCTAGCGTGCCGCTCTCGCCGGAAGAACGTGCGGTGGGCGTCGCGATGTTCCTCGACTTCATGGAGGGCAAGACGACCTCGGCCTGGGAGGCATCGGCCTTTGCCTTCGACGGCTCGACGATCGAGGTCAGGCTCAGCGCCTCGCTCCAGGAGGCGCACCGCGATGACTGGCGCCGCGTGGTCATCATCGTCCAGGACATCGGGGTCGAGCAGGCGGCGATGGCGCGCATCCGGAGCAGCGAGAAACGCTATCGCGAACTGTTCGAGCAGTCGCCCCTGGCGATCTGGGAGGGCGACTGGTCGCCGGTCAAGCGCGAGGTCATGCGGCTGCACGCCGCCGGCGTCGAGGATATCCGCGCCTATCTCAGCGCGTGCCCGGACGAGGCCGACGCGCTGGAGAACGAGATTCGCGTGACCAACGTCAACGCGGCGGCCATCAAGCTCTACGCCATTCCGGACCGGGACGCCCTGCTGGCCGGCGAACTGGCTGTTCCGGGCAGCGACGACGAACGCCAGAACTTCATCGAGGTGGTATCGGCGCTGGACGCCGGCCGTTTCCTGATCGCACGCGACATCGACGAGGTGACCTTCGAAGGGCGCACCCTGCACGTGCGCAACACCTTCAACGTGCCCGAGGCCCATCGCGAGAACTGGGATCGCGTCGTGCTGCACGCCGAGGACATCACGCAGCGGCGCGAGGCCCAGCAGCGCATCGAGGAAAGCGAGCGCAAGTACCGCGAGCTGTTCGAGCAATCGCCCTTCGCGATCTGGGAATCGGACTGGTCGACGGTGCGGCAACGGATCGATGCGCTGCGGGAGGAGGGCATCGAGGATGTCGTCGAACACCTGCGTTCGCATCCCGACCTGGCCAGTGCGCTCAACGATGCCATCGTGCCGGTCGACATGAACGATGCCGCGCTGCGCCTGTTCGGCATCTCCGAGCGCGAGGAAGCCCTGAGCCAGTTGCACTCGATCGGCTCGACCCGCGACGAGATCGACGCGATGGTCGACATCGTCGCCGGTTTCCTGGCGGGCAGGACCAGCATCGAACGCGACGTGGTCGAACAGACCTTCGACCACCGCATGATCGTTGTGCGCACCACGACGACGGTGCCCGAGGGTTCCCAGGGCGACTGGAAGCGGGTCGTCTCGATCATCGAGGACATCACCGAGCAGCAGGAGGCCCGTGCCCGCATCGAGGCGAGCGAACGGCGCTACCGCGAGCTGTTCGACCAGCCCCCAGTCGGCATCCGGGTCGACGACTGGTCGCACATCCGGCGCCGGGCAGAACGCATGTTCGTCGCCCAAGGCGGCCGCCTTGCCGACCACCTGATCGCCAATCCGGCGGCGATGCGCGAGCTCTGCGCCGAGATGCGCATCGTCGAGGCCAACGAGGGCTGCCTGCGCATCTACGGCGCCGACGGCCTGGACAGCCTGCGCAGCCAGTTCCTCGCGGAACTCTCCGACGACATAGTCGACGAGCTGGCGCGCACGCTGGAGCAGCTTGTCCAGGGCGCCTCCTCGGTCAGCCGGGGCGAGACCGCCGAGACCCTGCGCTACGGCGGCAAGATCTATACCCGCGGCACGGTGCTGATCCCCGACGAATACCAGCGCGACTGGGCGCGGGTGATCCTGACGGTCGAGGACGTCACCGAGATCCGCCGCACCCGCGAGGCGATGGAGGCCAACGAGCGGCGCTACCGCGAGCTGTTCGACCAGTCGCCGGTGGCGATCTGGGTGGAGGACTGGTCGCGGGTCAGGGAAAGGCTGGATTCGCTGGGCGAGGAGGCTCTGGCGCGGCTGGCCGACTCGCCCGAACTGGTCGCGGCCTGCTACGACGACATGGAGCTGGTCGACATCAACGAGATGGGCTGGCGCCAGCGCCACGCCAGGGGGTGCGAGGATGTCCTTGCCTGGTCGCGCGATCCGCTTCCCGATGCCGAACGTGCGGTCTGCCAGCGCCTGCTGATCGGACTGCTCGAGGGCGAACGGCGCATCGCCCTTGCCGATTCACGCCAGCTCCGGCTCGACGGCACGCCCTATGTCGAACGCGGCGTGACCTTCCTGCCGCCGGAGTTCGCCCGCGACTGGCGCCGGGTGATCCATGTGCTCGACGACGTCACCGCCGAACACGAGGCGCTGCGCAATCTCGACGAGAGCCGCACCATGATGTCGCTGGCCCAGCGCATGACCAGCCACGGCCACTTCGTCTACGACACCGATCTCGACCGCATCATCGAGGCCTCCGACACCATCGGCCAGATCTTCGGCATCGAGACCCAGGCCTTCATGACCGACCAGACGGCGACGCTGGACTTCGTCCACCAGGAGGACCACGAGCGTGTCGGCCGGTACCTGCGCGAAACCACCAGGAAACGCGAGCCGGTCGACATCGAGTTCCGCGTGCTCTGGCCCAACGGCGAGGTCCGGCACCTGCACGAGCAGTCGGAGTTCATGCTCGACGAGCACGGCCAGCGCATCAACCGGCGCATCGGCGCGATCCACGACGTCACCGAGGAACGGCGCACCGCCGAGGCGCTGCGCGCCGCGCGCGACGATGCCGAACGGGCGAGCCGTGCCAAGACGGAGTTCCTGGCGACCATCAGCCACGAGCTGCGCACGCCGCTCAATGCCATCATCGGTTTCTCCGAAGTCATCCTGGAGGGCATGTTCGGACCGCTCGAGAACCCGCGCTACACCGAATACGTGCACGACATCAACGAGAGCGGACGGCATCTGCTGGAGCTGATCAACGACATCCTCGACCTCGCCAAGGCGGAGGCGGGGCGGCTGCAGCTCAACGAGGACATCGTCAACCTGCGCAGCGTGATCGAACAGGCGACCAAGCTGTTCCGCGAACGTGCCGACCGTTCCAGGATCTCGCTGGTGGCCGATGCGCCGCGAAGCCTGCCACGCCTGCGCGCCGACACGCGCAAGCTGCGCCAGGTGCTGCTCAACCTGATTTCCAATGCGGTGAAGTTCACGCCCGAGAACGGCCGCATCGAGGTCTCGGGCGTGCTGCGCGAGGACGGCGGCGTCGACATCGTCGTCGCCGATACCGGGATCGGCATGTCGGGCGAGGACATGTCGCGCGCCTTCGAGGTCTTCGGCCAGGTCGACAGCGCCCTCAACCGCCGCTACGAGGGCACCGGCCTGGGCCTGCCGCTGTCGCGCGCGGTGATGCAGCTGCACGGCGGCGATCTGGTGATGGAAAGCGCGCTGGGGCAGGGGACCCGGGTGATCGCGCGGTTCCCGGCCGCGCGCAGCGAAACCCATCGCAGCAGCCCGGAGGAGGTGCCATGAGTCATGAACGGCAGGTCCGCCTGCGCATTCACGGCAAGGTCCAGGGTGTCTGGTACCGCGCCTGGACCCAGGAGGAGGCGCGTGAACTGGGCATCGACGGCTGGGTGCGCAACCGCAAGGACGGCACCGTCGAGGCGGTGCTGGCGGGCCGGGCCGAGGATGTCGAGCGGCTGGTGGCGCTGTGCCGGTCGGGACCGCCGCTGGCCGGCGTGACGCGGGTCGAGGTCGCGACCGAGAAGGAAGCGCCCCCGCCGGGTTTCGTGCAGCGCCCGACGCTCTGAAGGCTACCCGGCGGCGCTTCAGGCCGCGGTATCGCGCAGCGCCGGCAGATGGTCCTGGAAGGTCGCGCGCAGGGCCGAGTCGAGCATCGCCATGTCGGCCGCGACGCCCAGGGCATCAAGCGAGGTGACGCCGAAGTCGCGGATGCCGCAGGGCACGATGCCGGCATAGTGGTCGAGATCGGGCGCCAGGTTGATGCTGATGCCATGGAAGCTCACCCAGCGGCGCACCCGCACGCCGATCGCCGCGATCTTGGATTCGCGGCCGTCCGGTCCGAGCACCCAGACGCCGACGCGACCCTGCCTGCGCATGCCCGTGACCCCGAGGCGGGCCAGCGCGGCAACGATCCAGGTTTCCAGGCCGGTGACGTAGGCGTGGAGGTCGGCGCCGCGCCGGCCAAGATCGAGCATAACGTAGGCGATGCGCTGGCCGGGTCCGTGATAGGTATAGCGCCCGCCGCGCCCGGTGCGGTGGACCGGCAGGGTGTTGCCGGGCAGGAGCTCGCCCGGATCGGTGCTGGTGCCGGCGGTGAGCAGCGCGGGGTGTTCCAGCAGCCAGACCATTTCGGGCGCCGTGCCGGCGCGAATCGCCGCCACACGCGCCTCCATGGCGGCCACGGCCTCCTCGTAGGGGACGGGCCGTTCGCTGGTGAGCCATTGAAGAGTCTGCATCGCCTGCCTGTTCCGGGGCTTTCGCGCCTTGCGGCCCCCGGCAATCTTAGCTATACGGACCGCGCTTGCCAGCCTGGGCGGTCGTGGCGGAATGGTAGACGCGCAGCGTTGAGGGCGCTGTGGGCGAGAGCCCGTGGAAGTTCGAGTCTTCTCGACCGCACCAAACTTCGAAAGAGGCCTGCCGAAACCGTAGGCGGGCCTTTTTCGCGACCGGACCTGGTGGTCCTGCATACGATCCGTACCGGTCTTGCTCTAGACTGCAGGCGCGACGTACCGCCGGGGCGCGTCGCGGGCCGGAAGGACGCCAGATCGCATGAGCGAAGCGGCTGCCATCGACGATAGCGCACGCGAGGGCCAGGACCTCTACGGCCTGACGCCCGAACTGCTGCACGCCATCCTCGAGGCGCTCGACCAGGAGGACGTCAACCGCCTGGAAGCCCTGGTGGTGCCGCTCCATGCGGCCGACACCGCCGACCTGCTGGAGCAGATCACGCCGGGCCAGAGGGCCCAGGTGGTCGCGGCGCTCGAACCCGACATCGACCCCGACATCCTGGCCTATCTCGGCGAATCGACCCTGGAGGACGTCCGCGACCTGCTGGGCAACGACGGCTTTGCCCATCTGGTGCGCCAGCTCGACGTCGACGATGCGGTCGAGGTCATCGGCGAGTTCGATGACGAAGACCAGCGCGAGATCCTGGCCGCGGTCCCGGCGGCCGAACGGCGCATGGTCGAGGAGGCGCTGACCTTCCCGGAGGAAAGCGCCGGCCGCCTGATGCGCCGCGACGTGGTGGCGCTGCCGATGTTCTGGAACATCGGCCAGACGATCGACTACCTGCGCGGCAGCAAGGACCTGCCGAGCGAGTTCTACGCCGTGTTTGTCGTCGATCCGGCGCACAAGCTGGTCGGCATGATCAGCCTGCACGAGATCCTGCGGAACCCCCGGGACGTCAAGCTGGCTTCCCTGGTGACGGGCGAGCCGACTACGGTGCAGGCCGACATGGACCAGGAGGAGGTCGCCTATCTCTTCCAGCAGTACGGCCTGACCGAGGTCGCCGTGGTCGACCAGGGCGGGCGCCTGCTGGGCGCGGTGACCTTCGACGACATGGTCGACGTCATCAACGAGGAAAGCGAGGAGGACGTGCTGCGCCTGGGCGGTGTCGCCGAGACCGATCTCAACGACTCGATCGTCGACACGACCCGCAAGCGGTTCGTCTGGCTTCTGGTGAACTTTGGCACCGCGGTGCTGGCCTCGCTGGTCATCGGCATGTTCGCCGACACCCTGCAGACCGTGGTCGCCCTGGCAGTGCTGATGCCGATCGTCGCCTCGATGGGCGGCAATGCCGGAACCCAGTCGATGACCGTGGCGGTGCGGGCGCTGGCGACCAAGGACCTGACCGAGGCCAATGCCCTGCGCGTGATCGGCAAGGAAATCGCCGTCGGCCTGCTCAACGGCCTGATCTTTGCCGCGCTCATGGGAGTCGTTGCCTGGCTCTGGTTCTCCAGCCCCATGCTGGGCGGCGTGATCGCTGGCGCCATGATCGCCAACCTGCTGGTCGCGGGCATGTCGGGCGCGCTGATTCCCCTGCTGCTCAGCCGCCTGAACGTCGATCCGGCGGTGGCCGCCGGGGTCTTCCTGACCACCGTCACGGATGTCGTCGGTTTCCTGGTGTTCCTGGCCCTGGGCGCGGTCTTTCTTCTCTAGCTCGCGGAGGGTGCGATGACGCAACCGCTCGGATTCTACTTCGACTTCAGTTCACCCTACGGCTTCCTGGCCGCGCAGCGCATCGACGCGCTGGCCGCCCGTCATGGCCGCAGCGTCGACTGGCATCCCATCCTGCTCGGCGTGATCTTCGGCATCACCGGCCAGACGCCGCTGATCGCGCAGCCCCTGCGCGGCCCCTATTTCAGGCACGACCTGCTGCGCCTGGCGCGCGAGTGGCAGGTGCCCTTCGTCTTTCCCGAGCACTTTCCCTTCCATTCGGTCACGGCCAGCCGGGCCTTCTACTGGCTGAAGGACCGCTCCGGCGAACAGGCGGTGGCGCTCGCCCGGGCGGTCCTGGACGCCTACTGGGGCCAGGGGCGCGATGTCGCCCGGCCCGAGCAGGTTGCGGAGATCGCCGGCGGGCTGGGAGTCGACAGGGAGGAACTGAAGACCGCCCTGGCCTCTCCCGAGCTCAAGGCGCGCCTGAGGCAGGAGGTCGACGACGCGGTGGCCCTGGGCATCTTCGGTTCGCCCACCGTGACGGTCGACGGCGAGCCGTTCTTCGGCTGCGACAAGTTCGAGCAGCTCGAGCGCTGGCTCGAAAGGGGCGGCTGGTAGGGGAGGCCTGCTGCGGGATCATGCCGCAGCAAGGATGGCGGCATAGACGTCGCGGTCGACGTTGCCGCCCGAAAGGATGAGACCGGCGCTGGCGCCCGCGACGGCGGGGCCGTCCTGGAGCAGGGCGGCGAGCGGTGCGGCGCCGGCGCCCTCGGCGATGTTGTGGGTGTCGCTGAAGTAGTGGCGCATGGCCGCGGCGATGGCATCGTCGCCGACCGTGACGATACGCTCCGCACCGGCCATGATTTCCTCCAGCGCCGCCGCGACCGGAACGCGGCAGGCCATGCCGTCGGCCATGGTGTCGGCGCTGTTGGTCGAGATCGGGCGGCCTTCGGCAAGGGACAGGGCGTAGGCCGGGGCGTTTTCGGCAACGACGCCGACGACACGGGTCGCTAGTCCCAGGGCGTCGCGCGCACGGATGACGCCGCAGATGCCCGAACCCAGGCCGATGGGGACATAGACGGTATCGAGCTCCGGCGCGGCGTCGAACATCTCCAACGCGTAACTTGCGACCCCCTCGACGAGATCGTCGTGGAAGGAGGGCAGCATGTGCAGGCCCTGGGCGGCGGCGAGTTCGCGGGCATGTTCGAAGGCCGCCTGGAAGTCGTGGCCGGCCTCGACCAGGTGTGCGCCCAGGGCGACCATGGCGCGGTTCTTCTCGACGGAATTGCCGTGCGGCACGACGATCGTGGCGGCGATGCCGACACGCGCGGCGGCAAAGGCGATCGACTGGCCGTGGTTACCCCGGGTCGCGGCGCAGACGCCTGTGGTATCGGGCGCGCGTTGCCTGAGGCGCGTCATGTAGACGATGCCGCCGCGGATCTTGAAGGCGCCGACCGGGGTGTGGTTCTCGTGCTTGACGGCGACATCGGTGCCGCAGCGCGCCGAGAGCAGGGGCCAGCGGCGCAGCGGCGTCGGCGCCATCACCTCATGGACCATCGCCTGGGCGCCGCGTAGGGCGGCCAGAGCCGAGCCCGTCACGTCAGGTTGACGCGCATGTTCTCCCGGGCAACGAAGACGCCGGGCCAGACGGCGCGGGCTTCGGCCTCGACGCGTTCCATGAAGAGGTCCTCGTGGTCGGGGTCGTGGTGGAAGATCGCCAGGCTCTTGACGTTGGCGGTACGCGCCAGGCGCACGCCTTCCTCCCAGGTCGAGTGGCCCCAGCCGATCTTGGCCGGGAACTCCTTGTCGGTGTACGTCGAATCATAGGCGACCAGGTCGGCGCCCTCGATCAGGCCGAGCACGTTCTGGTCGGGCTGGCCCGGCACGTGTTCGGTGTCGGTGACGTAGCAGAACGACTTGCCCTCGTACTCGATGCGGTAGCCGGTGGCGCCGTTGGGATGGTTCAGCGGCGCGGTGCGGATCGTCACCTGGGGGTTGTCGGGCAGGGTGAAACTGTCGCCGGCGCGGAAGTCCTCGAAGGTCTTGCGCGCAAGCATGGCTTCCAGCGGCACCGGGAAGTAGGGGTTCTGCATCTGGTCGGCAAAGACATCCTCGATGCGCGTACCGTTGAGATGCCCGGCCATGATCGCGAACTCGCAATCGGGATGAAAGGCCGGCGTGAAGAAGGGAAAGCCGTTGATGTGATCCCAATGGGTATGGGACAGCATCATGGTGGCGTAGCGCACGTTCTTGCGCAGCAGCCAGTGCCCCAGGTTGCGCACACCCGTGCCGCAATCGAGGATGATGCGCGCACCGCCGCAACTGACCTCGACGCAACTGGTGTTGCCGCCGAAGGCGATATGGTGGGGCGAGGGGCAGGCGATGCTGCCGCGCACTCCCCAGAACTTTACCTTGAACGCCATAGCGACATATCCCCGCTCGTCAGGGCGGCCGGACCGGGCCGCTCGCCAAGATTACTTATCAACCTGCAGCCAACGACCGCCCCCGAACTGCCGCGCCCCCAAGCGCTCCACAGGCAGTTCCACACCCCTCACGGGATCATGCGTAATCTGACGGTGCAAACCATGACGAGGCTGTGACCATCATCACTGCGATGCGCGCAGCCCGCACATGACACCACCTAACGTGCAGTTTCGCCTTGTCCGGCCTCCAGAGCCTCGGCCATGACCTGGAGCTTAACCTTGTCCTAAATGTAGAGCACCTTGTCACGTTTCTCGACCAGGCCGTCGCTGGAGAGCTGGCTCAACACCCGCGCCACGGTCTCGCGTGTCGTGCTGGCGCGGGCCGCGATCTCCTTGTGCGGCGGCATCGGATAGATCACCCAGAACCCCGCGCCGGCCGCATCGGGCCGGGCCATGCGCAGCAACTCGACATAGACGCGCTGGACCGCACCCAGGGTGCTGAGGTCCATGATGCGGTCGTCGCAGGTGCGCACGATGCGTGCCAGGCGGCGGGTCACGGTCATCAGCATCGAGGGGTGGCGCTTCAGCAGCTCGACGAACAGGCTGGGCGAAACGGTCGCGACAAGCGCCTTGTTGACCGCGACCACCGTGGCCGAGCGGGGCTCGCCGTCGATCGCGGCAAGCTCGCCGAAGATGCCGTTGGCGTTGACGACGGCGTAGGCGACCTCGCGACCCGAACGGGAGTAGTTGACGATCCGCACGGCGCCCTCGACGACCAGGAAGGCGTCCTTGTTGTCGCTGGCACGATCGAGAATCTGTTCGCCGGCCTTGTAGGTGCGCCAGCGCACAAGCTTCTCTATGGCTTCCACCTCGGCACGAGGAAGCTCTAGAAACAGATCGATGTTTGCCAGACTGCGCGGCAACGTCCCAGTCTCGGCCACGATCCCCCCGGCTGCGACAACAAGGGTGTAGTATCATGGTGTCGGGGCGAAACGTGCAGCGGCAGGTGAAACCGCCGCCCTGGCCGCCCCAGACAGGGAAAGCGATCATGGAGCAGACCATTCCCCACCCCTTTGTCGCCGCGAGCCGCTTCGGCACCGACGCACCCCTGCGCCGGGCCATGCGCGAGGCCTACCGGGCCGACGAAGCCGCCACGGTCGAGGCCTTGCTGCCTACCGCGACCTTCGACGAGGCGACCAGACGCCGCATCGAGCGCCAGGCGCGCGACATGGTCGCCCACGTCCGCGCGCGCCGGCGCGATGTCGGCGGGCTCGATGCCTTCATGCACGAGTACGACCTGTCCAGCCAGGTAGGGGGTCGCCCTGATGTGCCTGGCCGAGGCGCTGCTGCGCATTCCCGACGACGACACTGCCGAGGCGCTGATCCGCGACAAGATCGCCGCGGCCGACTGGCAGCGCCACCTGGGCGACAGCGAATCGCTCTTCGTCAACGCCTCGACCTGGGGGGCTGATGCTGACCGGCAAGGTGGTGCGCCTGGAGGACCGCTGGAAGGGCGATGTCTCCGGCTTCTTCGGGCGGGTCGTGGCGCGGGTCGGCGAACCCATCGTGCGCGAGGCCATGACCCATGCCATGCGCATCATCGGTCGCCAGTTCGTCATGGGGCGCACGATCGACTAGGCGGTGGAGCGCGGTGCGGATGCCGAACGCAAGGGCTACCGGCATTCCTACGACATGCTGGGCGAGGCGGCGCGCACCATGGCCGACGCCGACCGCTACATGGCTTCCTACGGCAACGCCATCGACCGGCTCGGCGCCGCCGGGGGCAAGGGCGACCTGTTCGCGCGCGCCAGCATCTCGGTCAAGCTTTCGGCGCTGCACCCCCGCTACGAGCTGGCCCAGCGCCAGCGTGTCCTGGAGGAGCTGGCGCCGCGGCTGATCTCCCTTGCCGAACGCGCCAGGGAGCGCGGTGTCGCCCTGACCGTCGATGCCGAGGAGGCCGACCGCCTCGACCTTTCGCTCGATCTCTTCAATATGGCCGCGGCGGCACCCTCGCTGGCCGGCTGGGATGGCCTGGGGCTGGCGGTGCAGGCCTACCAGAAGCGCGCGATCCACGTCATCGCCTGGCTTGCCGATCTGGCGCGGCGCACCAACCGGCGTCTGCCGGTGCGCCTGGTCAAGGGCGCCTACTGGGACAGCGAGATCAAGCGCAGCCAGGAGCAGGGCCTGCCGGGGTATCCCGTCTTCACGCGCAAGGCCTCGACCGACCTCTCCTACATCGTCTGCGCCCGGGCGATGCTGGACGACCCGGAGGCCTTCTATCCGCAGTTCGCCACGCACAACGCCCAGACCCTGGCCACGATCCTGACCCTGGCGGGGGACGAGCGGACCGATTTCGAGTTCCAGCGGCTGCACGGCATGGGCCAGGCGCTCTACGAGCGGGTCGTCGAGCAGAGCGGGCGGGGCATCGCCTGCCGCATCTATGCGCCGGTGGGTAGCCACGAGGACCTGCTGGCCTAACTGGTGCGCCGCCTGCTGGAGAACGGCGCCAACACCTCCTTCGTCAACCGCATCGTCGACGACAACCTGCCGATGGAGGCGATCGTCGCCGACCCTGCCGATGTCGTGCGGGCGGCCGAGCCCAAGGCCCATCCCCGCATCGTGCTGCCGCGCGACATCTTCGAGCCGGAACGCGCCAATGCGCGCGGCCTGGACCTTTCCGACGAGGCGACGCTCGATCGCCTGGCCGCCGACATGGCGGCGGCGGGCGCCGGCGGCTGGGAAGCCGCTCCGCTGATCGCGGGCAGGAAGGCGGAAGGCCGGTCCTCGGCGGTGTTCGACCCTGCCGACGGCCGGCGCCAGGTCGGCAGCGTGATCGAGGCGACGGCAGCGCAGGTCGATGCTGCACTGGAGGCGGCCACCAGGGCGGCGCCGGGCTGGTCGGCCCGGCCGGCCGAGGAGCGCGCGGCCTGTCTGGACCGGATCGCCGGCCTGCTGGAGGCCAACATGGCGCGGGCGCTGGCGATCGCCACGCGCGAGGCCGGCAAGACCCTGCCCGACGGCATCGCCGAGGTGCGCGAGGCCGCCGACTTCTGCCGCTACTATGCCCATCGCGCGCGCCAGGAATTTGCCGCGCCGCTCGAGCTGCCCGGCCCGACGGGAGAGCGCAACCGCATGAGCCTGGTCGGGCGCGGCGTGTTCGTCTGCATCTCGCCATGGAACTTCCCGCTGGCGATCTTCACCGGCCAGATTGCCGCGGCACTGGCAGCCGGCAATGCCGTGATCGCCAAGCCTGCCGAACAGACGCCGCTGATGGCGGCCTTCGCGGTCGGCCTGATGCACGAGGCCGGCATCCCCGGCGAGGTGTTGCAGCTGCTCCCCGGCGACGGTGCCACGGTGGGCGGTCGTCTGGTCGCCGATCCGCGGGTCGCGGGAGTCTGTTTCACCTGCTCGACCGAAACCGCACGGGCGATCAACCGCAGCCTGGCGGCGCGCGAGGGGCCGATCCCGGTGCTGATCGCCGAAACCGGCGGCCAGAACGCGATGATCGTCGATTCCACGGCGCTGGCCGAACAGGTGACGGTCGATGTCATCCGCTCGGCGGTCAACAGCGCCGGCCAGCGCTGTTCGGCGCTGCGTGTGTTGTGCCTGCAGGAGGACGTCGCCCCGCGCATGATCGCGATGCTGACGGGCGCCATGGCCGAACTGCGCATCGGCGATCCCGGCCTGCTGGCCACCGACGTCGGCCCGGCGATCGACCGGGAGGCGCTCGACGGCCTGGAGGCCCATGTCGAACGGTTCTCGCGCGAGCACAAGCTGCTCTACCGTGCGCCACTGCCGCCCGAGACGGCCGGCGGCACCTTCATGGCGCCCGCGGTCATCGAGATCGACCGCTTCGACCGGCTGGAGAGGGAGGTCTTCGGGCCCGTGCTGCATGTCCTGCACTACCGCGCCGACCGGCTGGACGCGCTGCTCGCCGCGATCAATGCCGGTGGCTACGGGCTGACGCTGGGCATCCACACCCGGATCGACGCAAACGCCCGCTACATCGCGGAGCGGGCGCGGGTAGGCAATGTCTACGTCAACCGCAACATGATCGGCGCGGTGGTGGGCAGCCAGCCGTTCGGCGGCCAGGGCCTGTCGGGCACCGGCCCCAAGGCCGGCGGACCGCATTACCTGCCCCGTTTCGCCAACGAACGGGTGGTCTCGACCGACACCACCGCGGCCGGTGGCAATGCCGCGCTGATGACGCTGGGCGACAGCTGAGGCGGGAGGCCGGCGTCAGACCGCCACTGCCAGGGCCCATGGCATGGGGATGTGGACGGCCGCACTCTGCCCGCCGGACTTGTCCTGCATGACGATGTTGGCGCAGGCAAAGGCCTCGGGCAGCACGCCGTTCTGTTCGACGGCGACGGGGTGGCCGGCGCCCAGGGCATTGAGCACCGGGCCCTTCAGGCGGGCATCGACCGTGACCTCCTCGCCGCCCGAGACGTCGATGCGAGGCTGGGCCATGGCCTCGCCGGGATCCATGCCGAAATCGTGGATGAACGAGATCAGCTGGAAGATCGCGGGGAAGATGTGCCGCCCGCCCAGGGCGCCCAGCCCGAAATCGGCACGGTCCTCGCGCAGCACCACGGTCGGCGCCATGTTGGAGAGGGGCCGCTTGCCCGGGGCAATGGCGTTGGGCTGCCCGGGCACCGGATCGAACCACAACATGCCGTTGTTGAGGATGACGCCGGTCTGGGGCAGGCGGATCTTGCTGCCGAAACCCGACATCAGGGTCTGGGTGACGATCGCCATGTTGCCGTCGCCATCGACCACCGAGAACGTCGTGGTCGAGGAGGGCGCGCGGGCGACCTCGCCCATGGTGGCAAGACGCACCCGGTAGGCCTCGAACAGGCTTTCGGCATAGGCCATGTAGGTTGCCGCATCTGGTGCCGGCGCCAGGGTGTGGGCCTCGAGAAGCTCGAGCGCATGCAGCAGGCTCGGCCCGGCCGAGAGGCCCGGCGCGCTGTGGACCGTGGCGCCGCGGTACTGACCGACCGAGGGTTCGCAGACACGGGCCTCGAAGGATTCCAGGTCGACCTTGCGCAAGGGGCAGTGGATGCGCCTGGCATCGGCATCGATCCGGTCGGCCAGGACGCCATGGTAGAAGTCGCCCGGCCCGGCTTCGGCGAGGTGCTGCAGGGTCGCCGCCAGGGGACCGAGGTCGAGGCGCGGCAGCGGCCCGGACCAGCCTGCCGCAGGCGTGTGGCCGCCGGGCATGTAGAGTGCGGCCAGATCGGGGAAACGCGCCATTTCCGCTGCTTCCGAGGCCAGCAGCAGGCTGGCGTACCAGTCGATCAGCATGCCGCGCTCGGCAAGCGCGATTGCACCTTCCAGCGAGGAGGCCCAGGAACGCGTGCCGAAGGTCTCCAGCGCCCTGGCCATGCCCGCCACCAGGGTCGGCACACCGACCGAGAGCGGCCCGACGATGTTGCGGTCGCCTATCACGGCGGGCCAGTTGAAGCCGCCCTCGGCGGTGCCTCCGGCCAGCGGGTAGTCGCCGACCTCGATGCCGCGGGGCGAGACGGTGCCAAAGTCGATGCTGGTCACCTTGCGCCGGGCGGCATCGAAGACCTGCATGAAGCCGCAGCCGCCCAGGCCGCTGTTCCAGGGTTCGACGACGCCGATGGCGAAGCTCACCGCGACCGCGGCGTCGACCGCATTGCCGCCGCGCCGCAGGACATCGGCGCCGATCTCGGACACCTCGTAGTGGTTGGTCGCAACGATGCCCTTGCGTCCGGCCACCGCCGGCTTGCAGAGGTTCCAGTGTTCGGTGACGTTCTCGAAGGATGGCATGGAGGGTTCCGGGGCGGCGGGGTTCAGGCGGAGGTCGGCTTGGTCTCTGTTCCGGTGCGGTTGCGTTCGACGACGGGACGACCGAGGAAGGCCGAGAGCGGGGACAAGGCCGGCAACTGGTCGGCTACGATCTTGACGCTGGCCAGCAGGGGCACGGCGATGATGGCGCCGACCACGCCCCAGATCCAGAACCAGACGACGATCGGCAGGAAGACGGTGATGGGATTGAGGGTGAGCTGGCGTCCGACGATCGCGGGGGTGATGAACTGGCCCTCGACGGCAGTGATCGTCAGGAAGGCGAGCAGGGGCATGGCCATCGCCAGCGGCTCCTCGAAGGTGACGATGCCGACCGCGCCCAGGATGCCGACCATCACGGTGGGTCCAAGGTAGGGCATGTAGTTGAGTGCCATGGCAAGGATGCCCCAGAGCGGCGCATTGGGGAGGTGGAGCGCCCACATTGCAAGGCCCGTGGCGATGCCCACACCGATGTTGATGAGCGTCACGGTGCGCAGGTACTCGGCGCAGCGGCGTTCGACGTCGCGGGTGATCTCGCGCAGGCGGCGGCGGGTATCGCGCAGCTCGAAGGCCTGGATGACACGTTCGGCGGTAGGCTGGCCGAAGGCGAGCAGGAAGAACAGCAGGCCCACGGTGATGCCGGATTGGCCCATGAAGGAGCCGATCTGGCCCAGCATGTTGCGCGCGAAACTCTCCTCGGCCACGACCACGGTGTCGGATTCATCGCCCTGGTCGCCCTGGGTGATTTCCTGGATCTGCTCGGAGGCCTGTTCGGCCGCGGCCAGGGAACGGCGCAGTTCGTGGAAGCGGCTTTCGATCTTCTGGGTGATGGTCGGGATGCGGTCCAGCCAGTCGATCGCCGGTGCGGTCAGCCTGTAGCCGCCGCCAAAGAGGATGGCGAGCACGATCAGCATGGTCGCCACGGCCGCGGCCGGCCGGTTCATGCCCAGGCGGCAGAAACGCCGCACGATCGGCTGCAGCACCAGGGCGATGAAGACGGCAAGGAAGACCGGCAGGATCAGGTCGCGGGCAAGGTAGAACAGCGACGCGACCGCCAGCGCCAGCAGAGCGCAGGCGCAGATCGCCACGATTCGTTCAAACCCCTTGCGGTCCACGCTGCACCCCCTGCGTCACATCCTCCTAGAACATACGACGGGCCGGAGCGTTCGATCGCTAGAATGCCATGCTGAAACTGACCGCGCCAAACTGGTCGCCGCCGTCCTCGCCATCGAACTCCTTGGTCTGGATGACATGGGTCAGGGAAAGCCGCATGTCGCCCCAGGTGATGGCGGCGCCGAACTGCAGGTCGCCGACAAAAACCTTGTGGCCGACGCTGTGGCTGCTGCCGAAGGTGTTGCCGTCCAGGAAGATGTTGCGGGCGACCGCACGGCCCTCGACGCCGGCGAAGAGATAGGCGTTGGGCTGGTCCCAGCCGCGCGGCGTGAAGTAGCCGCTGCCGGGCAGGCTGGGCTGGATGCGCGGCGGGCCGTAGTCCTGCACCAGGTCGGTGCCCAGCCGGATGGTCGCGCCGACCGCGCCATGGGTGAAGGCGTTGCCCAGCGCGCCGCCGTAATGCGGCGTCAGGTCGCCCTCGATGCCCAGCACCTTGAACGGCGAGAGCATGCGCAGCTGGCGTTCGTAGAACAGGTTGATGGTCGGTTCGTTGTGGAGCTGGTTGCTCCATCCCTTGGGATCGGGCGAGTCGATGACCTCATGGAACCACTTCTGGGTCCGGTCGGCGAAGGAGGCCGGGCCGACCACGCCGAGGGAAAGGACCATCTTGTCCAGCCGCTGCCCCGTGTCGGAGAGCAGACCGAAGTTGGAATAGAGCCAGCCGGCATAGGGGCGATCGTTGGCGATCACGTCGGGATCGTCGATGTCGTCGGGGGTGTACATGCTCTGGCCGACGGCGAAGCTGCCGCGCAGGTCGCCATCAGTGTTGAAGAGCGGCAGGACATCGGCGCCCTGGCGGATGAAATCGGCGACATCGCCGGGCGCCGACAGCCATTCGGCCTGCATGCCATGGGTGTACTGGCCGTCATCGCTGGTCGTGAAGACGTCGTTCTCGACCTGCAGGGTGATGACCGAACCCGGCAGTTCGGCGGGCTGGCGGTCCTGCGGCGTGGGAAGCTCGTCGAGGACGATCTCGGTGCCGTCGCTGCTGACGACGGTCTCCTCGTCGGCCATGGCCGGATGACCCAGCAGTGCAAGGCAGCAGCCCAGCACGAGCCATCGCGGGATGCGCTCTCCCAGACAGCCCGTGCCGGTGGTCATGGTCAGGCAAGCCTTCCCTGCAGGGCATTGACGAACATGCCGCGCAGATTGTCCTGGTTGAGCGGAACCGCATTGCTGCCGGCGGTGGGGTCGTTTTCGGCCTGGCGTACGACCTCGTCGATCCGGCTGTCGTCGACGCCAAGGTCGGTGAGCGTGTGCTCGATCTTCAAGGTCTGTCGCAATTCGAGCACCCATTCGAGGACCGAGTCGAAGGAGCCGCCCGGCAGATCGAGATAACGCGCGAGCGCGGCATAACGTTCGGCGACCGCGGGACGGTTGAAGACCATGACGTAGGGCATGACCACGGCATTTGTGCGGCCGTGGTGGGTCCCGAACAAGGCGCCGATCGGGTGGGAAAGGGAGTGAATGGCGCCCAGGCCCTTCTGGAAGGCCGTGGCGCCCATGCTGGCGGCGATCTGCATGTGGCCGCGTGCGGCGAGGTTGGTGCCGTCGGCGACCGCGACCGGCAGCCATTCCTTGACCAGGCGCATGCCTTCCAGGGCGATGCCGTTGGCCATGGGGTGGTAACCCGGCGCGCTGTAGGCCTCCAGGCAGTGGGCGAGCGCGTCCATGCCGGTCCAGGCGGTGATCGCGGGCGGCAGGCCGACGGTCAGCACGGGGTCCTCGATGACGATGGCCGGCAGCATCCTGGGGTGGAAGATGATCTTCTTGGTGTGGTCGCTCTCGTCGATGATGACCGAGGCGCGGCCGACCTCCGAACCGGTTCCCGAGGTCGTCGGCACGGCGATGATCGGCAGGATGGCGTCGGCATCGGCCCGGGTCCACCAGTCGGCGCGGTCCTCGAAGTCCCACATCGGCCGGCTCTGGCCGGCCATGAAGGCGATGGTCTTGCCGGCATCCATGGCGCTGCCGCCGCCGAAGACGACGACGCCGTCATGGCCGCCCTGGCGCAGGATGGCCACGCCCTTCTCGACGTCGGCGGCCACGGGATTGGCATGAATGTCGGAAAATACCGTCATGGGCAGGCCCGCGGCCCGGTTGGCCTCGACCGCGGCCGCGATCATCGGCAGGCCGGCGATGCCGGGATCGGTGACCAGCAGGGGGCGCTGCATGCCGAGCCGGCGGCAGGCGTCGGGCAGTTCGCCGATGCGGCCTGCGCCGAAGCGGATAGCGGTCGGGAAGCTCCAGTTGGCGGAGGGCAGGGCGGCGTCGGTCATGGAAACCTCGGTGGCTGGCGGTTGGCTGCCATCGTTTGCCCCTTCGCCGCCCCGGATGCAAGATGCCGCGCGTTTCCCCTCATGCGGAGTCCCGATGCAGCCGGTTCAGGTGATCTTCGACTGCGACCCCGGCAAGGACGATGCCTTTGCCATCTTCCTTGCCCTCGCCTGCCCGCAGGCGCTCTCGGTGGTGGCGCTCACGGCGGTCGAGGGCAATGTTCCGGTCGCCTACACGACCTCGAACGCCCGGCGCATTGTCGAGGCTGCCGGGCGGCCCGAGATTCCGGTCTACCGGGGCTGCGCCCGCCCGATGCTGCGACCGCTGCTGCGCAAGGAGCAGGTCCAGGGCGCCGGCGGCCTGGACGCTTCCGGGTTGCCGCCCCAGGCCGACCCGGAGCGGCCCAAACATGCCATCAGCGCGCTCATCGGCCTTCTGGAGGGTGCCGCGGAGCCGCTGACGATCGCCGCGATCGGCCCGCTGACCAACATCGCCATGCTGCTGATCGCCCGGCCCGACCTGGCGGGGCGGATCGCGCACCTCTACGTCATGGGCGGCAGCGAGGGGCCGGGCAACATGGGCCCATACGCCGAATACAACATCCTGATCGACCCCCATGCCGCTGCCAGCGTGTTTGCCATGGACGTGCCCGCGACCCTGGTGACGCTCGACCACACCCGGGACCTGCGCCCGCCGATGGCCTGGTTCGAGTCGATGGCCGGGTTCGGCGCTCCGGGCCGGGCCCTCGCGGCGATGTGGCGCGCCCAGCCCATCGCGCTCTACGATGTCGCCGTCACCGGCCTGATGCTCTGGCCCGAACTGTTCGAGACGCAGCCATGCTCGGTCGCGGTGGAAACCTGCGATACCGAACGTATGGGCCAGACGCGGATCGCGCGCGGGGAAGGGCCGTGCCGTATCGTCACCGGGCTCGACGCCGAAACCTTCTATCGCCGCATCGTGGAGGCCATGGCCTGTTACGCTGCGCCTTCGTCCAACTGACCACGCCAGACAAGGGATCGTTCATGTACAGGCTTTATGGTTCGCCGGGTTCGGCCAGCGCCGCCCCCCACTGTGTTCTCGAGGAGGTCGGGGCACCCTATGAATTTGTCGCCGTCGACATCTCCGGCGAGGCGCGCGACCCCGAGTATCTCAAGCTCAATCCCCACGGCCGGGTGCCGACGCTGGTCGTCAAGGGCCGGCCCGTGTTCGAGGCTGCCGCGATCTGCGCCTGGCTCGCCGACCGCCACCCGGAAGCCGGTCTCGCCCCGGCCAACGACGCCGACGACCGCGGCACCTACCTGCAGTGGATGATGTACCTGACCAACACGGTCCAGGAGCGGATGCTGCAGATGTTCTATCCCGACCGCTGCACCAGCCATGCCGACGAGGCGCCCCATGTCGCCGAGAAGGCGCGCGAGCGCATCGACGAGGCCTTCGGCGTGGTCGAAAAGGCGCTGAAGGCGGACGGTCCCTACCTGCTGGGCGAAAAGGCCAGCGCTGCCGACATCTATCTCTCGATGCTGGCAGGCTGGTACGAGGACCAGAAGAAACTTGCCCAGTCCTTCCCCTCGATCGACGCCAACCGCAAGCTGCTCGCCCAGCGGCCCGGCATGGCGCGGGGTCTGGCGGCCAACGGCTAGGCAGACGTGCGCGGCCCTGCCGGCTAGGGGCGCCGCGCGCCCTGGACGCTGATCTTCCGGGGCCGGCGGGGCCTTGCGACCGGCATCATCCTGACGGCGATCGGCCTGCACGCCATCGACGTCTTCGTGATGTCGACGGTGATGCCGTCGGTCGTGAGCGAGATCGGCGGGGCGGCCTTCTATGCCTGGCCGACGGCGATCTACATGGTCGCGACCATCGTGGGTTCGGCCAGTGCGGGGCCGTTGCAGGCCGGGCGCGGCCTGCGCTTCGGCTACATCATGGCGGCCGGCCTGTTCGGCCTGGGCGCGGTGATCGGCGGCGCTGCGCCGACCATCGGCGTGCTGATTGCCGGCCGCGCGGTGCAGGGCTGGGGCGGCGGCCTGCTGCTGGCACTCTCCTATGTCCTGGTGCGCACGCTTTATCCCGACCGCCTGAGGCCGCGGGTGTTCGCCGTGCTCTCCACCCTTTGGGGCGCGGCGGCGCTGATCGGGCCGGCGGTGGGCGGCGTCTTTGCCGAGATCGACTGGTGGCGCGGCGCCTTCTGGTGCCA
>JAQCLG010000235.1 GCA_027592745.1 Pseudomonadota bacterium | reverse complement strand
ATGTAGAGCGGATTCACACGATCAGCCGGAACCGCCGAGCGGTTCCGGCTGATCGTGATCCGCTCTAGACGGCCAGCGGGCGTCTCCGGCGGCGTTCGACCATGTAGTCGATCAGGCCCTGGAGCAACGGTCCCGACTTGGGCCGGGCCAGCACGCCGTCGCGCACGCGGCCGATGGCGGGGAAGGTCTCGACGATGTCGCCGATGTTCTCCAGCCCATAGCTCGCCCAGAGTGCCAGGTGGAGATCGGCCAGGCTGAACCGCTCGCCCAGGTGCCAGGGCCCGTTCTGCGTCAGCCAGTCCTCCAGCAGCTGCAGCCGCTCGCAGATTGCCGCGCGCGCCTTGGCGCGCATCGCGGGGATGTCCTCGTCGCGCAGGGTGTAGCGCTGGGTGTAGCCGAAACGCTTGAAGGCCGGCTGCACGTCGTTGGTGTAGTACCAGAGCTTGGTCAGCATGAGGCCGCGCTGGGGGTCGCCCGGCGCGGGGATGAGATCGGCCAGGCCGTGATGGTCGGCGAGATAGACCATGATCGCTGCCGCTTCGTGCAGCACATGACCCTCGGGCGTGATCAGGGCGGGGGTGAAGCCGGCCGGGTTGATCTTGCGGAAGGCCTCCTTGAAGTGCTCGCCGGCTTCCATGTCGACGACGCGCAGCTCGTAGGGAATGGCACCTTCCTCCAGGACCATCTGCGGACCGAGGGCGCGGCTGAAGGTGCCGCCGTAGAGGATGTAGGGCTGCATGGCGTCTCGCGGGCTGGGGGGCGCATCTAACGGCAGGAAACGCGCCCGCCGCAAGTGTGTACTTGGCGGCCCGTCAGTCCTTCGGCGTCCAGGCGCCCAGCAGCTTGGGCAGGTCGCCGAAACGGGCGATCAGGCCGAAGACGACGACCGCAAGCAGGATGAACATCACCGAGACGGAGGCGATCACGGGCGTATAGCCCGAGCGCAGGCTGGCGAGCACCTGCACCGGAAGGGTGATGGTGGCGTGCTGGCCCAGGAAGAAGGCGATGATGTATTCGTTCATCGACAGCACCAGGACAAAGGCATAACCCGCGATCATGTAGGGCGCGATCATCGGCAGCACGACGGTGGTGAAGATGCGCCGGTCGTCGGCGCCCATGGTGCGCGCCGCCTCGAGCAGTTCGTCGTCGATCGATTCCAAGCCCAGCGAGATCATTACCAGCGGCAGGGTGACCAGGAACACGCCATGGCCGATGGCGATGTTCTCGATGCGCCCGACATGGCCGAAGGCGACCCAGAAGATCAGCATGCCCAGGCCGGTGATCACCGGGGGCAGGGCGAACGGCACCAGGCCGATGGCAAAGAGCGCCTTGGCGTAGGCGAAACCGTGACGCCACAGGAAATAGGCCGTCGGCAGGGCGATGGCGATCGCGATGGCGCCGGCGGAAAGGGCGATGACCACGCTGTTGGTCAGGGCGTCGAGCCAGACCGACTTCTCGAAGACCTCCGGGTACCAGCGCAGCGACACGCCCTGGGGCGGGAAGAACATGTACTTCTTCTCGTTGAGCGAGATGCCCGCCACGATCACCAGCGGCACCGTGAACATGGCAAAGAAGAGCGTAAGGAAGACCCCCTTGGCGAGCCGGACCATCACGCCCGCCCCACCGGATCGCCCCGGCGCAGCCACACGGTCACTAGCGACAGGATCAGCGTCACGGCCATGAAGAAGAAGGCGAGTGCGGCGGCGAATGGGAAGTTGCCGCGCTGCAGTGCCTGGTCGGTGATGAGCTGGGCCATCATCGTGTCCTCGGGCCGGCCGAGCCAGGTCGGCGTGACGAAGGCGCCCATGGTGAAGACGAATAGCAGGATGAAGGCCGCCAGGATGGTGCGTTCGAGCAGCGGCAGCACGACGCTGAAGAAGGTGCGCACCGGCGAGGCGCCCAGGGTCTGCGCGGCCTCGGTCAGTTCCCGGTCGAGCCGGGTGCAGGCCGGATAGAGCACCAGCACCGCAAACGGGATGTTGAAGTAGGACAGCCCGAACAGCGTCGCGAAGTAGCCGGGGAACAGCGACTGGGGCTCATCCATCATGCCGAGCCAGACCAGCACGTTGGTGATGCCGGCCGGGCGGCCCATCGCGACCGAGAGCGAATAGGCAATGATGACTTCCGAGAGCGACAGCACGCAGAGCACGAAGACCAGCGCCAGCACCTGGGGCCTGCGCCGGAAGCGGCTGATGAAATAGGTGAAGGGCACCGCCACCAGCAGGCTGAAGATGCTCGCCAGCACCGAGAACTGGATCGAGACCCAGAGGTGGCTGGTGAACAGCGGCGAGAAGAACCGCGCGTAGTGGGTCAGCTCGAAGCTGGGTTCGTAGGTCTTGGATTCGATGCGGTGCCAGAAGCTGATCACCACCATGATGCAGAACGGCACGACGAAAAAGACGCCGAGCATGAGCGTGGGGAAGATCGCGGCGGGAAAGCGCCGCAGCGGCCGCACGATGCCGTCGAGCAGGAGACGCACCGGCAGCGGGGGCCGGCGTACAGGCTCATGCCCGTGCGATGCCGTCTGCCCCGTGCTCACGCCTTCACCACGATGCAGCTTTCGGCAGGCAGTTCGACCTCGACGCGGTCGCCCTTGCGCACGTCCGGGCGGTCCTTGGGCGTGGCCATGGCGACGACCTGGATGCCGCCGCAGTCGACGAAGGTCTCCACGCTAGCGCCGACATCGCGCACGAAGGTGACCTGGCCCGGCAGGCGGTTGGCGCCCTGGCTGCCCTCGGGGAAGACATGGACGTCCTCGGGCCGGATCGAGACGACGACGGCATCCTGTGCAGCCAGGCCGTCGGGCAGGCCGGCGGTTTCGAAGGTGACACCGGCGATCGCGACGCGGCTGCCGCCGGCCTGGCGCGCGGCGAGCAGATTGCTCGTGCCGATGAACTCGGCGACGAAGGCGGTCGCGGGATTGCGGTAGATTTCCAGCGGTGCGCCGACCTGCTGGATGCGCGCGGTCGACATCACCACGACCTCGTCGGACATCGTCATCGCCTCGCGCTGATCGTGGGTGACGATGATGGTGGTGATGCCCAGGCGCTCCTGCAGCATGCGCAATTCCACCTGCATCTCCTCGCGCAGCTTGGCATCCAGTGCCGAGAGGGGTTCGTCGAGCAGGAACAGCTTGGGCTCGAGCGCCAGGGCGCGGGCGATGGCGACGCGCTGGCGCTGGCCGCCCGAGAGCTGACGGATGTTGCGGTCGGCCACCCCCGGCAGGCGCACCAGGTCGAGCAGTTCGTCGGCCTTGCGGCGCCGGGCGCCCCGGTCCATGCCGCGGATCTTCAGGGCATAGGTGATGTTCTCGCCGACCGAGAGATGGGGGAACAGGGCGAGCGACTGGAACACCATGCCGATGTTGCGCTGGTGCGTCGGCCGCGGCGTCAGGTCCTCGCCGTCGAGCAGGATCTTGCCCGTGCTGGGAACCTCCAGCCCGGCGATCAGGCGCAGCAGGGTCGTCTT
>JAQCLG010000065.1 GCA_027592745.1 Pseudomonadota bacterium | reverse complement strand
GAGACTGCTCATACCGGGTCCCACGGGAAGACGTCGGCGCTGACGTCGAGGTCGTAGAGATCGCTGCGGAAGGCCGGCAGCATCTGCTCGGCCAGCGCCCTTGGCGTCCAGCCGCCGTCGCGGTGGAGGGAACGGACCGGGCGCGGCTGGCTCATCAGGAAGACCTCGTTGCCCCTCACGCAGAAGATCTGGCCGGTCACCTCGGCCGCTGCGTCGCTGCCCAGGAACACCACCATGGAGGCGATCTTCTCGGGCGTCAGGCTCTTGAGCTTGTCGACGCGGGCCTGCTGTTCGGGCGTCTCGGTCGGGATCGAGCCGATCATGCGCGACCAGGCAAAGGGCGCGATGCAGTTGGAACGCACGCCGAAACGGGCCATGTCGATGGCGATGCCGCGCGACAGGCCGACGATGCCCATCTTGGCCGCGGCGTAGTTGGCCTGGCCGACGTTGCCGATCAGGCCGGAGGTCGAGGTGAAGTGGACGAAGGCGCCGCTGCCCTGCTCGCGGAACAGGGTCGCGGCGGCGCGGCTGGTGTTGAAGCTGCCGCGCAGGTGGACGTCCAGCACGGCCTCGAAATCGGCATGGCTCATCTTGTGGAAGATGCCGTCGCGCAGGATGCCGGCGTTGTTGACCACGACATCGATGCGCCCGAAGGCATCGACCGCATCGCCGACCATGCGCTGGGCGCCTGCCGGATCGGCCACGCTGTCGCCGTTGACGACCGCCTTGCCGCCCGCCGCACGGATGGCGTCGGCAACCTCGCCTGCCGGCCCCGCATCGCGTCCGGCGCCGTCGAGACCCGCACCGACGTCGTTGACGACGACACACGCACCCTCGGCCGCCATCAGCAGGGCGATCTCGCGCCCGATGCCGCGCCCGGCCCCGGTCACCAGCGCCACCTTGCCTGTCATCATGCCGTCGGCCATCGTGTCCCTCCCCGCTGCGGGCGCACTGTTCCACCCGTCGCCGCCGCGGTCAAAGGACTCCGCGCCCATGATCGACGACCTGCACCACCGGCTGCACCACCTCTCCACCGCCACCGTTTCGATGCAGCTTCTCAAGCGCGGCCTGCGCCATGTCTTCATCGCCGGCATCGCGCCCCTGCGCGTCGGCCAGCCCCGCATCGCCGGCCCGGTCTCGACCCTGCGTTTCCTGCCCTACCGCGAGGATCTGGACGATCCGGCCCGCCGCGGCCACCCCGACAGCGCCCAGCGCCGCGCCATCGAGGAGACCCCGCAGGGTCATGTCCTAGTCGTGGAGACCCGCGGCGAGAAGGGCGGCGGCGTGCTCGGCGACATCCTGGCGACCCGCCTGCAGGTGCGCGGTGTCGCCGGCCTGGTGACCGACGGCGTCGTGCGCGACGTCGAGGGCATCCGCAAGACCGGTTTTCCCGTGGTCTGCGCCGGCGCTGCCGCGCCTGCGAGTTACAACGTCTTTTCCGACGGCGACCGCGACCTGCCCATCGCCGTGGGCGGCGTCGCCGTGCTGCCCGGCGACAGCATCCTGGCCGACGGCGACGGCGCCGTGGTCATCCCCGCCGCACTCGTGCGCGAGATCGTCGAGGCCGGCGAGGAGCAGGAGGCGCTGGAGGCCTGGATCCAGGGCGAGGCGGGGTCCGGCAAGGCGCTGGGCGGGCTCTATCCGCCCGGCGCGGCCACGCTCGCGCGCTACCGTGCCTGGCAGGAGGGCGACGCGCTGATCGACTGAGGCCTCAGCCCCGTCCGCCCGCCAGCTTGCGGGCGTCGGGATGGCGCCGCAGCCGGGCCATCGCGATGACGCCGACCACCGGCCCGAGCGCCAGCACGCCGAAGGCCGCCCCCCAGCCCATGCCGTCAACGAGCACGGGCATCAGGTGGATAGTCACCAGGGTCAGCAGGAAACCGCCGCAGGTCTGGATCGTCAGCATGGTGCCGAGCAGTTCCTTCTCCGAGAGTTCGGCGACACTGGCCGAGAACTGTGCGGAATCGGCGATCACGGTGATGCCCCAGACCAGGCAGACGGCAAACAGCAGCCAGGGGCTGGCGCCGTAAAGCAGCCCGGCGGCGACCGCACAGGTACCGCTGGCCGCCATCGCGCCCATGGTCAGGGTGGTGCGCCCCCAGCGATCGGAGAGCAGGCCGCCGAGCAGGCAGCCGACGGCGCCGCCCAGGCCGATGGCGACGAAGGACGCCACCCGCGCCCAGGTTCCCGCAGCGGCGTCGCCCATCGACAGGCGGAAGCTGGCGTCGAGAAAGACCCCGAGCCAGGCCCACATGGCGTAGAGCTCCCACATGTGGCCGAGATAACCGAGGTTGGCCAGGCGGAGCGAGGGCACCGTCCAGGCTCGCAGGGCCGATGCGGCACGAAAGCGCGGCGCCCTGCCGAAGGCCGGTCCAAGGCGGACCAGGTTGATCCCCAGCGCCGCGACCAGCGCGCCGACCGAAGCGGCCGCAATGGTGAAACGCCAGTCGATCCCGCCCACGGCGTTGAAGAGATGCGGGACGGCCGATCCCAGGGTCAGCGCACCGACCAGCAGCCCGACCAGGAACCCAAGGTCGCCCCTGGCCCAGCTGGCCGCCATCTTCATGCCGACGGCATAGACCCCCGCCATGCAGACGCCGGTGAGGAAGCGCGGGCCGATCGTGGCCGGCCCCGCGGGATCGACCACCAGAAGCCCGGCATTGGCCGCGGCGGCGACGAGCGCGCAGGTCATGAACAGGCGGCGCGGATCGAGACGGTCGGCCAAGCCGAGCAGGGCGCTCGCCAGGGTGCCGGCAACGAAGCCGGCCTGCACGCTGCTGGTCAGGAGCGAGGCGCCGATCGTGCCGAGGTCGTACTGCGCCAGCAGCGAGGGCACCACCGCCGAGGCCGAGAACCAGACCGCCATGGCGGCAAGCTGGCACAGGGAGAGGACCACCAGGGCGCACCATTTGGCGCGGTGACCAGACAGCCCGGCACCATCGCCGTCACTGGCCGGACCGCCGATCACTGCGACGGTTCGACGAGATCGGCGGTCTGGATCAGGCGCACGAAGATGGCAAACAGCAGTGCGGTCGACAGGCCGAACAGGATGATGCCGTTGGCGGCTTCCATCGCGCTCAGGAGCTGCCAGCGCAGGCTGAGCACGACATCGCCGAAACCCAGGGTGGTGAACACCACGGTCGAGAAGTAGAGCGCGCGCGAGAATTCCTCGAACTCGCCTAGGACCTGGTAGAGCACCGCCCAGACCCAGATCTCCACGCTGTGAAGCAGGAAGACCACCAGCACCGTCAGGGCCAGGAAACGGGCGATCCGGCGGCGCCCGACATGGCGATGGGGATCGACCAGGGCGGTGCGCCGCGTCAGGAACACGATGATCGCCACCAGGCCGCTGGTGTGCACGATCGCCGTCGCCACGATCATGGCCGAGCCGAGCGCAAGCTGCGTCAGGAGCATGGGAGGCTCAGGCGGCGTGCTGCATGCGGCAGTAGCAGGAGGCGCGGATCGGCACGTCGGCCCGTGCCGCCGCCAGGTCCAGGCGCTGCTTGACCCAGACGCATTCGACCTTCTCGCCCCTGCGCTTCAGGCATTCGTGCAAGCCGTGCAGGCTCCAGACGTTGTCGGGATGCTGGCAGGGCCGCCGCAACGTGCCGTCGAGCCCCAGGTCGGCGCGATAGACCGCCTCGGCCTCGTCGACACGGCCCTGTTCCAGCAGCAGCGCGCCAAGGGCATGGCGCGTCGGCTGCATCCAGCCCCAGGGTTCGTCGTAGGGCAGGTGGTCGTCCAGTTCGACCGAACGGCGCAGATGGGCAAAGGCCGCATCGTGGTTGCCCTTGCGGTATTCCAGTTCGCCCAGAAGCATCTGCTCGGCCACCGCCAGGATTTCCCTGCAGGTGTTGTTGAACAGCTTGCGGCTCTCGGGCATGCGCGCCACCGCCTCGTAGAACAGCACCTTCTCGGCCTCGGCCTCGGGCACGCGCCCGGTCGCGGCATAGGCCACGGTGCGGGTGTAGCGGATCATCGCGGTGGTGACGCAGTAGAGCTCGGCATCCTCGGGCAGCGGTTGATCGAGGATCTCCTGCCACTTGCCGAAGCGGATCAGGACATGCTGCTTGATCGGGATGTAGCCCTCCAGCCAGTCGGCCATGGGCGGCGAACCCCTCTCCAGCAGCGCCTTGGGGGTCGTGGCGATGAGTTCCTCGGCGGCCTCGATCGCGGGCCCGTACTGGCCCAGGAACATCGCGCCGTAGGCCTTGAAGTGAAAGTCGTGGGCACGGTAGCCGGTGTAGAAGTTGAAGACCCCGGACCGCGCGACGAACTTGCGGTCGGCCACGACCGCGGCGTGGTTGCGTTCGACCACCGCCTGGTAGTTGCCGCACAACACGTCGATGTGCGTGGGCATGTGCCGCAGATGGCCCGAGTCCGGCATCGCCTCGTAGAGCGCATCGCCCGACTTGAGCGCGCGCTCGGGGTACGGCGACATCTCCATGACGTGGACGTGCATGTGCAGCAGTCCGGCATGCCGGCCGGCGCCGGGCACGTCGCGCAGGGCGGCCTCGATCGTCGCGACGATCTCGTCGGTGTCGGCGCCCTGCGGCACCGTCCCGGTCTCCAGGTCCCACAGCGCCCAGGGCGTGCGGTTCATCAACGCCTCGACGAAGAGGGCGCAGACGTCGGCATGATCGCCGTGCCTGCCATGGACCCGGCGCATCGCCGCGGCATAGGCATCGTGCCAGCCCATGTAGTCGCGTTCGCCGTCCTCGGCGGGATAACGCGCCAGCAGCGCCTGGCAGAGCGCCGTCTCGACCGGCGTGGCTTGTTCGGCAAAACGCGCCGCCGCGACGCTCTCGCCGCGCGCCCGCTCGAGCGAGGCCTCCAGGTCGACCGGATCGAATTCGGCCCAGGGTTTGTTGTAGTTGGGGCCCACGGCATAGGCGAGGCCCCAGTGCGCCATGGCGCATGCCGGATCGGCCGCCAGCGCATTCTCGAAGCAGACGATTGCCTCCTCGTGGTTGAAGCCGTAGCACCAGGCTAGTCCCCGGTCGAACCAGGTCTGCGCCGCGGGCGAGGATGTCGTTACCGCAAAGCTGTGGCCGCCGAGATCGTAGTAGCCGTCGTCCATGGCTGTATCCCCTGCCCTGCTCACGCCGCGTGTCTGTCGAGATAGTCGCGGCACATGGCGACCAGCTTGTCGCGCCCGAAGCTGGGATCGTGGCCGGCGTGCACCACGCTGACGGGCAGGTCCAGCAGCCGCTCCATGGTGCGGCAATAGGCCGCAATATCGGACTCCGGCAGCATGTCGAGCAGCGGCCCGTCGTAGGCGGCATCGCCCGAGAACAGCGTGCCGGTCGCGGCCTCCCACAGGCCGATGCTGCCGGGCGAATGGCCCGGCAGCTCCATCACTGCGAAGCGCCGGTTGCCGATCGAGACCTCGTCGCCCTCCTCGACCACGCGCGTCGGCCGGGCCGGTTCGACATGGTAGGCGCGCGCGTCGTAGCCCGGCCGCGGCAGGGCATCGATCAGGCACTCGGCGATCCTGTAGCCGCTGTCCTCGATGTACTTGACGGTCGCCGGGTCCATGTCCTCGCGGTAAAGCGAGAAGCGCTGGTCGCCGTTGTCCATGATCGCGGCCTCGTGGCGCGAGACGATGCGGTGCTCGAACTCGTGCAGGCTGCCGACGTGGTCGAAATGGGTGTGGGTGGCAAAGGCGATGACGCCGTGGCCGAAGAGATCGGCGATGGCCGGTTTCAGTTCGGCGATGCCCATGCCGGTATCGACCAGCAGGTCGGTCTCGCTGCCGCGCAGGTGCCAGATGTTGCAGCGCCCCAGCGGATCGACATGGGGCTCCCAGATCAGCGTGATGTCGTCGTCGATCCGCTTGCGCTCGAACCAGCGCTCGGCGATCTGGAAGGTCATGGCCGCTGCTCCTCTGCCTTGACCGCAGGGTGCGGCCGTCAGGGCGCCATGTTAGCGCGGCGGCGCAGCCGCGCCAGCCCGTCTCTCGGCGTCAGCCTGCGACAGTGCCGCCGGCCAGTTGCCGTTCCAGTTCCGCGATGCGCGCGTGCAGCGGTGCGGCCGCTTCGGCAATCTCGGCCTGTGTGAAGCGCGGCGTGATGTGCTGGGGGCAGTTCCAGTCCCAGGCGGCGACATCGATGAGGAAGCCGCGTTCGACCCGTGCGCGATAGCCCGGCAGGGCAAGGCGCTCGAGCACGACGGGATCGTCCGGGCCGACGAAGCGGACATGGCCCAGCAGCTTGAGGCGGCGGCGGTTGGGATAGTCGACGAAGATCAGCGAGACGCGGCTGTCGCCCCAGGTTGCCGACGCTGACGTACTGCCGGTTGCCCCGGAAATCGGCAAAGCCGATGGTGGTCTCATCCAGCACGCGCACGAATCCCGCCGGGCCGCCGCGGTGCTGGACATAGGGCCAGCCGCCTTCGCCCACCGTCGCCATGTAAAAACTGTCGCGCGCGGCCAGGAAGTCGGCCTCGTCGGGACCGAGCAGGCGATGGCTCTGCTGGCCGCCGTCGAACCGGGCATAAAGCTCCCGGCTGCCGAGTTCCTCCTGGACACGGCGCACGTCCTGCGTGAAGGCCAGTTCGGCAAAGGCATGGGGCATGATCGGGTTCCTCCGGGTTCCAGCGGGTCAAAGGCCGAGTGCGGACAGGCCTGGGGCATCGTCGGGCCGCCTGCCCTGCGGCCACAGGATCAGGCGTTCGTGTTCGGCGATGGCAAGGTCGTTGATGCTGACGTGGCGGCTGGCCATCAGGCCCTGGGCGTCGAAGGCCCAGTTCTCGTTGCCGTAGGAGCGGAACCAGGCGCCGCCGCTGTTGTGCCACTCGTAGGCAAAGCGCACGGCGATGCGCGCGCCGTCGAAGGACCACAACTCCTTGACGAGGCGGTAACCCAGCTCGCGCTGCCACTTCTGCTTCAGGAAGGTCACGATGGCCGCGCGGCCCACCAGGAAGTCGCTGCGGTTGCGCCAGCGGCTGTCGGGCGTGTAGGCCAGCGCCACCCGTTCGGGCTCGCGCGTGTTCCAGGCGTCCTCGGCCAGCCGGACCTTGCGCAGGGCGCCTTCCCGGTCGAACGGCGGCAGCGGCGGACGGGCGGCAGGCGGGGACTGCTCGACGGATGCGGCGATGGCCATGGCGGTTGTTCTCTCGGCTGTCTGCCCGCCGACATGCGGGCTGGTGCCACCCATATCGATCTGTCCATCCGAAGAAAGAACACCCATAATTCGCATCTGTTTATTGCGAACAGCGGAAGGATGGATCGCCTGTGCGAGATGGAACTGTTCGTGGCGGTCGTCGAGGCCGGAGGCCTGGCCAGCGGCGGCCGCAGCTTCGGCATGTCGGCCCCTGCGGTAAGCAGGGGCATCGCCTCGCTGGAGGAACGGCTCGGCGTGCGCCTGCTGCACCGCACGACACGGCGCATCGGCCTGACCGACGCCGGCGCCCGATACCTGGAATCGACCCGCAGGCTGCTGGAAGACCTGCGCGCTGCCGAACGGGACGCGGCGGGCGAAGCCGGGGCGCCGCGCGGCCATCTCACGATCACCGCATCGGTCACCTTCGGGCGGACCGCCCTGGCCCCGGTGCTGCGCTCCTTCCTGGCCGCCTATCCCGACGTCACGGCGTCGGTCCTGCTGCTGGACCGCGTTGTCCACCTGGTCGAGGAGGGGATCGATGTCGCAGTCCGCATCGGCGAGCTCTCCGATTCCAGCATCATGGTGCGCCGCGTCGGCGAGATCCGGCGCATCCTGGTCGCCTCACCGGCCTATCTGGCGCGGCGCGGCGTGCCGCAGCGGCCGACCGACCTGCGCGACCACGCCGTCATCGCCTTCACCGGCCTGATGCCCCATCGGGAATGGCGCCATGTCGTCAACGGAACCAGCCGGACCGTGTCCGTGATGCCGCGCCTGGAGATCAACGACGCCCTGACCTGCATCGATGCGGCCCGCCACGACGAAGGCATCACTATCGCGCTCTCCTACATGGTCGCCGAGGAACTGCGTGCAGGCTCACTGGTGCCCGTATTGGAGGAATTCGCCCCACCGGCAGCGCCGATCCATCTCGTCCACCCTGCCGCAAGGCTCGTCGCACCCAAGCTGCGTGCGTTCCTCGACCATGCGGGGCCGGATCTGCAACGGCGCCTGCGCGAGCTGTAAGGCCAGACGCGCTCAGGCGCGACGGTCGAGGAAAGCCGCCAGATCGCCTCCGTCTCCGCCTGAGAGAACATGCACCGGCACGATCTGCGCCGGTTCCTGCGCGCAGGCCTTTTCCAGTTCCCCGATGACCGTCGTCTCCTCGCCGTCGAGCACGGCGACCACGGTCATGCCGTGGCGGGCGAACTCGCGTACCTGATCGGCCACGCCCGCCATCCATTGCGCGATCGCCGGACGGCCCAGACGCTCGGGCGGCAGGCCGATGATGCCCCAGCCGCGCTCCATGACGATGGCGAGCAGATCGGGATCGTTGCCGGTGGGGTTCATCACGCCGTCGGCGACCAGCGCAATGCGGCGACTGCGCCGGTCGTTGCTCTTCATCGTACCGGGCCGTCGAGTGTCGCGCCGATGTCGGCCAGGGCCGTGGCCTCGTCGCCGTCGGGCATGTCGGTCGTCATGGCGCTGGCGCGTGGCGCGGCCACGCCCAGGGCGGCCAGTTTCTCGAGCAGGATCTCGACGAAGATGCCCTTGCCGGAGACGACGTCGCTGTCGAAGTCGCCGGGTTTGTCGGGCCGCCCGCCCCAGTCCGGCCCCGAGGAGGTGAAGCGCACGCCCATGGTCGGGCTGCCGTCGACGCCGATCAGCACGACCTCGGCATCCGGCTCCTTCAGGTCCAGGTGGATCAGTTCGGCGACCGGCTCTGCGAGCGCCGCACAATGGCGCCGATAGGCCGGCGTGTCGTACTGCTGGCGCACCTGCCAGAAGCGGTTGAGCCCGGCGAAGGCCAGTTCCGGGCAGGGCATCTGGCGGATTGTGTAGCCCTTTTCGCGCAACAGGCCGAAGAGGCCGGGATGCACGCCCGCGCAGGGCGCCCATTCATCGACCTTGGCATTGGCGTTCATCAGGCAGTGCGCGACATAGGCGAAGCGCGGGGAAGTCATTCAGAGTGAGAAGGCATCAGCAAAGGCGGAGACTGCACGATTTGGCCGACCTCGCGGACTGTTCAACACGCCGGGAATTTGCACCTGACGAAGCAACTTTGTGCCACGAACATTCAGGATGCTGGGATTGCAGCTTAGTCCCATACCAATCAGGAGACTCTCGACGCTGGATACTTCAATGGCTGCAGCTCCGGTCGATTGCCAACTCAACTTCCCCTTTGGTGTCCTGCGCGGCAGAAGAAAAAGAACTGGACGCCCCTTGTTATCTGTTGCTTCTGTGTAGAGATTTAGCTTGTGATGTTGGAAGCATTCGGTTCTAAAACCAGATATTGTCTTTCCAACGTACCATGGCTTCAGAATTTTGTTTTGGATACAAAAAAAATAGCATCCATAAGCATAAGAAAGCCCTTCTTCTACTTCTTCAACTTTCGCCCAGAGATTTGGGAGTTTCTTTCTCTCAACTCGACCTCTCTCGTTGCGGTCAATTTCGAAAGGCCCATGGATCATGTACTGCATTAGTGTCCCCTGAACAAATTAGCAGCCTAAGCATACCCCTCCACTCGGTCGCGCTCCAAGTGCGCGGGATCGCGTTCGGCCGGATCGCCCCAGCCGCCGCCGCCCGCGCCGCGGGTACGCAGGACGTCCCCTTCATGCAGCAGGATGCCGACCATCTTGCTGCCCAGGCTGGCCTCCTTGGGCGTGCCGGGATTGCGGATCAGCGCTGCCAGCCCGCCATCCTCGCCTCCCTCCAGCCCCCAGGGCGCGGTATCGGTCCGGGTCTGCTGGCAGTAGCCGGTGAGGATGCCGTTGCCGGCGACCAGCTCGTAGTCGCGCTCGATGCCTAGGCCGCCGCGGAAGCGGCCCTTGCCGCCCGAACCCGGCACAAGGGCGGTGCGCCGCACGCGCACGGGAGAAAGCGTCTCCATCACCTCGGCCGAGAGGATGGCGCAGTTGCCGCCGTGGCTGTCGATGGCGTTCATGCCGTCCTGGCCCTGCGCCCCGCCCATGCCGCCGCCGATGATGTCGGCGATGACGAAATAGGGCGGGCTGCCGTCGTCCTGGGCCATCTCGGGGCGCGTGTCGAAGCCGCCCAGCACGAAGGAGGGGAAGGAGGTGTGGCACCCTGCCGCGGCGTAATTGCCCGCGACCGGCGCGAGCGCCTTGAGCACCACGTCGGCCATGGCCTGCTGGGTGATGTGGCGCACCGAGACGGCGGCGGGCCGGATCGGATCCAGCAGCGTGCCCTTTTTCGTCACGACATGGACCGGGCGGTCGCAGCCCTGGTTCTGCGGCAGGTCCGGGGCCAGCACGCACTTCACCGCGTAGTGGATCATCGAGAGGGTCGAGGCCTCCGGGCAGTTCATGCCGTTGGCGCGCTGCGGCTCGGAGCCCGAGACGTCGATGGTGATCTCCTCGCCCGCCACCGTGACGACGGCATGGAGACGCATCGGCTCCTTGCTCGTGACGTCGTCCTCCATGAAGACCTCGGCCTCCCAGCGGCCATCGCCCAGTGCGGCAATGGCGCGGCGCATGTAGGTCTCGTTGTAGGCTAGGCAGGCGTTGCACATCTCGCGGAAGCGGGCGTTGCCGTAGCGCCCGGCGAGCTCGGCAAGGCGCCGCTCGCCGGTGCGGCAGCCGGCGATCTGGGCGCGCAGGTCGCCCGCCGAGCCGCGCGGGTCGCGCACGTTGGCCGCCAGGATGTCGAAGATCGCCTGGTTGGGCCTGCCTTCCTCGATCAGCTTCAGCGGCGGCAGGATCAGGCCCTCGGCGAAGACCTCCATGTTGTCGGGGCCTTCAGAGCCCGGCACCTTGCCGCCAATGTCGACGTGGTGGGCGATGGTCGAGGTCAGCGCGATCAGCTCGCCGTCGTGGAAGACCGGGCTGAACAGGCAGACATCGGGCGTGTGGGTGCAGCCCTGGTAGGGATCGTTGCAGACGATGATGTCGCCGGGTTTCCACTGGTCGCGCGGGATCTTGGCGAACATGTAGCGGATCGCCGTCGACATGATGCCGAGCTGGGCCGGGATCGTCTCCGCCTGGGAGAGCATCTCGCCCTCGGGAGAGAAGAGGCCGCAGGAATAGTCGTACATGTCCCAGATGATCGAGGAGAAGGCGGCGCGGCGCAGCGCCATCGACATCTCCTCGGCGATGCCGTGGACCTGGTGCTGGAAGACATCGCGGCTGATCGGGTCGATATCGCTCATGGCGTTCTCCTTCATCTCTCTCAGGCTGCCGTGCGCACGCGCAGCACGCCGTTGGGTGCGACCGTCACGTTCTGGCCGGCCAGCACCACCGTGGTGGTGTCGCGCTGGGTGATCACCGCCGGGCCGGCAAGGGCGTGGCCGGGACGCAGGTCGGCGCGGCGATAGACCGCTGTGTTGCGGAAGCCCTCGCCTGCGTCCAGGCAGACCGGACGATGGCCCACAGGCTCCGGCGCACCCTCGCCCGTGCCCAGGTCGGCGGCGACACGGGCCTTGGGCGTGCGGCCGAAGGCCTCCACCCGCAGGTTGACGAACTCCACCGGAGCGTCGGGGTCGGTGTGCCCATAGGCCTTCTCGTGTTCGGCATGGAACGCGGCGGCAACCTCCTGGGGGCGCCACCAGCCGGGTGCGCCCGGCTCGGGCAGCGCCACCGCAAGTTCGTGGAACTGGCCGCTGCAGCGCATGTCGGCGACATGGCGGAAGTAGCGGTTTTCGGACGCGATGCCGTCGTGCGCCAGGGCGTCGTCGAGTTCGCCGCGCAGGGTGCCCAGGCGCGTGTCGAGATCGGCCTCCTCCAGCTTGTCGAAGCGGCGCTGGAAGGCGGCCTGGGCGACGTGGCGGATGTCGGACATCAGCAGGCCCTGGGCGGCATAGACACCCGGATTGGCCGGCACCAGGACCTCGGCCATGGCGAGGTCGCGGGCCATGAAGGGGGCATAGATCGGCCCAGCACCGCCGAAGGCGAGCAGGGCGAAGTCGCGGATGTCGAGGCCGCGCTCGACCGAGAGCTTGCGGATCGCCTGGATCATGCCGGCGCTGGCGACCCGCACGATGCCCAGGGCAGCGGCCTCCAGCGACAGGCCCAGCGGCTCGGCGACATTGCGCATCACCGCCTCGCACGCCAGGTCGGCATCGAGCGCCATCTCGCCGCCCAGGAAGGCGCCGGGATCGAGGATGCCCAGCACCACGGCGGCGTCCGTCACGGTCGCCTCGCGCCCGCCCTGGCCGTAGCAGGCCGGTCCCGGTTCGGAACCCGCCGACTGCGGCCCCACGCGCAGCGCGCCACCGAGATCGACATGGGCGATCGAGCCGCCGCCCGCCGAGATCGTCTCGATATCGAGGGTGGGCAGGCGCAGCGGCACGCCGTCGACGATGCGCCCCGTCACCATGCGCGGCTCGCTGCCGGCGATGACCGAGAAATCCGCCGAGGTGCCGCCCATGTCGAAGGTGACGAGATCGGGCACGCCCAGTTCCTGCGCCATGGCGGCGCCGGCGATGACGCCACCCGCCGGGCCTGAGAGCATCATGGTCGCCGGGTTGGCGCGCGCCGATTCCGGCGTGGCGACGCCGCCGTCCGAGCGCATCAGGCGCAGCGGCGCGTTGACCCCGTCGCCTGCCAGCGCCTGGTCGAGTGTTGCGACATACCGGTCGACCACCGGGCCGACATAGGCCGCCACCGCGGTGGTGTTGGCGCGCGGGTATTCCTCGATCTGGGGATTGACCCTGCTGGAGAGATAGATCGGCACGCCGGGCAGGCGCCGCGAGATCGCGCCCTGCAGCATCTCCTCATGGCCGGCATCGAGGAAGGAGAAACCCAGGCAGACGGCGACCGCCTCGGGCTCCAGCGCCGCCAGCGCCTGTGCAACCCGCTCGGCCTCTTCCGGCGTCAGCGCCTCGACGACCTTGCCGAAGGCATCGCGCCGCTCGGCGACCTCCACCACGCGGGAGCGCGGCACCACCGGCTCGGGCCGGCTCTGGCTGAGGCGATAGAGATGGGGGCGCATCTGGTCGCCAATCTCGAGCACGTCGCGCATGCCGCGCGTCACCGCCATCGCGACCCGCGCTCCGTTGCGCGTGAGAAAGGCGTTGGTGCCCACGGTGAAGCCGTGGACGAAGATGTCGATCTCGCCGGGTGCGATGCCCGCGCTGGCCGCGATGCGGCCGATGCCCGAGAGCACGCCGTCGGCCCGTCCGGGCGTCGAGGGCACCTTGTCGAGATGCACCTTGCCGGCCTCGTCGTCGATCAGCACGAGATCGGTGAAGGTGCCGCCGACATCGGCCGATAGGGTACGCATGGTGGACTCCGGATCGTGGGGACCGGGACTATGGCCCAATCGTCCCGGTCAGCAAACCCACCTGCCGGCGCTGCCCGGTCCCCGCGTGCATCTGGACCGGCACTCCCCATATCGACCCGGTCGTGTTTGCAGAGTTCTCCCTTGCCGCCGATATCGGTATCTTCCTCGCTGCCGCGCTTGCAATCGCTCTGGCCGGCGTTGCGCTGACCTATCGCGCCGACGTCGTGGCCGACCGCACGGGCCTGGGCGAGGCCATGGTCGGCGCGGTGCTGCTGGGCATCACGACATCGCTCTCGGGCACCGTCACCTCGGTCACCGCCGCACTCGACGGCAACACGGCGATGGCGATCTCCAACGCCGTCGGGGGCATCGCCGCCCAGACCGCGTTCCTGGCCGTCGCCGACCTGTTCTACCGCAAGGCCAACCTGGAACATGCCGCCGCCGACGAGACCAATCTCGCCTAGGCGACCCTGCTCATCCTCATGCTCTCGATCCCGCTGATCGCCTATGCAACCCCGGAGATGACCCTGTGGGTTGTCCATCCGGCCTCGATCGTGCTGCTCATCATCTATGGCGCCGGCCTGCGCATGACCCACGGCATGCGCGCCGATCCGATGTGGACGCCACGCCGCACGCGTCTGACCCGCACGGACAGTCCCCAGGAGGAGACCGATACGCTACCCGCCGCGCCGATCCTTGCCTTGCAGCTTGCCGGCCTGATCGCCGTCGTCGGTGTCGCCGGCTGGGTCATCGCCGAAAGCGGCAGCGCCATCGCGCAGCGCGCCGGGCTGTCGCAGACCGTGATGGGCGCCCTCTTCACCGCGGTCGCCAATTCCCTGCCCGAACTCGTCACCACCGTGGCCGCCGTGCGCCGCGGTGCCCTGCAGCTTGCCGTGGGCGGCATCATCGGCGGCAACGTCTACGACGTGCTGTTCCTGGCCGCCTCCGATGCAGCCTGGGACGGCGGTTCGATCTACCACGCCATGGAGCTGCGTCACGTCTTCCTGCTGGCGCTGGGCATCCTCATGACCGCCGTCCTGCTGCTCGGCCTCATCCGGCGCGAACGCTCAGGCCCCGCGGGCATCGGCTTCGAGAGCGTGGCGATCCTCGCCCTCTACGGCGGCGCCGTGGCGCTGCAGCTCGCCCTGGGCTGAACCGGCAGCGTTGACCGGCACGAAGGCCGCCGCTACAAAATCCGCATGGCTCCTCCCGCCTTCCACCGCATGCAGAGTACGCCCGGCATCGCCGGGCGCTGAGGAACCATGGCCTCCGCGTGACCGGCTTCCGGCAAGGAACCCGACCGCATTTCAGAGGCCTTCATGACCGATTCCGTCCTTCCAGCAACGCCGCCGCTGCGCGCCCTGCGCCCCTCGCGTCTCGAGGCGCGCGCCATGATCGCGCTGGCCACACCCCTGTCGCTGGCCTTTGCCGCGCAGATGGCGATCGGCGTCACCGATGTCGTGATGATGGGCTGGCTCGGCCCCGCGGACCTTGCCGCCGGCACCCTGGCGGCTAACACGCTCGCCCTGATGTTCTACTTCGGCATGGGCGTGGGCACCGCCGTCTAGCCGATGATCGCCCACGCCCTGGGCGCCCGCCGCCTCGCCGAGGTCCACCCCACCGTGCAGGCCGGCCTCTTCGTCGCGCTCGCCCTGGCCCTGCCCTTCGGCCTCGTCGCCTGGTGGGGCGAACACGTCCTGCTGCTGCTCGGCCAGGAGGCCGCGACCGCCTCGCGCGCATCGGAATACCTGCGCACGGCGGTCTGGTCCCTGCCGGCCAACCTGGTCTTCGTCGTGCTGCGCAATGTCGCTGCCGCCCACAGCCAGCCGCGCGCGCCGCTGGTCATCGTCGTCATCGCGGGCCTGGTCAATGCGCTGGCCGACTGGGGCCTGATGTTCGGCAATTTCGGCCTGCCGCGCCTGGAGCTCACCGGTGCCGGCATCGCCACGACCCTGGCGACCTGGACCATGGCGCTGTCCATGGCCGGTTTCCTGCTGCTCGACCGCCACTTTCGCCGCTACCGCTTCCACCGCCGCCTGGAGCGGCTGCGCTGGCGCCATGCCCGCGAGCTTCTCGTCATCGGTGTGCCCATCGGTTTTTCCATCCTGGCCGAGATGAGCATGTTCTCGGTCACCGTCTTCATCGCGGGCCTGGTCTCGACCGAGACCCTGGCGGCGATCGCGATTGCCATGCAGACCTCCGGCATCGGCTTCATCGTACCCTTCGGCATCGCCCAGGCCGCGACCGTGCGCATCGGCCGGGCCGCCGGCGCGCGCGACGCCGCGGGCATTGGCACGGCGACCGCCACCGCCGCCTGCATCGGGCTGGTCTGGATCGTTTTCGCCAGCGCCGCCATCTGGTTCGGCGCCCCGCTGATCGTCGACGGTTTCCTCGACCTCTCCGATCCCGCAACCGCCCCCCTGGTGCCCATTGCCCTGGGCCTGCTCTCCATCACCGCCATCTTCCAGATGTTCGACACCACCCAGGCCATCGCCTCGGGCGTGCTGCGCGGCCTCAAGGACACCCGCGTGCCCATGGTCTACGCCGTGATCGGCTACTGGGGCATCGGCCTGCCCGCCGCCATCCTGCTCGCCTTTACGGCGGACCTCGGCGGCGACGGCATCTGGTGGGGCATGACGGTCGGGCTGGCGGCCGCATCGGTGCTGCTGGTGACGCGGGTGGTCCGCCGTCTGTGATCGTCCGCCGGTTTCCGCTAGGATGAGACCGAGCGCGGGGAGGACGGCGATGAAGAGCATCGACGGCTCAAGCCAGGGTTTGTCGCGGCGCCAGATGATCGAGGGCGCCGCTGCCCTCGGGGTGGTCATGCCCGGGCTGCAGGCGCGCGCGGACGACGCAACAGCGGCACCCCACAACGTGCTGCTCATCATCACCGACGAGGAATCACGCCATCTGCGCCCGGCGGACGGCTACACGCTCGACGCCCGCGGCGAGCTCGAGCGGCGCGGCACCGTGTTCGAGAACCACTACATCGGTGCGGCCATGTGCACGCCCTCGCGCGGCGTCATGTTCTCGGGCCAGCCGCCCCAGGTGAACGGCGTGTTCGACCAGATGGAGGCGGGCTACGTGCCGAGCCTGCCGCGCGACACCCCCTCGATCGGCACCGTGTTCAAGGCTCTGGGCTACGCCACCGCCTATTTCGGAAAGTTCGAGCTGAAGAAGTCGATCGTGAAGGTCGAGGACACGGTCAACTACACCGACGCCCTGACCGACTACGGCTTTGACCACTTCTCCCCGGACGGCGACAAGGTGGGCGCGCCCGACCAGGGCTACCGCACCGACACCTACACCGCCGCCGAGGCGATCCGCTGGATGCGGACCCACGGCCAGACGCTCAACGCCGCGGGCACGCCCTGGCTGCTGGTCGTGAGTTTCGTCAGCCCGCACGACATCATGTACGCCGACGTCAACCGCACCGGCTCCAGCGAGCAGCAATCAGCCGTCGGACAGACCATCCTGGCGCCGCCCAAGGACGCGGGATTCGACCGCCGGTGGACCTTCGCACCCTCGGCCTCGGCCGAGCAGCCGATGGACGCACCGGGCCGGCCGCGCGCGCAGCTCTCCTACATGGTCGGCTGGTCCGCCTTCCTCGGCGAGATCCCGGTGCAGGCGAGCGACATGTGGCGCGACTACTACAACTTCTACCTCAACCTCATTGCCGACAACGACCGTACCCTGGGCGGCGTGCTCGAGACCCTGACCGCTCTCGACCTGTGGTCCTCGACCGTCGTGGTGCGCACCGCCGACCACGGCGAGCTGGGCGGCGATCACGGCGGGCTGCGCGGCAAGGGGCCCCTGCCCTACGAGGCCGAAAGCCATGTGCCGCTGGTCGTCGTGCATCCCGACCGGCCGGGCGGGCGGCGTTGCCAGGCACTCACCAGCCACATCGATCTGCTGCCAGGCCTGGTCGGTCTCGCGGGCGTGCCGCAGGCCCAGGCCGCACCGCAACTGGCTGGTCTGCCGGGCAAGGACCTTTCCATCCTGCTCGACGATCCCGCAGGCGCACAGCCCACGGCCCTGCGCCCGGCAGTGCTGTTCAACTATGTCGGCCTGCAGACGATCGATGCGCTCTACATGATGCGGGTGTGCCGCGCGATCGCCTCGGGCGTCCCGCTGCCGCCCTTCTCGCAAGCGCGGCCCGATGTCAGCCGGCGCGGCTTCATCAACTTTGTCTACGACGGTCAGCACAAGTACGCCCGCTACTTCTCCCCGCTCGACCTGACCTGCCGGCCGACCAGCTATGAGGCGGTGATGGAAGACTTCGAGATCGAACTGTTCGATCTCGCAGCCGATCCCGACGAGCTGCTGAATCTCGGGATCGAGGCCGACAACCGCGCCCTCGTCGAGCGCATGAACGCGCTGCTCAACGGCATGCTGGAGGAGGAAGTGGGTCCCGTCTCGCCCGGCTTCCTCCCGGCAGGCGTGCTGCCGGGCTGACACAAGACTGCAGCGCCGGGGGGCGGCGCTCAGTCAAGCAGCGACTCCTCGAAGGGGAAGGTCGAGATCGGTTCGCAGCCGGTCTCGGTGACCAGGACCTGCTCCTCGAGCTTCACCCCGTCGCGTTCGCCCTCGGGGCCCATGTAGCTCTCGACGGTGATCACCATGCCCGCCTCCAGCGTGCCGTCGAACGGGTTGAGACCGCGATGGAAGGGATCGATGCGCGGGTATTCGTCGCACATGCCGACACCGTGGTAGATGCAGGTGTAGGCGTTCTTCCGGCAGTCCTCGGGGATCGTGTAGGACCTCTTCTGCAGCTCGTGGAAGCTGATACCCGCGCGCACCAGGGCCATGTTGTGCTGCACTTCGTCGTAGGCCATGCGGTAGATCTCCTTCTGCCGCCTGGTGGGCTTGTCCGGGCCGCAGTGGAAGGTGCGCGAGATGTCGCAGAAATAGCCCTTCGGCCCGACCATGTCGGTATCGAAGCCGACGAGGTCGCCCGACTGGATGACCCTCTGGGTCGCCTCCTGGAGCCAGGGATTGATGCGGTCGCCCGAGGCCAGCATGCGTCCCTCGTGCCACTCGCCGTGGTTGGCGAGGTTGGTGTAGTTGAGCAGCCCCCACAGCTGGAGCTCGGTCACACCGGGCCTCAGCGCCTCCTTCATCTTGGCCATGCCGAACTCGGCGACCGCCGTCGCCCAGCGGATGCAGGCAATTTCCTCGGCCGACTTGATGATCCGCGCCTTCTCGGAAATCGCGATGCCGTCGAGCACCTCCAGACCCCGCTGCATGCATGCCTGCGTGACCGATGGGTTGGCGAGTTCGATCGCGACCCGGCGGCTCGTGCTGCCTATCTCGTCGAGGTAGCGCTCCAGGCTCTCGGCGAGCAGCCGGGCGTTGTCGGCCATGTTGTCGGCGGCGTCGAAGAAGGTGACGAAATTCGCCGGTTCGTAGCGGTCGACCAGCGTCGTGTCGGCATAGGCGCCGTGCATCACCGTCGGTCCGTCCTGTGCCATGAAGACGTAGGCCGAGGGGATGCGCGACTGGAACAGGGAGTAGGTCGCGTAGTCGACGGCGTAGCGCAGGCTGATCGGGTTGAACAGCAGGAGCGCCGCTACATCGGCCTTCTTCATCTCCGCGCGCAGGCGTTCGGTGCGGTAGCGATAGAGGCTGTCGAGATCGATCTCGGGCAGCTCCCGGATGCGGCGGAGGTCACTCCAGTCGTCGGCGAAGACGAGCTGGTCGATGGAGGGCTGGGTCATCCGGGAGACTCCGTCGCGTGGTGTACAATGCACTCCATTTCATACGTCCGCTGCCCCTGCCACCGCATCAGAAAAGTGCGGCGGTCGTCACGGCAAGCTCTCGCGCGAAGGGCGAAGGATTTCCTATGCGACGTTGTCAGCGCGCCGCGCTGGCAGCCCCGCCCATCTGGCGGCGCACGAGGCGGGCGTAGAGGCCACCGCGGGCGAGCAGGACGTCGTGGCTGCCCTGCTCGACGATGCGGCCGTTCTCGAGGGCGACGATCAGGTCGGCGCTCCGCACCGTCGAGAGGCGGTGGGCGATGACGACCATGGTGCGCTGCGCCATCAGTTCGTCGAGCGCATGGCGCACGGCCAGTTCGTTGACGGCGTCAAGATGGCTGGTGGCTTCGTCCAGAATCAGCAGGGGCGCGTCCTTGAGGAAGGCCCGCGCGATGGCGACGCGCTGGCGCTGGCCGCCCGACAGGCGCATGCCGCGTTCGCCGACCATGGTGTCCAGCCCCTCGGGCAGGCCCGCGACCACATCGTCGAGCGAGGCGCGACGCACGGCGGCTATCAGCTCGGCCTCGTCGGCATCGGGCTCAGCAATCAGGATGTTGCCGCGCAGGGTGTCGTTGAAGAGATAGGTGTCCTGTGCGACCAGCGCGGTGCGCCGGCGCAGGTCGTCCAGGCGGTAGTCGCGCAGGTCGTGGCCGGCCATGGCCATGGTGCCGCTGTCGGGGTCCCAGAAGCGCATCAGCAGATGGGCGAGCGTCGTCTTGCCCGCGCCCGAGGGGCCCACCAGGGCGACGGTGGCGCCCGCGGGCACGTCCAGCTGCAGGTCGGCGAGCGCCGGTTCGTTGCGCCCGCGATAGCTGTAGGTGACGTGGTCGAGCCTGAGCGAAGCCCCGCCCTGTCCCGCCGTCTCCGGCACGCCGGGGCCGTCGGTCACGGGCACCGGCTCCTGTTCCACCGCGTGCAGGCGACGCGTCGCGCCCAGGGTATCGGCAAGCTGGCGGCCGATATGGGCGATCTCGCTGACCGGCAGGAAGGCCGCCATGGCGAGCAGGGTGAAGAGCGGCAGCAGGCCGGCGGTGAGCGTCCCCGCGTTCACCATCAGCGCACCCGCCACGATCACCGCCAGGCCGCCCAGGCCCGTGGCGACCTCCAGGATCGCCATCTGCAGGGTGAGATCGCGATAGAACGGCAGGCGGACCAGCTGAACCTTGCGGGCGAGCGCCACGAACTGCTCGCCGCGCCGGCGGGTCTGCTGGAAGGCGATGATCTCGGCCAGGCCCTGGATCGAGTCGACGGCGAAGGCGTTGAGCTCGCCCAGCGCCTCGCGCGCCTGGGAGCCCAGCCGGTCGAGCCGGCCGCGCATCAGGAAGGGCGACAGCGCGACGACCGCCAGGAAGGGCAGCAGGGCCAGCGCCATCGGCCAGCCCCAGAGGAAGAGCACCGCCAGCACCGAGGCCGGCACCAGCACCGCGACCAGCGCCGGGGCGACGGTATGGGCGTAGAAATACTCCACCGTCTCGATGTCCTGGGTCGCCATGGCGGCGAGGTCGCCGCTCCTGCAGTGCAGCAGGTAGGCGGGCGCCAGGCGGTCCAGTTTGTCGAACAGGCGCTGACGCATCTCGGCCAGCAGCTTGAAGGCCATGTCGTGGGCGAACCAGGATTCCAGCCAGTGCAGGATGCCCGCGGCCGGGGCCGCAACGGCCAGCGCCCAGATCAGCCCCTCGAAGGGCTCGCCCGCCTTCAGGCGCGCGATGACCAGGGCCGAGAGCACGCCGACGCCGATGTAGGCGGCCACCCGCAGCACGCCGAAGACGAAGGTTGAGGCAAGCTTCAGCCGCTCGACCGTGACAAACCCCAGCAGCACGCGCGCCGCCCCGGCCCAGCCCAGGCCGGCGGCGCGCAGGATGCCGTCGGTCGGCGCCAGTTCGGCGGTCGCGGCGTCCGCCGTGTCGCG
>JAQCLG010000064.1 GCA_027592745.1 Pseudomonadota bacterium | reverse complement strand
GGCCGTGAAATTTCGCGCAAAGGCAGTCAGGCTCTCGCTTGAATCAATCAACTCGGTCGCCAGCGCTTGCCCGTGCAAACTGCGCGCACCCGCATCTTCTGCTATCTCTAACTGATTTTTCAGCAGCAAGGCCAACAAAGCTGCAGTAGCAGACAGTACGGCTGCGGCGATCAACATGCTGAATAATAAGGTCCGTATTGTCACTCGCTGATCTCCGACCTTCATCGAACACCTTTGAACCGGGATTACCCACGTGCGTGGTGCCGGTCGGGGTCCTGCTCGCGCTCATTCTACTCTCCCTTCGGCGACTCCGCTGCCCCAATCGGGGCCGGTGGCTCTGCGTGCCGGCGTTGCCGCCGGGTTGCCTTTTTCGGGGGGTATCCCCATCACGGGAGATGTGTGCACGCGGCCGTGCCGCGCCAGTGACCGGGCGCACAGGCTGCCACGATCGCTCCGGGGCAAGCGCGCCCTTTCGGAGCCGGGGCGCGATGGTCCAGAATGGCGCCAGGCATGGGAGACGAGCGATGGCGACATGGTTGCGCGGCGGCAGGATCTACGACGGCGGGGCAGGGGGCTGGCGCGACGGCGACATCCGCATCGAGGGCGCCCGTTTCGCCGCCATCGGCCAGGCCGGCACGCCGTCGGGAGACGACACCGTGATCGACATCGCCGGCGCCTTCCTGCTGCCCGGCCTGATCGACTGCCATGTCCATATCTGCGTGCCGACCGAGACGGCGGACCACAACAATCCCTGGGCCGGTCATCTGCCGGGCGAGATCGCGATCTACGCCGCCGAGGCGGCCCGGCGCACCCTGATGGGCGGCATCACCACGGCCCGCGACGTCGGCGGCTGGGACTATCACGAGATCGCCGTGCGCCAGCTCATCCGCCGGGGCATGATTCCCGGTCCCCGCCTGTTCTGTGCCGGCCGCCTGCTCTCGATCACCACCTCCACGGTGATGAGCTTTCCCGGCATGTACGAGGTCGCCGACGGGCCCGAGCAGGTGCGCGCCGCGGCCCGGCGCCAGCTCGCCATGGGCGCCGACCTGATCAAGGTCATGGCGACCGGAGCCCTGACCTCGACCGAATACGAGGATGCCCGCGCCATCCAGTACACCCTGGAGGAGCTGCAGGCCGCGGTCGCCATCGCCGAGGCGAACTTCAAGCACTGCGCGGCCCATGCCCATGCCGCCAGCGGCATCCGCAACGCCGCCCTGGCCGGCTGCGCCAGCGTCGAGCACGGCAGCTTCGGCGACGAGGACATCTATGCCCTGATGGCCGAGAAGGGGACCTTCCTGGTGCCGACCTCCTGCGTCACCGCCGCCATGCTGGCCGACGAGGCCGTGGCCGCGGCGATCCCCCGGCACCATCACGAGCGCTACGTCAGCTTCGAGGACGTGCATCACAGGAACATGGCGCTGGCCAAGCGCATCGGCGTGCCGATCGCCATGGGCACCGATGCCGGAACGCCCGGCAACCATCACGGCGACAACGCCCAGGAACTGGTCAGCATGGTCCACGGCTGCGGCTTTTCGCCCCAGGAGGCGATCGAGGCCGCGACGATGGGCGGGGCGCGCCTGCTGCGCCAGCAGGACAACCTCGGCAGCATCGAGACTGGCAAGCTCGCCGACGTCGTGGGTTTTGCCGCCGATCCGCTGGCCGACATCCGCACCGTCCGCAACGTGCGTTTCGTCATGAAGGACGGCGCGGTCGCCCGCAACGACTTCTGAAAGCCATGGCGCGCCGCGATCGTCCGATGCGGTACCTGTGCTGCGCCCTCGCCGGGGCGGTCCTGCTGGGAGCCGCCGCCGGCCCTTCGGCCGCCACCGACCCGGTCGCCCTGCTCGGCGACACGGCGCCCGAGGAGGTCGCGCTGGATGGCGGCGCGCGCCTGCTCGTGTGGCGGCTTGCCGATCGTGCCGGGGCGTGGCGTCCCCTCGAGGTGGTGGTCGTCGTCATTCCCGGTGGCGCCGCGACATGGCGCGTGCTGCCGGTCGATGCCGCGGGATCGCGAACGGCGCTGCTCGATGGCCTGCCTTGCCCCGGCGCCATCGCGCGCGCCAGCGGCGGGTTCTTTGCCGCGCATCAGGGGGGCCATGCGCCGCTCGGCCTGGCGGTCGGCGACGGGTTCGCGCTGTCGCCCTTCTCGCCGCGGCGCTGGGGCGGCGTGCTGGTGCGCCGGGGTGGGGAAAGCGCCATCCTTCCCCTTGCGGCATTCCCGGCCGATGGCGTCTGGGACCAGGCCCTGCAGTCCTCCCCCATCCTGGTCGCCGATGGCGCCAACGACATGCTGCGTGACGACGGGCAGCTCGACAATCGGCTCGCCGTCGCGCTCCACGGCGCCGGCGGGCTTGCGCTCGTCGGCGCCTTCCGTGACGGGGGCGGTGCGGTGTCGCTCCACAGCTTCGCGGAACTGCTCCTCGCCCTGGGCCCGCTTGCCGGTCTTGCGCCCGAAAGCGCCCTTGCGCTCGATGGCGGTTCCAGCGCCGGCATCGTTCTGCCGGGAGCGCACCGCTCCTGGGGCAGCGGCCTGCCGGGTTACATGCCCAACGCCCTCTGCCTGGCGCCGCCGGGCCCTTGAGTCGCGGCGATTTGGCGTCGGCCCGGAATCAACCTAGAGTCGCAGCGAATCGTGTTCCGGGGGGGTAAGGCCATGGGCGCGTGGCATCTGCCAGCGGTGATCCTGATTTCGCTGGGCCTGACCGCCTGTGCCGGTTCGATGCACCGGCTGCCGCTGATCTCGCAGGACGAGGTGATCGAGGCGAACAGCGAGATCACGGCCGCTCCCGACCTGCATACCGTGCGGCGCACCTCGGGCCAGAACCAAGCCATGGTCATGCGCGCGGCGGCGCGGCTGCAGAAGGCGGCCTATGCGCTGTGCAACCAGGTCGGCCACAGCCCCTGCCGCTTCGAGGTCGTCTTCGACCCCTCCGACGAGGTCAACGCCTATGCCAGCGGCACCGACAAGATCGTCATCTTCGAAGGCCTGGCGAAGTATCTGGAAACCGAGGACGAGGTTGCCGCCGTGGTCGCCCATGAGATGGGCCACCACATCGCCGGCCACATCGACAAGACGCAGGTGAACGCCAGCGCCGGCGCCATCGTCTCGACCATCCTCTACACCGCGGTGATGGTCGCGGCGACCGGAGGCAATGTCGATCCCGATGCCTTCAACAGCGGTCTCAACAGTTCGGCCCAGGTCGGCGCTTCGCTCGGCCAGCTCTCGTTCAGCAAGGAACACGAACGCGAGGCCGATTACATCGCCGCCTACATGCTGGCGCGCGCCGGCTACGACCTCGACCGGGCGCGCCGGCTGTGGGTCCAGCTCACCAAGTCCTCGGGCAACATGCAGACCGACATGTTCGACACCCATCCGGCCGGACCGGACCGCCTGGCGGCCTGGGACGTCGCGGTCGCCGAGGTGGCCGCCAGCGACGACCTGCTGCCCGAGATCAAGTAGGCGCCGGCGCAAACAAAAAGGCCCGGCTGAAAACAGCCGGGCCCTTGTTCTGGTGGAGCTGGACGGAATCGAACCGACGACCTCTTGAATGCCATTCAAGCGCTCTCCCAACTGAGCTACAGCCCCGAACATGATCTGCCGCGCGGTGCTGGGGACCGCGGGCGGCGAACCTATGCCGCGGAAACCGGCGATGCAAGCCCCGGAAGGGCCGTCAGCGCCGTTTCCGGCAGCTTATTCCTCCTCGTCGTTTTCCCCGACGCCGACGCCGATATCGTCGTCGTCCTCCTCGTCTTCGAGCAGGGCATCGGCGGCATCGTCATCGATGTCCTCGACCTCCTCCTCGTCATCCTCGACCTCCTCGGCCTTTACGGGCACAGGCTTGCGCTTGGCCTCCTCGGGCCGCGCGCGCGTCTTGCGCTTGGTCTCGACCTCCAGCACCGCGCCGCAGGACGGGCAGGTGGGTGGCGTCTTCTTCATGTCGTAGAACTTGGCCCCGCAGGATTCGCAGGTGTGCTTCGTTCCCAATTCGACTTTGGGCAACGCAGGTTCCTCCGTTGATCGACCCGAGGTCTTGAAGTGGAGCGCGCCAATATCGTCTCGCTTGCACTCTGTCAAAGGCAAAGTCGGGGCGGCCTGCAACCGGCTTATCGCCCCGGCCCACCCATGCTATGAGGCGGCCCATGCCGCACGCCGAAGACAGCCCCTCTGCCCATCCCGTGGAAGCCCGCCCCTGCGAGGCCCTGCACGGCCGCATTGCCGCTCCCGGCGACAAGTCGATTTCCCACCGCACGCTGATCCTGGGCGGCCTGACCGTCGGCGAGACCGCCGTCGAGGGGCTTCTGGAAGGCGAGGACGTGCTCGCCACGGCGCAGGCCATGCGCGCCTACGGTGCGCAGGTCGAGCGCGTCGGCGCGGGGAGCTGGCGCATCCACGGCTGCGGTGTCGGCGGCCTGCACGAACCCGAGGATGTGCTCGACATGGGCAATGCCGGCACCGGCTTGCGCCTCATGATGGGCCTGGCTGCCGGTTACGGCTTCACCAGCTTCTTCACGGGCGATGCCTCGCTGCGGCGCCGCCCGATGGGGCGTGTCGCGCGCCCCCTCGAGCGCATGGGGGCCACCATCGTCTCGCGCTCGCGGGACCGCGCGCCGCTGGCGATCACCGGCGCGGTCCCGCCCGTGGCGATCGACTACGCGGTGCCGGTGCCTTCGGCACAGGTCAAGTCGGCGGTTCTGCTGGCCGGTCTCCATGCGCCCGGCGCCACCACGATCGTCGAGCGCGAGGCGACCCGCGACCACAGCGAGCGCATGCTGCGCGCCTTCGGGGCGCAGGTCGGCGTCGAGGCGGTCGACGGCGCGACGCGCATCACCCTGCAGGGCCAGCCCGAACTGAGGCCCACGGCGATTCGCGTGCCGGGCGATCCGTCCTCGGCGGCCTTTCCCCTGGTTGCGGCGGCCTGCCTGCCGGGTTCGCAGGTCACGATCACCGGCGTAGGCATGAACCCGATGCGCATCGGCCTGATCGAGACGCTGATCGAGATGGGCGCCGACATCGCGGTCCAGGATCCCCGCGACGAGGGCGGCGAGCTCGTGGCCGATCTCTTCGTGCGCGGCGGGCGGCTGCGCGGTGTCGAGGTTCCCGCCCACCGTGCGCCCAGCATGATCGACGAATATCCCGTGCTTTCGGTCGCCGCCGCCTGCGCCCAGGGCCACACGGTGATGACCGGGCTGGCCGAACTGCGCATCAAGGAAAGCGACCGCCTGGCGGTCATGGCCGCGGGCCTTGCCGCCAACGGCGTCGCGGTCGAGGAACTCGAGGACGGCATGATCGTCACCGGCCGGGGCGGCCGCCCGGCGGGCGGCGCGACCATCGCCACCCACCTCGACCACCGCATCGCCATGTCCTTCCTGGTGCTGGGCCTGCTTGCCGAACAGCCGGTCACGATCGACGACATCGCCCCGGTGGCGACCAGCTTTCCCGGCTTCCTCGACCTCATGAGCGGCCTGGGCGCAAGGTTCGGCGCGTGAGCGGCGGCATCGTCATCGCCGTCGACGGCCCTGTCGCGGCGGGCAAGGGCACCCTGGCGCGCCGCCTGGCGCTGCACCTGGGCTTTCATTACCTCGACAGCGGGCTGCTCTACCGTGCGACCGCCTCGCGGCTGCTCGCCGATGGCGGCCGGGCCGACGACGAAGGCGCAGCCGAGGCGGTCGCCCGGGCGCTGTCCAGGGAGGATCTTGCCCGGTCGGACCTGCGCAGCGAGGCGGTCGGCCAGGCGGCTTCGCGAGTCGCCGCGATGGCCGGCGTGCGTGCTGCCCTGCTTGCCTTCCAGCAGCGCTTTGCCGCGACGCTGCCGGGCGTGGTGATCGACGGGCGCGACATCGGCACCGTCGTCTGCCCCGATGCCCGGGTGAAGCTCTTTGTCACGGCCAGCCCCGCCGAGCGTGCAAGGCGGCGCCAGCAGGAGCTGCTCGGGCGTGGCGAATCGGCCGATTACGCCGCCATCCTGGCCGACCTGGAGGAGCGCGACCTGCGCGACACCACCCGGCCCGTGGCGCCCCTGCGCCCGGCGGAGGATGCCGTGACCCTCGATACCACCGCGCTCGACGCCGATGGCGCGCTGCAGACCGCCCTGCAGATCGTCGAGAGTCGGTTGAAGGCCGTCCCCGATACCGCTATATAGCGCGCCGCTGCGCCTCACGGGGCGCGGTATCCGGTCTTGGCCGGCAAGGCGTCCATCTCGCCCAGGGAGCGATCCCGGCGAAATCCCAAATGGCCGCCATGGGAAGCCTCCAAAAGAGCTTCCGAACATAAGGAGACATCATGGCCAGCAATGCAGCGGCGCAGGGTTCTGCGTCCGAAGAAAACTTTGAAGCGCTCTTCAACGAGTATGTCGAGCGCGTCGACATCGTCGAGGGCGGTGTCGTGGAGGGCAAGGTCATCTCCGTCACCGGGGATTCCGTGCTCATCGACGTCGGGCTGAAGGCCGAGGGCCGCATCGCCCTGCGCGAGTTCACGCCTCCGGGCGGCAAGCCCACGATCAAGGTCGGCGATACCGTCGAGGTCTTCGTCGAGCGGCTCGAAAACCGCGCCGGCGAGACCGTGCTGTCGCGCGAGAAGGCCCGTCGCGAGGAGGTCTGGAACCAGCTCGAACGCGCCTTCAACGACAACGACCGGGTCAAGGGCGTCATCGTCAGCCGGGTCAAGGGCGGCTTCACCGTCGACCTCAAGGGCGCACTGGCGTTCCTGCCGGGCAGCCAGGTCGACATCCGCCCCGTGCGCGACGTCACCCCACTCATGGGCGACGAGCACGAGTTCCGCATCCTCAAGATGGACCGCCGCCGCGGCAACATCGTCGTCTCGCGCCGTTCGGTGCTGGAAGACGAGCGTGCCGACCAGCGCGCTGACCTCATCGCCGGCCTGCGCGAGGGCCAGATCCTCGACGGCGTGGTCAAGAACATCACCGACTACGGTGCGTTCGTCGATCTCGGCGGCCTGGACGGTCTGCTGCACGTCACCGACATCTCGTGGCGCCGCATCAACCATCCCACCGAGGCGCTGGCCATCGGCCAGAACGTCCGCGTTCAGGTCATCCGCTTCAATCCCGAGACCCAGCGCATCAGCCTGGGCATGAAGCAGCTCGAGGCCGATCCCTGGGAGGGCGTTGCCGCCAAGTATCCGGTTGCGGCACGCTTCAAGGGTCGCGTCACCAACATCACCGACTACGGCGCCTTCGTGGAGCTGGAGCCCGGGATCGAGGGTCTAGTCCATGTCTCGGAGATGAGCTGGACGCGCAAGAACGTGCACCCCGGCAAGATTGTCTCGACCAGCCAGGAAGTCGAAGTCGAGGTTCTCGATGTCGACGCCGAGAAGCGCCGCATCAGCCTAGGCATCAAGCAGACCCAGGAAAATCCCTGGGACGACTTCATCGCCAGCCACCCGATCGACAGCATGGTCGAGGGCGAGGTCAAGAACATCACCGAGTTCGGTCTGTTCATCGATCTGGGCAACGACCTCGACGGCATGGTCCACATGTCGGACCTGTCGTGGGCCAAGTCGGGCGAGGAAGCGATTGCCGACTACAAGAAGGGCGATCGTGTCCAGGCCAAGGTGCTCGATGTCGACATCGACAAGGAGCGCATCAGCCTGGGCGTCAAGCAGCTCGAGTCCGATCCGCTCGCCGATGCCATGGACGGCATCAAGCGCGGTGCGGTGGTCACTTGTGTCGTCACCAAGATCACGGATGGCGGCATCGAGGTGACCGTGGACGAGGTGCCGGGCTTCATCCGCAAGTCGGATCTGGCGCGCGAGCGCGGCGATCAGCGGCCCGACCGCTTCAATGTCGGTGACCGTATCGACGCCAAGATCCAGGCGATCGACAAGGCCACCCGCCGTCTCTCCCTCTCGATCAAGGCGCTCGAGATCGAGGAGGAAAAGAAGGCCATGGAGACCTACGGTTCGGCCGACAGCGGTGCCACCCTGGGCGATATCCTGGGTGCGGCGCTTGCCAACCGTGACCAGGACGAGGACGAGTCCTCGAAGTAGGCCTGGAACCAGAAGGGAGACCGGCGCCCATGCCGCTCGATGCCGATACGTTGATCGAACGTCAGCGGCTGCGGCGCCGGCTCACCCTCTGGCGCATCCTGTTCGTGGTGGCGGCCGCGGCCGCCATCGTCGCCGCGATCGGCCGCTTCGGCGGCTCCGATTCCCTAGGCGACCGCATTGCCCTGCTCGATGTCTCGGGCATCATCGAAACCGACCGCGACCGCGAGGCCGCCCTCGACCGCATCGCCGAGGACGATGGCGTCAAGGCGCTGATCGTACGCATCGACAGCCCGGGCGGCACCTTCGTGGGTGGCGAATCCCTCGCCATCGCGCTGCAGCGGGTTGCTGCCCGGAAGCCGGTCGTTGCCATCATGGACGATGTCGCGGCCTCGGCCGGCTACATGATCGCCACCGCCACCGATCACATCGTCGCCCGCCGCGGCACGATCACCGGTTCGATCGGCGTCATCTTCCCGACCACCAGCGTGGTCGATTTCTTCGACAACCTCGGCATCACCTTCGATGCCATCAAGAGCGATCCGCTGAAAGCCAATCCCTCGCCCTTCGAGCAGACGCTGCCGGCCGCCCGGGCCTGGACCCAGGCCGTGGTCGACCAGATGAAGGGCGTCTTCGTCGAGATGGTCGATGCCGGGCGTCCCGACCTCGATCTGGCGCAGGTCGCGGCGCTGGCCGACGGGCGCATCTACACCGGCGACCAGGCCCTGGCCAACGGCCTGGTCGACGAGATCGGCGGCGAGCGCGAGGCACGGGCATGGCTGAGCGCGAGCCATGGCCTTGCAGACGACCTTCCGGTTGTCGAGGTCGAGATCGACAAGGAAGAGTGGTGGCTTGCGGCCCTTCTGGGTTCGGGCGGAAAAAGCCTTTTACCAGAACCACTTACCCTTGACGGACTGCTTGCTCTCTGGCAACCTGAGGCTTCGTGATGCAGGGCGGCTGACGCCCGGCGGTACAGTCGCGGAATGATTCGCGCCTGCTGGAGTCGGTCATGACGAAGTCTGAGCTCATCGCGCGCCTGTCCGAGCGCTATCCCCATCTCTACCAGCGTGACATCGAGCGCATCGTCAACACGGTGTTCGACGAGATCACGACGGCGCTGTCGCGCGGCGATCGCGTGGAACTGCGCGGCTTCGGCTCGTTTTCTGTGCGCCGCCGCAACGCCCGCATCGGTCGCAATCCGCGCACCGGTGCGACCGTGAAGGTCGACGAGAAGAACCTGCCCTTCTTCAAGACCGGCAAGGAACTGCGCGAGCGCCTGAACGACAACCTGCCGGGGGCCTGAATCGATGCGCTCCACGGCCAAGGTGGTGACCTGGGCGCTTCTGGCGATCGTTGCCCTTGCCGTGCTGGTGTTCTGTGTCTCCAACCGTCAGCCGGTGACGGTCTCGCTCTATCCGCTGCCCTACACCGTGACCGAACTGCCGCTGTTCCTCTGGATGTTCGGCATGGTGATCCTGGGCGGCCTGTTCGGCATGATCGTCGCCTGGGTCGCCGGCCACGACGGCCGCAAGCTCTCGGCCGAACGCCGCCGGCGCATCAAGGAACTCGAGAAGCAGCTCGCCGAGCGCCCCGTTCCGGTCCGCCACGAGGTCCTCGAACACAAGGACAGCCCGGCCCTGCCATCCTCGCGGGACGCCGCCTGAGGTTCTGCGGGGTTCAGGCCCCATCGCCGCCGGTCTCGACACGGCGGAAGACGAAGCGCTGGTAGAGGAAGCCGATGCCGATCAGCACGGCGCCCAGCCCAAGGAACGTCAGCGCGCGGAAGACGCCGGTCAGGCCGGCCATGTCCCATAGGAAAGCCTTGGCGGCGACCGCGCAGATCAGCGCGAGGGAGGCGTAACGCAGCGCCGCGCGACCGCTGACCAGGCCGCCCGCCAGCAGCCCCAGACCGATCGTCAGCCAGCCCACCGAATAGGCGTAAAGCTCCGCGTCGACGATGCCGCCACGGTCGAGATAGGGCCCGTGGAAAGCGTGGCGGATCTCCAGGTTGATCCAGGCGAAGGCAAGCAGACCCGCCGCCGCCCAGGCAATCCGGGCCAGCCTGGCGTTGCCAGCCTGTTCGTTGCTGTGGGCCAGGGCGGCCGCCACCAGGGCGGGAAGGCCATAACCCAGCGCCAGCAGGTTCAGGAGCGGCCAGCCGCCGATCCCGAGGTCCGTCAGGAGCGGGTTGAAGACGATGCTGGCGCCTGTGGCGATGGCGAGCAGCGCCGCCAGCGCCAGCAGGTTCGCTGCTGCACCCATCGTGCGGTTGGCCAGGCGCCGCCCGGCCAGGCCCACGAGCCAGGCCAGGATGAGCCAGGTCAGGCTCACCACCATGGTCTCGCCCGCGCCCGGCAGTGCCAGCCCCATATGGCTGCCGTGGAAGGCGTGCCGGATATCCAGGGTGACATAGGCCAGGGCAAGCCCCAGGGCTGCACCCCAGGCCAGGGCGGCAAAGCCGCTTGCCTGCTGCCGCTCCTGTTCGCGTGCCAGCAGCGCGAGCAGGACCGCAGGCAGGGCAAAGGCCGGCGCGAGCAGGTTCAGGATCGGCCAGGAGCCGACCGGCTCGTTCGTCAGCAGCGGATTGGCAAACAGCAACGGCCCCGCAGCGATGCAAAGCAGCGCGCCAAGGAACAGCAGGGCGGCGCTGCCGTGCAGCACGGGATGACCGCTGCCGCGCGCGCTGCGTGCGAAGACGAGCGCCGCGGCCAGCCACGCGGCGGCATGGACGGCGAACTCCGCGAGTTCCACGGGCGCCAGCAGGCCGCCCGCGGCCAGATGCCGTGTCGCCACGACCTGCAACGCGACGATGAGGGCGACTGCGCCGCCCTGCAGGTGCAGCACCAGCCTGTCGTCGCGGCGGCCGCCGAACAGATAGGCGGCGGCCAGGAAGGCCACGGCCGGCAGGCCGTAGCCTTAGAACACCCAGGCGACCTGCGAACCATCCTGGCCGTAGTGCAGCAGTGCGGGATTGAACAGCAGGCGCACCAGCACGGCCGGCACGATCAGCGCGGCAACCCAGCGCAGGGGTGCAAGGTCGAGGCGCCGATGGACCCATGCGAGCGCCGGCAACATGGCCGCCAGCGCCACCGTGAGCCATGCCTCGCGCAGGATCATGGCGGCCGCCAGGGCCAGTGCGGCGCATACCGCGACGGCATAGACCGCCAGCGCGCCTCGGCCTTCCTGCCCGCCATGGCGCCGGACTTGGCTCGCCGCCAGAAGGGCGAGCATGGCCTGGCCCAGTCCCAAAGCTGCCCAGGAAGCGGAACGTTCGAAGCCGCCCGCACCGGCATAGACGAGCACGGTGAGCAGCAGCGGCACGGCGGCTGACAGCACGGCCCACAAGGCCGGGGTGCGGGCGCGCCACAGGGCAGCAAAACCGGTCAGGGCAAACAACAGGCCAAATCCCGCCGCCGAGGCGGCAAAGGACGCCATCGTGTCGGGGACGAGGCTGCCGCCGCCTGTCAGGCGGCCGTCGCGGGCCAGCATCGACAGGCCAGGCAGGTCGGCGCGCCAGTCGGCGATCAGCGCCAGGGTGAACAGGGCGGCAATGGGTGCACTGCCCTCGATCGTGGGAAAGCGCAGGGCCAGTGCCAGGAGCACCGCCACGAGCGCGGTGCTGACGAGCAGGGTGGGCGTCGAGAAGTCGCCGGCGGCCGCTGCGACCAGCATGAGCGCTGCGATGGCTGCCAGACTGGCATGGACGAAGGGCTCCCCGGCGAACAGACCGGCAAACCAGGCGCGACGGCTGGTAAGCGGCGGCGGCGGCGCCGCGATGGTGCGGCGCGTCAGCACGGCAAGGCCCGCCAGCACGATGAGAAAGCTGCCGACGACCGGTATGTCGCCGGCGCGACCTAGGACCGTCATCTAGGCCAGCGCCCACAGCAGGGCCGCGGTCATCGCGACCCAGCTCAGCCGGGTCCAGCCCCGGTCGCGTACCAGCAGCAGGCAGGCGCCGGTCAGCAGGGCAAGATAGGGAAAAAGGCCCCAGGGCGAGGGGTTGGCGCTGCTGACCAGCACGGGCACGAGATACCCGGCGAGCGCGCCGAACAGGGCAAAAGCCGCGCCGTGGAGCAGGGCCAGCACGATGGTTGCCCCGGCGATGGCGGCCATGATGACGAAGGCGGGCAGCGGGCCGATCAGGCCGTACAGCGCATGGGCCGCCCAGACCGTGGCAAACAGGCTCGCAAGTCCGGCGCCTGTGACCGCCGCGGGCACGTATTCCGGCCGCAGCGCTGCCATCGGCCGCAACAGCGGGCGCCGCCGCAGCCACTCGCCGGCAAGCGACAGGCCCAGGCCCAGCAGCAGGCCGCAGAACACCCGCTGCACCGGACCGAGCAGGCCCTGCTCGATCGAATAACGCACCAGGAAGATCCCGCCCAGGGCCAGGGCCACCGCACCGGCCCAGACCATCCAGCGCGAGGCAAGCAGGGTTTCGAAGGGGTTCGCCGCGGCGCCACCGCGCGCCGAATCGGACGCAGGCGGCGGCGCGGTGTCTGCTGCAGGCTGCTGCGGCATGACGGGAGCGGGGCGATGGGGTCGCGCCGGCCGTGGCGGCGACCAGCCCGGGGCGGCTTCGGTCGGCGGAGCCGGGGGCACGACGGGCGCGGCGAAGATGTCGGGCGGTGCCGGCTTCGGTGCAGCCGGCTCGGGAACCGGGGGGTGCGGTGACCGGCGAATCGACATCGCGGACCAGGCGTTCCCGGGCCTCGATCAGGCGCCTGACCTGGCCCTCGAGGACCCGAAGGCGGTTGGCCTGTTGCCAGGCGACCCAGGGGGAAGCCGCAAGCCAGAGTCCGTAGAGCGCGAGGACCACCAGGATGAGGTTGAACATATCCATGGCGTACCGCCCGCGCAAAGGAATTATACGATGTTTAATTACATGGAGAGCCGTTGCCGCGCTGTCAAGGCGCCGTGGTTTGATCGTGCTGGTGCCATGGGTAGGATGGCGGCCCGATACGCTCCGAACCCTGAAGGAAACGCCCATGCGCATGGTGACCGGCGACGAGGTCCATCGCCTGCTCGACTATCCCGGCCTGGTCCAGGGCCTGAAGGCCTTCCATCTGCAGGACATCGACGATTCCGACAGCATCCACATGCACCAGCCACTCGACAGCGGCTCGGACGCGGTGTTCCTGATGCTGCCGGCCTGGCAGCGCCAGGACGCCATCGGCATCAAGCTGATCACGGTCTTTCCCGACAACGAGTACAACGGCTCGGGCCTGCCCTCGGTGCAGGGCGTCTATGCCCTGTTCGACGGCAGGGAGGGGCGTCCGCTGGCGGTGATCGACGGCACGGCGCTGACCCTGCGCAAGACCGCGGGCGACAGCGCCACGGGCGCCGACTACCTGGCGCGCCATGACGCCGGTCTCATGCTCATGGTCGGGGCAGGGGCGATGGCGCCCCATCTCATCATGGCCCACCTGGCGGTCCGGCCCTCGATCCGGCAGGTCCTGGTATGGAACCGCAGCGGCGCCCGGGCGCAGGCCCTGGCGAACGATCTCCATCTGGAGGGCGTCAGCATCGCCGCCACGGGCGATCTGGAAGCCGCCGCACGCCGTGCCGACGTCATCTCCTGCGCCACGATGGCCGAGAAACCGCTGATCCTGGGCGCCTGGCTCAAGCCCGGGGCGCACCTCGACCTCGTCGGCAGCTACCAGCCGCAGATGCGCGAATGCGACGACGCGGCCATGCAACGTGGCCGCGTCTATCTGGACTCACGTTTCTTCGCGCTGGAGAAGACCGGCGAGTTCTGTCAGCCCATCGCCGCCGGAACGTTCTCGCCCGACGACATCTGCGGCGATCTTTTCCAGCTTGCCCGTGGCACCGTCACCGGCCGCGGCTCGCCCGAGGAGATCACGGTGTTCAAGAATGCCGGCGGCGGTCACCTCGATCTCGGCACCGCGAAGTTCCTGCTGGAACGCCTCGAAGGATGACCCGGGGCGACCGCCGCGTCTTCCTTTAGGTCTCCTAGAACTTGTAGCCCACGCCCAGTCCGACGATCCAGGGGTCGATGTCGACATCGGCGTTGATGGCACCGCCGTTGATCGCGACCTCGGTGCTGATGAACAGCTTCTTGACGTCGAAGTTGACCGACCAGTTCTCCGCCACTGCCACGTCGATGCCGGCCTGCAGCGCGTAGCCGAAGGTATCCTGGTAGTGGATGCTGGTGACGGCGCCGCCCGGGGCGTCCTCGTTTTAGAAGATCGTGTAGTTGATGCCCGCGCCCAGGTAGGGGCTGAAGCGTTCCTTGGGCAGCGGGTGGTACTGCAGGGCCAGGGTCGGCGGCAGGTGGGAGACTTCGCCGAGGTCGACATCGCCCAGCACGGAGTTGTTGTCGGTGACGTCGTGGCGCGCCATCGCCGCGATCAGTTCCAGGGCCAGGTTGTCGGTCAGGAAATAGCTGAGATCGACCTCGGGCACGTATTCGTTGGTCAGGTCGACATCGCCGCCGATCGGCGTCACAGTCGAACTCTCGTCGGGCAGCACGGCGATGCCGCGCACCCGCACCAGCCAGTCCCCCGCCGGCTTGTCCATGCCCAGATCCTGCGCCTGGGCCGGTGCAGCCATTGCTCCCAGCCCCGCCAGAAGGCATCCGGCGGCGATTGCCTTGAACACGTTTGCCATGGTCGGCCTCTTGTCCATTGTGTTGTTCGGTCCGACTGTTCTAGGCCCCTCCCGGCCGGCCTCCCTTGACCTGCATCAAACCGGCCGCAACCGCGCTGCTGCATCGTCTCGCCCCTGCGGTATCCGATCTGCTATAGAGGCACCGCCGCGCGCCCGGGGCTCGCGCTGGGGCCGCGTGCGTCCGGCACAGAGGAGAGAAGACCATGAAACGCGACGATGCCGTTGCCCGCATTCTCTGCGCCGTCGATACCACCGACATCGAGGTCGCCAAGAACCTCTCGCGCCGGCTCAAGGGCAGGATCGGCGGCCTCAAGCTGGGCCTGGAGTTCTTCCATTCCCACGGGCCCGCGGGTGTGGCCAAGGTGATCAAGGACCGCCATCCGCTCTTCCTCGATCTCAAGATGCACGACATTCCCAACACCGTGGCCGGCGGCATGCGCGCCATCGCGCCGCTGCGCCCCTTCCTCACCACGGTCCACGCCTCGGGCGGTGCGGCCATGCTGCGCTCGGCCATGGCTGCGGCGGTGACCGCGGGCGAGGCCGGCTTCGCACGGCCCAAGGTGCTGGCGATCACGCTGCTCACCAGCATCGATACCGACGACCTCGCCCAGATCGGCATGAAGGCCCCGGTCGCGGCCCAGGTCCTGCGCCTGGCCGATCTCGCGCTGAAGGCCGGCACCGACGGGGTCGTCTGTTCGGCCCACGAGGTGAAGGCCCTGCGCAAGCACTGCGGCGACGACTTCCTGCTGGTCGTGCCCGGCGTGCGCCCGGCCTGGTCCACGGCCAACGACCAGAAGCGCATCGTCACCCCTGCCGAGGCGATCGCGGCGGGCGCCGACTACCTGGTGGTCGGCCGCCCGATCACCCAGGCGAGGGATCCCGTCGAGGCGGTCGAGAAGATCGCCGAGGAAATGGCGGGCTGATGGCGATCGCCGCCAAGATCTGCGGGCTGAACGACGCGGCGGGCCTCGACGCGGCGCTGCGCCACGGCGCCCGCATGATCGGCTTCAACGGTTTCCCCGCCAGCCCGCGTTATGTCGTGCCCGAGCAGCTTGCCGGGCTGGCCCAGCGCGTGCCCGATCACGTCGAGCGGGTCGGGGTCATGGTCGATCCCGACGATGCCACCCTGGAAACCTGGGTCCGGGCCGGCCGCCTCTCCATCGTCCAGCTCCACGGCAACGAACCCGTCGCCCGAGTCGAGGCGGTCCGCGAACGTTTCGGCGTCAAGGTGATGAAGGTGATCCGCATCGCCGAGGCGGCCGACCTCGACGGCGTGGCGGCCTATGAACCCGTCGCCGACTGGCTGATGTTCGATGCCAAGCCGCCGCGCGAGGCGACCCGCCCCGGCGGCAACGCCGTCGCCTTCGACTGGCGCCTGCTGGCGGGGCGGACCTGGCAGCGCCCGTGGCTGCTCGCCGGCGGCCTCGATGTCGGCAACGTCAAGGAGGCGGCGACGCTGACCGGCGCCCGTTTCGTCGATGTCTCCAGCGGCGTCGAGAGCAGGCCCGGGGTCAAGGACCCCGCCCTGATCCGCGCCTTCCTGGAAACCGTGCGCGACCTGATCTGAGAGCCGCCTACCGTTGCGGTTCCGGGCCGAAAAGGGCATGTTCCGCCCCTCATTGAGGACGGACGAAGCATGGAAGCGGTCAACACCTATCGCAGCGGACCCGACGAGCAGGGCCATTTCGGCATGTTCGGCGGGCGTTATGTCGCAGAAACCCTCATGCCGCTCATCCTGGAGCTGGAAGAGGCATGGCATGCCGCGCGTAGGGATCCCGCCTTCCAGGCGGAACTCGACCACTGGGCCAGGCACTACATCGGCCGGCCCAGCCCGCTCTACTACGCCGAGCGGCTGACGCAGCACCTCGGCGGCGCCAAGGTCTATCTCAAGCGCGACGAGCTCAACCACACCGGCGCCCACAAGATCAACAACACGGTGGGCCAGATCCTGCTCGCCCTGCGCATGGGCAAGAAGCGCATCATCGCCGAGACCGGGGCGGGCCAGCACGGCGTCGCCACCGCCACGGTCTGCGCCAAGGTCGGCCTGCCCTGCGTCGTCTACATGGGCGAGACCGACATCGCCCGCCAGGCGCCCAATGTCTTCCGCATGAAGCTGCTGGGAGCCGAGGTCCGCCCCGTCACCTCGGGCTCGCGCACCCTGAAGGATGCGATGAACGAAGCCCTGCGCGACTGGGTGACCAACGTCGATTCGACCTTCTACATCATCGGCACCGCGGCCGGTCCGCACCCGTATCCCGAGCTGGTGCGCGAGTTCCAGTCGATCATCGGGCGCGAGACCCGCGAGCAGATGATGGAGGCCGAAGGCGCGCTGCCCGACGCCCTGGTCGCCTGCATCGGCGGCGGCTCCAATGCCATCGGCCTGTTCCACCCCTTCCTCGACGATCCCTCGGTCGCGATCTACGGCGTCGAGGCGGCCGGCCACGGCATCGAGAGCGGCCAGCATGCCGCCTCGATCGCGGGCGGGCGCCCCGGCGTGCTGCATGGCAACCGCACCTATCTGCTGCAGGACGACGACGGCCAGATCACCGAGGCGCACTCGATCTCGGCCGGTCTCGACTATCCCGGCATCGGCCCCGAACACGCCTGGCTCGCCGACAGCGGCCGCGTGAAATACGTCTCGGCGACCGACAAGGAGGCGCTGGAGGCCTTCCAGCTCTGCACCCGGATGGAAGGCATCATCCCGGCCCTGGAGCCGGCCCATGCCCTAGCCTATGTCACGAAACTGGCGCCCACCATGGACAAGGACAAGACCATCGTCATGAACATGTGCGGGCGGGGCGACAAGGACGTCTTCACCGTCGCCGAGGCGCTGGGGGTGAGCCTGTGAGCGAAACCCGCATCGACCGGCGTTTTGCCGCCCTGAAGAAGGAAGGCCGCGCCGGTCTCGTCGCCTATGTCATGGCCGGCGATCCCGATCTGGAGACATCGTTCGAGATCTTCCGCGGCCTGCCCGGGGCCGGGGTCGACGTCATCGAGCTCGGCATGTGTTTCACCGATCCCATGGCCGACGGCCCGACCATCCAGGTCGCCGGCCAGCGCGCCCTGCGCGCCGGCATGACGCTTAGGAAGACGCTCGACCTGGTGCGCCGCTTCCGCAAGGAAGACAACGACACGCCGATCGTTCTGATGGGCTACTACAACCCGATCTATGCCTACGGCAACGAGGTCTTCCTCGCCGATGCCCGCGAGGCCGGCCTCGACGGCCTCATCATTGTCGACCTGCCGCCCGAGGAGGACAGCGAGCTCTGCCTACCCACCGTGAAGGCCGGGCTCAACTGGATCCGCCTCGCCACGCCCACGACGGACGCCAAGAGGCTGCCCGCGGTTCTGGCGAACACCTCGGGCTTCCTCTACTACGTCTCGATTACCGGGATCACCGGTTCGGCGTCCGCCGATGCCGGCGTCGTGGCCAAGGCGGTGGAACGGCTGCGCGCGAAGTCCGACCTGCCGGTCGCCGTGGGCTTCGGTATCCGCACGCCCGAGCAGGCTGCCGACATCGCCCGTGTCGCCGATGCCGCCGTCGTCGGTTCGGCCTTCTGCCAGACCGTGGCCGACAGCCTGGACGAAAAGGGCAGGGCCAAGCCAGACTGTGTCGCCAATGTCCTTGCACTCGCCCGCGCCCTGGGCGACGGCGTCAGGGGAGCACGCGCATGAGCTGGCTGACCGACCTTGCCCTGCCCAAGATCCGCGATCTCGTCCGCAAGACCGAGACGCCCGACAACCTCTGGGACAAGTGCCCGTCGTGCGAGCAGATGATCTTCCATCGCGACCTCGAAGCCGCGATGTACGTCTGCACCCATTGCGGCTTCCACATGCGCATCAGCCCGAAGATGCGCTTCAAGGCGCTGTTCGACGAGGGCGAGTACACCACCATCGAACTGCCGCGGGTGGCGGCTGATCCGCTGCGCTTCCGCGACCGCAAGCGCTACAGCGAACGCCTGAAGGAAGCCCAGGCCAAGTCGGGCGAGAAGGATGCCATGATCGTCGCCCACGGCACGATCGAGGGCCAGGGCGCGGTCGTCGCCATCTTCAACTTCGAGTTCATGGGCGGCTCCATGGGCATGGCCGTGGGCGAGGCGATCGTCGCCGCCGCGCAACTGGCACGCCTGCAGGAGCGCCCGCTCATCATCTTTTCGGCCTCCGGCGGCGCGCGCATGCAGGAAGGCATCCTCTCGCTCATGCAGATGGCGCGCACCACCGCGGCCATCACCGAACTGCGCGAGGCGCGCCTGCCCTTCCTCTCGGTGCTGACCAATCCCACGACGGGCGGCGTCACCGCGTCCTTCGCCATGCTGGGCGATGTCCAGATCGCCGAACCCGGCGCCATGATCGGCTTTGCCGGCGCCCGCGTCATCGAGGAGACCATCCGCGAGAAGCTGCCCGAGGGTTTCCAGCGCGCCGAATACCTGCTCGACCACGGCATGCTCGACATGGTCGTTGCCCGCAGCGACCTGCGCCACCGCATCGCGCTTGTCATGCGCCACCTGATGGACGCCCGGCCGGGCGAGGGCGACACCCTGCCCCAGCCTGCCAACGATCCCCAGGCCTCGGCCAAGCAGGCCAGGTGAGCACGCCTTCGAGCGACGTCCTGCTCGAACGGCTGATGGGGTTGCACCCCAAGCTGATCGATCTCTCGCTGGACCGCATGATCCGTATCCTCGCCGCGCTGGGCCATCCCGAGCGTGCGCTGCCGCCGGTCGTCCACATCGCCGGGACCAACGGCAAGGGTTCCACGGTGGCGACCATGAAGGCCGCGCTGATCGCCGCGGGTTACCGCGTCCACGCCTATACCTCGCCCCATCTCGTGCGCTTCCACGAACGGGTCGAACTCGACGGGCAGATCATCGCCGAACCCGCGCTCGCGGCTCTGCTCGAGGAATGCGAGCAGGCCAACGGCGGCGTGCCCATCACCTTCTTCGAGATCACCACGGCCGCTGCGTTCCTGGGTTTCTCGCGTACGCCGGCCGACGTCCTGCTGATGGAGACGGGCCTGGGCGGGCGCCTCGACGCCACCAACATGATCGACAAGCCCCTGGTCACGATCATCACCCCGGTCAGCCTCGACCATCAGCAGTTCCTCGGCGACACCCTGGGCGCCATTGCCGGCGAGAAGGCCGGCATCTTCAAGCCCGGCGTGCTCGGTATCATCGGCCCGCAGCCGGCCGAGGCCCTGGAGGCCATCGAGCGCCGCGCCGCCGCCATCGGCGCACCCCTTCTGGTCGCCGGCCGCGATTTCGAGGTCGAACACTCCGATGGCGATGGTTTCACGCTGCGCGACGGCGATCGGCACACGCGCTTCCCGCGCCCCGTCCTGGTCGGCGCCCACCAGCCGTTCAACGCCGCCACCTCCATTGTCGCCCTGCGCCGTCTGCAGGGCTTCCGCGTCGACGACGATGCGGTCGCCCGCGGCCTGGCCACCGCCCGCTGGCCGGCGCGCCTGCAGAAGATCGAAAGCGGTGCGCTGAAGGAGCGCGCCGGGTCCGACGTAGAACTCTGGCTCGACGGCGGCCACAACCCCTCGGCCGGCGAGGTCCTGGCCGACATGGCCAGGACCTGGAACGACCGCCCGCTCGACCTCATCGTCGGCATGATGAACACCAAGGACCCGGTCGGTTTCGTGCGCCCGCTCGCCCCCCTGGTCCGCCGCGCCCGCGCCGTCTCGATTCCCGGCGAGAAGAACACCCTGCCTGCCGAGGCGACGCTGAAGGTGCTCGCCGAGGCCGGTGTCGAAGCCGCCGAATCCGCCTCGGTCGGCGCCGCTCTCGACGAGCTCAAGGCCGCCGGCAGCGGCCCCGCGCGCGTCCTGATCTGCGGTTCTCTCTATCTCGCCGGGCGCGTGCTCGAGGAGAACGGCTGAACGGCAGCCGGTTGCGACGCTCCCGCCCGGTCCCTGCAGTTCACGGCTTGATCGGGGTGGGTCGATTCGAGCGCACGGGAATCCAGATGCTGCGCCAGGGTCGAGGAACAGGCGAAGCCGAAGCTGCCTCTTGTTTGGCGTGGGCCATGTCCCCCACGGCAGTTGGCCAGCCGGCTGCGTCGTCTGCGTCGCGGGCCGTCGCGACGGAGATGCTCATGCGGGTCAGGCCTTCGCTGGCGTCGGCCGCAGCAGGGCCGAAAACTGCAAGGCAGCACAACAGGGCCGCCGAGGCCCCGCCGGACACACGAAGAGCAAGGCTGTTTCTCCCGGGGAAGCTGGGACACCAGCACCCAGGCGCCATGCTACACGAATCCCGGTGCGACACATCGAAACCGGGGGCGGCTGCGGAAATGCTGCGGGGTGCTGTGCCTCGGCTAGAGCGTTTCCTGTTTGTGGGGAATCGAATGGGGATTCCCGAGGTGTTCTGGATGTGATTCAAGA
>JAQCLG010000063.1 GCA_027592745.1 Pseudomonadota bacterium | reverse complement strand
GTCGAGCCCGCCGCAGGCCATCATGGCGTCGAAGCGGCTGTCGCATGCCGCCCGCAGGGCATCGCGCTCGGGATCGACGTTGAGCTGCAGCACCGGCCCCGGCCAGGCGCCCTCGCGCGGCAGGGTCTGCCAGGCCGACAGCGGCGTGCCCGTCGCGGTGACGACCTCGAGCGCCCGCACGATGCGCTGGCGGTCGCCCGGCGGCAGGCGTGCAGCGGTCGGCGGATCGCGCTGCGCCAGTTCGGCGTGCAGGCAGGCACTGCCCATGCGTTCCAGGCGGACGCTGATCTCCTGGCGCACGGCCGGGGGCACATCGGGCATCGGCGAGATGCCCTCCATGAAGGCCGCCAGATAGAGCCCGGTGCCGCCCACCAGGATCGGCAGCCGCCCCTGGGCCGCCGCCGCATCGGCCTCGGCGCGCGCCGCCTCGAGCCACAGCGCGACCGAACAGGGCTGCGCGGCATCGAGAAAACCGAACAGGCGGTGCGGCGCCTGCGCCATTTCCTCTTCATCGGGGCGCGCGGTCATGATGGCGAGATCGCGATAGACCTGCATGCTGTCGGCGTTGATGACGACACCGTCGTGCCGGCGGGCAAGCAGGAGGGCGAGCAGCGACTTGCCCGATGCCGTGGGACCGCCGATCAGCAGCGCCGGGGCGCTTGTTGCTGCGCTGGCCACGCCCTAGGTTCCGGCCATGGAACATGTCGCCACACTGGTCGCAGCACCCGGGTTCGACGGCCTGGGCGACATCGTCGCCAGGCTCTCGCGCAGCGCGGGCGCAACGGTGTGGCTCGAGGAGGGTCGTGCAGCCGATCTGGCGTTCGAGGACTGGGCGCCGGCCGACATCGCCGAGGTCCTCGACGAAACGATCGGGGAAGCTCCGCTCGACCATGCCGTCCAGCCTGCCTTCGGCCGACGCAAGCACCTGCTGATCGCCGACATGGATTCCACCTTCATCACCGTCGAGTGCATCGACGTGATCGCACGCCATGCCGGCATCGGTGCCGAGATCGCGGAGATCACCCGACGCACCATACGCGGCGAACTCGATTTCAGCGACTCGTTGCGCGCTCGTGTCGCGCGCCTGGCCGGCGCCTCGGTCGAACTGTTCGAAACGGCATGGCGCGAGGATGTCGGCTTCATGCCCGGCGGGCCGACCCTGCTGGCGACGATGCGCGCACGGGGCGCGCTGACCGCCCTGGTCTCGGGCGGCTTCACCTGGTTCACCGGGCGGGTTGCCGCTGCCGTGGGCTTCGACACCCACCGCGCCAACACGCTCGACATCGGCGACGGCCTGCTCGCCGGCACCATGACCGAGCCGATCCTCGACCGCGGCGCCAAGCTCGACATCCTGCGCGAACTGGCCGCATCGCGCCGGCTCTCTCTCGCAGAGACCATGGCCGTGGGCGACGGCGCCAACGACATCGCCATGCTGGAGGCTGCGGGCATGGGCATCGCCTACCACGGCGTCACGGCCGCCGAACGGGCGGCCGACGCCGCGGTGCGCCACGGCGACCTCACCACCCTGCTCTTCTTCCAGGGTTACCGGCGCGCCGACTTCGTCATCGCCGACGTGCGGCTGTAGGGCTGCTGCCGCGAAAGCCAAGCCCGCCCCCGATCCAGTCGGGGACAGGCTCCGCGGGCGCCGGCGATTGAGGCAGCGCCATGGATCGTTTCCGATCCATGGCGCCTGGTATTACTCGGCGATGCTGACGGCGCGGAACTCGGCATCGCCCGCGCGTTCGACCAGCACCACGACCGACTTGGCGCCGCGATCGCGGGCGGCATCGACCTCGGAGGAGACATCGCCGGGTGCCGAGACCGGCGACTGGCCGACCTGCAGCACGATGTCGCCCGGTGCGATATCGGCCCGCTCTGCCGGGCTGCCCGGCGCGACGGCGACGACGACGAGGCCCTCGCTGGCCGGGTCGAGGCCGTACTGCTGGGCGATCTCGGCATTCATCGGCACAAGGTCCATGCCGAGAACGTCGCCCGGGGTCTTTTTCGTCCCGGTCATGCCGCCGTCGCTGCCCATCTCGGCGGCAAGCTGGTCCTCGAAGGCCTCGAGTTCGCCCAGCTCGACATCGAAGGTCATCTCCTGGCCGTTGCGGATGATCACCACCTCAACCGTCTGGCCGACGTCGGTATCGGCCACGACGCGCGGCAGTTCGCGCATCTCGTCGATGGGGTTGTCGTCGAAGCGGACGATGACGTCGCCGCTCTCCAGGCCCGCCCGCTCGGCCGGCCCGTCGGGCGTCACGCTGGCGACTAGGGCACCGCCGCTGTCGGGCAGTCCGAAGCCCTCGGCGATTTCGGGCGTGACGGCCTGGATGCGCACGCCCAGCCAGCCGCGCTTGGTGCGCCCGAAGTCGCGCAACTGCCCGACGATGCGGGTGACCAGCGTCGAGGGCACGGCAAAGCCGATGCCGACCGAACCGCCCGAAGGCGAATAGATCGCGGTATTCACGCCCACGACCTCACCGTCCATGTTGAACAGCGGCCCGCCCGAGTTGCCCCGGTTGATCGGCGCGTCGGTCTGCAGGTAGTCGTCGTAGGGACCCGACTGGATGTCGCGCTGGCGCGCAGAGATGATGCCCGCGGTCACCGAATTGCCGAAGCCGAAGGGATTGCCGATCGCCAGCACCCAGTCGCCGACCCGCACCACCGAGGAATCGCCGAAGTTGACATAGGGCAGCGGCTCGTCGGCCTCGACCTTGAGCAGGGCGATGTCGGTCTTGGGATCGACGCCCACGACCGTGGCTTCGAGCTCGCGGCCGTTGTCCAGGCGCACGATGATGGCGTCGGCCTGTTCGATGACGTGGTTGTTGGTCACGACATAACCGTTGGGATCGATGATGAAACCCGAGCCCAGCGCCACCGGTATGCGCTCCTGGGGGGCGCTGTCGCCGTACCGCTCGAAGAACTGGCGGAACAGGTCCTCGAAGGGCGAACCCTCGGGGAACTCCGGCATGCCTTCCTTGCCCATGTTAGGCATGAAGGATTCGGTGGTGATCGAGACCACCGCCGGAGCCAGCCGCTCCGCGAGGTCGGCAAAGCTGTCGGGTGCGCCGCGGGCGGCAACCGGCCCGCTCAGGGCCAACTGGCCGCCCAGCAGGACAGCCGCCGTCAGGATCGCGCGCAACTTCGTCATCGTTGACCCTCGTCGTCTCGTTTCCGGCCCATCCTAGAGCGGATCACGCTCACCATCAAAAATGCTGGAGCAGATTCGATGCGCCCCGCATGCCCGACGTCCCGGTACCGGCGCGAAGGTTCATACGCGCAACAGCCACACGGCGACCACCGCCGCGGCGGCGACGACGATTCCCGTCATCCGCAGCGTCGAAAGCGGCTGCGCCAGGACATGCAGCATCGCCTTCTTCATCGCCCTGGGAAACAGCGCGTAGGCCGCCCCTTCAAGAAACAGGGCGATGGCCACGGCCGTCAGCAGGTCGTTCATCCCGCGCCGCCGCCCTCACCGGGCAGCCTCACTGCCCCGCCTGGAACGCCTCGTCGCCCTGGCCCAATCCCTGGAAGGAATTGAGGTAGCGCAGGAAATCGCCATCGGGCGACATCACCATCGTGGTGTCGTCGCCGTTGAGGGCCGAGCGGTAGGCCTGCATCGTGCGGTAGAAGGTGAAGAACTCGATGTCGCGGCCGAAGGACTCGGCAAAGATGCGCACGACCTCGGCGTCGCCCTCGCCTCGCAGGATCTCCGACTGGCGGCGCGCCTCGGAAATCAGCACGGTGCGGGTCCGGTCGGCCTCGGCGCGGATGCGCAGCGACTGCTCCTCGCCCTGGGCGCGGATCTCGGAAGCCTCGCGCTGGCGTTCGGTCTGCATCCGGCGATAGATCGCCTCGCTGTTCTCGGTCGGCAGGTCCGTGCGCTTGATGCGCACGTCGACGATTTCGACGCCAAGGCCGTCGACCGACTGATCGCCGGCGCCCTCGGTGCCTTCCAAGACGATGTCGCCGTTCATGGCGGCGCGCACCTGGTCCATCAGGGCCTGGCGTTCGCCCGAGACCACATCGACCAGCGACACCCGGCCGATCGCCGAACGCAGGCTGGCGTTGAGCGCCGCCTGGATCAGGGTCTCGGCGCGCGTCAGCGTGCCCGCCGCGTTGCGGAAGGCCAGCGGATCGACGATGCGGTAGAGGGCATAGGCGTCCACGACCAGGCGCTTCTGGTCGGAAGCCGTGACCTGTTCGGGGCTGCCGTCGACCTGCATGACGCGTTTCTCGTAGAGCGCCACGCTGCGCCAGGGAAACTTGAAGTGCAGCCCCGGCTCGGTCACGGAGTACTTGTAGGCGCCGAACTGGAGCACGAGCCCCTGTTCGCGCTGGTTGATGGTGAACATCGACATCGCGCCGCCGATCAGCAGGAGGCCGACGACGACCAGGATGATGAAGCGCCTGATGGTCATTGGCCGCTCCCCGTCGTGGTGCCGCGCTGGAGCTGGTCGAGCGGCAGGTAGGGCACGATGCCATCGCCACCCACGTTGGTGTCGATGATCATCTTGTTCATGCCGTTCAGCACCTCTTCCATGGTCTCCAGGTACAGGCGGCGTTCGGTGACGTCCTTGGCCTGGATGTATTCGTTGTAGACCGAGAGGAAACGCGCCGCGTCGCCCTCGGCATCGTTGATCACCTGCTCCTTGTAGGCCTCGGCCTCCTGCAACAGGCGCTGCGCATCGCCTCGGGCGACCGGAACGATCTGGTTCTGGTAGGCTTGGGCCTCGTTGACCGAACGCTCCTGGTCGGCGCGCGCCGCCTGGACGTCGCGGAAGGCATCAATCACCGCCGAGGGCGGATCGACGTTCTGCAACTGCACTTCACGGATGCGCACGCCGGCGCCGTAGTCGTCGAGCATCTGCTGCATCAGGGCGCGGGTCTTCTGCTCGACCTCGCTGCGGCCCTCGGCCAGCGCCGTGGCGAGTGCGGTCTGACCGATCACCTGGCGCATCGCGCTCTCGGAGGCCGCCAGTGTCACCGCCTCGGGGTCCTCGACGTTGAAGAGGAACATGCCGGCATCGGCGATCTGCCACTTCACGACGAACTCGACGTCGATGATGTTCTCGTCGCCTGTCAGCATCAGGCTCTGGCTCGCCGTGGCGCCGACCTCGAACTGCTCGACCTGGTCGACCGTGGGCGTGAACACCTGGCCGATCGGGACGGGCCAGTTGTAGTTCAGGCCCTCCTCGGTCGTTTCCACCCACTTGCCGAACACCAGCTCGACGCCCTGCTCGTTCGACTGCACCTGATAGAAGCCGGTGGCAAACCAGATGGCCACCAGGACGACGGCGATCAGCGCGATGACACGGCCGTTGCCCAGACCGCCGGGCACGATCTCGCGCCCGCGTTCCTGCAGTCGCCGGATCAGTTCCTCCAGGTCGGGGGGCTGTCCACCGCCACCGCCGGGTCCACGGCCCCATGGGCCGCCACTGTTGCCGCCGGGGGCCTGCCAGCCCCCGCCTCCACCGTTATTGTTCCAGGGCATGAAACTCGCTTTCCCATGGGTCGTGACGCCTGCACCCGACGTCCCGTCCCGCTTAAGTGTGGCTTGCCGAGCCGAGTTCAAGCCTTATATGACATGGCGCATCCGCCCGCAACGCGGCCACCGGCCGCCTTTCCCCCGATTCCCAGGAGTTCCGTCATGGCAAGGGTCACTGAAGACGAGGTCCGCGCCGCCCTGGCAGGCGTGACCGGCGTCCAGGAGGGCATGGTTTCCGGCCTCGTGGTCAAGGACGGCAACGTCGGTTTTGCCCTGGAGGTCGCGCCCGACCGGGGTGCTGCCATGGAGCCGGTGCGCAAGGCCGCCGAGGCGGCCGTCGCCGCCCTGTCGGGCGTGCTGTCGGTGACCGCCGTTCTGACCGCCCATCGCGGCGCCGGGCAGGCGCCGGCCGCAAAGGCCGGTGGTCACGACCACGGTCATGACCACGGCCACGCCCATCCTGCCCCGCGCGGCGGCGGCGGCGAACGCCCCGCCAGCGATCCCATCCCGGGCGTGGCCGCCATCGTCGCGGTGGCTTCCGGCAAGGGCGGCGTAGGCAAGTCGACCACCGCGGTCAACATCGCGCTGGCGCTGGCAAGCCTCGGCCAGAAGGTCGCCCTGCTCGATGCCGACATCTACGGACCTTCGGTGCCGCGCCTGCTGGCGCTCAAGGGCAAGCCGGAGACCGACGGGCGCATGCTCTGGCCCAAGGAGGCCTTCGGCATCAAGGCGATGTCGATCGGCCTGCTGATCGAGGAGGACCAGCCCATGGTCTGGCGCGGCCCGATGGTCCAGAGCGCGCTCGAGCAGATGCTGCGCCAGGTCACCTGGGGCGAGATCGACATCATGATCGTCGACATGCCGCCGGGCACCGGCGATGCCCAGCTCACCCTGACCCAGCGCACGCCACTCTCGGGTGCGGTCATCGTCTCCACGCCCCAGGACCTCTCGCTGATCGACGCACGCAAGGGGCTCAACATGTTCAGGAAGGTCGACGTTCCGATCTTCGGCATTGTCGAGAACATGAGCTACTTCGTCTGCCCCCATTGCGGCGGCCGCACCGACGTCTTCGCCCATGGCGGCGCCCGCCTGGAGGCCGGCAAGCTCGGCGTGCCCTTCCTGGGCGAGATCCCGCTCGACATCGCGATCCGCGAGACCAGCGACGGCGGCAACCCGATCGTGGCGAGCGAACCCGACGGGGCGCACGCCGAATCCTACCGCAACATCGCCCGCGCCATCCTCGACCAGCTCGCCGCCCCCCGGCGTGCCATGCCGAAGTTCGTGGTGGAGTAGGGGCCTCCAGCATCCTCTCCTGTCGTCCCCGGACTTGTTCCGGGACCCATACGCACTGCCGGTGGTTGATCCTCAACGTCGGTGCGTATGGGTTGCCGGGACAAGCCCGGCAATGACTAATGGGAGCAGCGATTCTCCACAGCCCGGCGGCACCCGATGACATCCGGCTCGACGTCCACCGATCCCCTGCTCGCCCCCCTGCGCCTGGGCCATCTCACCCTGCGCAACCGCATCATGAGCACCAGCCATGCCTGCGGCCTGGAGGAGGGCGGCCTGCCGCTGGATCGTTACCAGGCCTATCACGAGGAGAAGGCGCGCGGCGGCCTGGCGCTGACCATGTTCGGCGGCTCCAGCAACATCGCGCCGGATTCGCCCAACGTCTTCCGCCAGCTCAACGTTGGCACCGACGCCATCATCCCCCACTTCCAGGACTTCGCCCGGCGGGTCCACGGCCAGGGTGCCGCACTGATGGTGCAGATCACCCACCTGGGCCGCCGCGGCGATGCCACCATCGGCGAGCACCTGCCCACGATCAGCCCCTCGCCGATCCGCGAGACCCTGCACCGCAGCTTTCCCAAGGAGATGGACCGCCACGACATCGCCCGGGTCGTCACGGCCTATGCCGATGCCGCGGCGCGCTGCAAGGAAGGCGGCCTGGACGGCCTGGAGACCCTGGCCGGCGGCCACCTGATCGGCCAGTTCTTCTCCCCCATCATGAACCGGCGCAGCGACGCCTACGGCGGCAGCCTGGAGAACCGGGTGCGCTTCGGCCTGGAGGTCCACGAGGCGATCCGCCGGCGGGTCGGCGACAGCTTCCTGGTCGGCATGCGCCTGCCGGTCGAGGAGGGCCAGGAGGGCGGCCTTACCTTCGAGGATTGCGTCGCCATCGCATCGATCTTCGAGCGCGAGGGCCTGCTCGACTTCTTCAACGCGATCTACGGCCGCATGGACACGGCGATCGGCCTGGCGGTCGACAACATGCCGGGCATGGCCTCGCCCATGGGCCCCTGGCTCGACAAGGCCGGCGCCTTCAAGCGCGCGGTCGGCCTGCCGGTCTTCCATGCCGCGCGCATCGCCGACCTGGCGACAGCCCGCCACGCCATCCGCGAGGGCCTTCTCGACATGGTCGCGATGACACGCGCCCAGATCACCGAACCCCATCTCGTCGCCAAGCTGATGCGCGGCCAGGAGGAACAGATCCGCCCCTGCGTCGGGGCGACCCATTGCCAGGGCACGGCACGCCCCTCGTGCCTGCACAATCCCTCGACCGGGCGCGAGACCGTGCTGCCCCACGCCATCCCCCGCAGCGACGGGCCGGCGTGCAGGGTCGTGGTGATCGGCGCCGGGCCGGCCGGGCTGGAAGCCGCACGCGTCGCGGCCGAGCGCGGCCATGACGTCACCGTCTTCGAGGCCGCCGAGAGGCCGGGCGGCCAGGTCCTGCTGGCGGCGCGGGCAAGCTGGCGGCGCGACATCATCGGCCTGATCGACTGGCGCGTTGCCGAATGCGAGCGCCTCGGCGTCACCCTGCACCTCAACCGCTTCGTCGAGGCCGCCGACGTCGCGGCGCTGGCGCCCGACCACGTCATCGTCGCCACCGGCGGCGTGCCCGATCTCGACTGGATTGAGGGCGCCGAACACGTCACCAGCGCCTGGGACATCATCGCCGGCGCCGTGCCGCCCGGGGAGGACGTCATCGTCTGGGACGGCAGCGGCCGCCATGGCGCGATCACCGCGGCCGAGGCGATCGCGGCAGCGGGCCGCTCGCTCTCCTTTGCCACCATCGACGACCAGCTCTCGGCCGAGATGACCTATGCCGAGCGGGTGATCTGGAAAAAACGCGCCTACGAACTGGGCTTTCCCGTCGCCTTCGACCAGCGCCTCGTGCGGGTTGCGCGCGAGGGCAACGGCCTTGCCGTGACCTTCGCCAACGAGGTCACCGGCAGGCAGGAGACACGCCATGCCGCCCAGGTCGTGGTCGAACACGGCACCCTGCCGGCCGACGCCATCTTCCACGACCTTGCCCCGTCATCGGCCAACGACGGCGTCACCGACACGGAGGCCCTGCTCGCCGGCCGGCCGCAGCCGGGCGGCGAGGGTTTTGCGCTGCACCGCATCGGCGATGCCGTATCGAGCCGCAACATCCACAGCGCCGTGCTCGACGCCCTGCGCCTGGCCCGGACGCTGTCCTGACGCAGGTCTCAGGGCGTCAGCGTGTGCGTCCAGTCGCCCGTGTTGCCGGTGTCGATCTCGATGAAGTTCACGTAGCACTCGTAGTTGCCGTAGATGATGAAATCGTTGTTGGGTTCGATGCAGAACGGCTGGGTCCCCGACCAGGCGACGCTGCGGTCGGCGTTCTCGCCGTAGAGGTAGAGAAAACGCTCGGGAATGGCGCCGGCAAAGACGACGGTGCACTGGCCCGGATCGACCCCCCACCAGCCTTCCGAAACCCAGCCAGCGCCATCGTCATAGCCGTAGGCGACATAGATCAACTCCCGGTACTGGCTGCAGACCGTGAAATCGGCCGAAGCCGGGCGCGACGTCAGCGAGACCACCGTCATGGCGATGGCAACGGCCATCAGGCCGACGAGTTTCTTCATGATGTTTCCCCTCAAGCAAAGACCGCTCGCTATCCTCGGGCAGCTTGCCCGGACGGGCAACGACGGCTGCGTGAAGCGTGACCGCCGTCACGCCCCGGCGAGTGTTTCCAGCGTCGCGGCGGCCACGCCGACCCGGCCGCCCGCGGCAACGAAGTTGGCCCAGGCCTGTTCGGCCAGCGGAATGCCGGCTTGGAGCCGTTCGGCACGGGCCCGCCGCTCCGGTTCGCCGGCCAGGGTGACGCTGTCGCTGCCCGCGACCGGCGGGCTCGAAAGCACGAAGTCGTAGAGCGCGTCGATCTCGCCGGCGATGGTGCCGAAACCGCCCAGCGCGGCGGGATCGATCAGGATCGAGAGCATGCCGTTGGTCGTGGTCTCCTGGACGATGCGTTCGGGGCGGTTGGCACCGCCGCCCGTCAGCGCCCCGCCCAGCAGTTCGCACAGGATGGAGAGTCCGAATCCCTTGTGTTCGCCCATGGTGAGTAGCGCGCCGCCGGTCGCGTCGGGGATCATGGTCGCCGGCTCCAGCGTGGGATGGCCCTGGGCGTCGATCATCGCGCCGGCCGGCAGGGGAATGCCCTTGTCGTTGGCGACGTGGACCTTGCCGAAGGCGATCTTGCTGGTCGCGAAATCGAGCACGAACGGGGGATGGCGGTCGGTCGCGGGCACGGCGGCGCAGAACGGGTTGGTGCCCATGCGCGCGCGTATGCCGCCCCAGGGCGCCACCAGCGGCTGGTGGCCGTGGACGTTGACGAAGTGGAGCGATACCAGGCCCGCCTGCAGGCAGGTCTCGGCCCAGTAGCCGATGCGTCCCAGGTGATGGCTGTTGGCGGTGGCGACCAGGGCGATGCCGTGGGCCCCGGCCCGCGCGATGCCGGCCTCCATGGTCGCTGCGCCGACGACGGCGCCGAACCCCATGTGGCCGTCGAAGCGCAAGACCGCGCCGGCGTCGAGCACCAGTTCGGCCCGGCCGGCAGGGTCGAGCGTGCCGTTGTTGAGGCAGTCGACATAGTAGCTGACCATCTGGATGCCGTGGCTGTCGTGGCCCGAAAGATTGGCATCGACCAGCATGTCGGCCACGGTGCGCGCGGTCGCCTCGTCGGCCTTGCCGGCACGGAACACGGCAGCGATCGCCTGGCGCAGCTTCTCGTGGCCGTAACGCTTGAGTTCGCTCACCTGCGCAGCACCGCCTGAAGTTCGTCCCATACCCGCGCGGACAGCCCGCTGGATTCCCTGGTCACATCCTCGCCCGCCAGCATGCGTTGCAGCACGGCGATCTGGCCCGCCGTCAGCACGGCCCCGCCCATGCGGTTCTCCATGAAGGCGTCATAGGCCAGGGGCACCCAGCGCCGCACGGTCTCCAGCATGGCGTCGGCATAGACGCGGATCTCGTACTGGGCATGCGGGTCGGCGCGCAGCGAGAGGAAGTGGAAAAGATTGTGCAGGTCCGCCTTCCAGTACCACTGGGTGTAGATGTTGACCGGCAGGTTCATGCGCGCGAGTTCGCGTGCCAGGCCGGAGCGTTCGGGATCGGCGCCCTCGCCCTCGTTGAGCATGGCCTCGTAGTGATCGTAGGCGGTTTCGGCGTCGCGCTTGAGGGTTTCCAGCACCCAGGCCGCCTCCTGCCCTTCCAGCACGTCGCCACGGCCCTGGCGGTTGGCGCTCGACTGGGCGGCAAGCTGGGCCGGCGCAGGAATGTAGAACTCGCGGTCGAGGATGGAGTAGCGGGCGGAATACTCGTTCACGTTGGCGGTGCGGTGACGGATCCACTGGCGCGCCACGAACACCGGCAGCTTCACGTGATACTTGATCTCGCACATCTCGAACGGCGTCGAGTGGCGGTGCCGCATCAGGTAGCCGATCAGTCCGGCGTCGTTGCGCACCGATTTCGTGCCCCGCCCGTAGGAGACCCGGGCGGCCTGCACGATCGCCTCGTCGTTGCCCATGTAGTCGACGACCCGCACGAAACCGTGGTCGAGCACCGGCAGGGCCTCGTAGAGAATCTCTTCCAGCGCGGGCGAGACGGCGCGCCGCGTCGGCGCGCTTTCTGCGCGCTGGGCCTCGATATCGGCGGCCTGTTCGGCGGTGAGCGGCATTCCGAGCGTTTCCGGTCGATCGGGCGGATGGAAGCGGCACCATAACCATGGCCCGCCCCGCGGCCAAGCATCGTTGGAAATCGACGCAGGATGACCTATATCTGAGGGGTCCGGTTCGCCGGACTATGGCGATAAACGCCACGTGAAATAAGTGTTGCGGACGCGGGGGCAGTACCCGCCGCCTCCACCATCTCTCTTTTGGGGGGCGAACCAGGCTCGACGTGCACGGTAAAGACGTGGTTTTTGCCCGGTATGATTCCGCCGTTATCGGGTCAATGACAAACGCCAACGACAATGAGGCGTACGCTGTCGCTGCGTAAGTAGCGACAAGCGCGGTTCGGAGGGCACCGGGCAACAGAAGCCCTCCACTTTTATCCGGTCCGCGAGGGGCAACAAGCCGCATGGCCGACGACGAACTGTTCTACGACCACATGGTTGACGAAGCCCTGCGCGGCGTCATGGTCAAGGCCCTGCGCCATGCCAAACGCCACGGCCTGAGCGGCGAGCACCACTTCTACATCACCTTCCGCACCGACCATCCCCGGGCTGTCGTCAGCGCCGACCTGAAGGCGCGCTACCCCGAGGAGATCACCATCGTGCTGCAGCACCAGTACTGGGACCTCAAGGTCGAGGAGACCGGTTTTTCCGTCGGCCTCTCCTTCAACCAGACGCCCCAGATCCTGGTCGTGCCCTATGGCGCGGTGACCGCCTTCGTCGATCCGAGCGATCCGAGCGTCAAGTTCGGCCTGCAGTTCCGGCCCCAGACCGAGGACGAGGCGCCGAGCGTGCCCGAGCCGGTTGCCGCGCTCGCCCCGGCCGAGGGCGATTCCGAGGCAACCCCGGCCGCCGATCCCGACAATGTCGTCGCGCTCGACCGCTTCCGCAAGAAGTAGGACGGCGCAGCGGGCGGCCTTTGCCGGCCGCGCCGTCGACGCGCTGACCCCGCTGGGGCCGGTCGAGGCCCGCCGCATGTTCGGCGGCCATGGCATCTTCCTCGACGACGCCATGCTGGCGCTCGCCTTCGACGACGTGCTCTGGCTCAAGAGCGATCCCGAGACCCGCGCCATGTTCGAGGCCGGCGGCGCCCGCCCCTTCGTCTACACCCGCCAGGGCAAGCCGGTGGAGCTGTCCTTCCTCTCGGTGCCCGGCGAGGTCATGGCCGACCGCGAGCTTCTGCTCGACTGGGCCGGGGCCGCGCTGAAGGCCGCCCGGCGCGCCAGGGCACGACGCCGCAGACGCTGAGCCACTCCCCCTGCCCGGCCGGGATGTGCTAGGCAGGGCGCAACATCTTCGAGCCCCCTGAGGACAGCCATGGCCGCCACCGGCAAGTTTCGCATCGAGACCGATTCCCTGGGCGAGATGGAAGTTCCCTCCGACCGCTACTGGGGCGCCCAGACCCAGCGTTCGCTGCAGAACTTCCGGATCGGCGGCGAGCGCATGCCCCAGCCGCTGATCGCGGCCTACGGCACGGTCAAGAAGGCCGCCGCCCAGGTCAACGAGAGCCATGGCCGCCTGCCTGCCGACCTTGCCGCCGCCATCCGCCAGGCCGCCGACAAGGTCATCGACGGCACCCTGGCCGATCACTTTCCCCTGGTCGTCTGGCAGACCGGTTCGGGCACGCAGACCAACATGAACGTCAACGAGGTCGTCTCCAACCGGGCGATCGAGATCATGGGCGGGCAGGTCGGCTCCAAGAAGCCGGTCCATCCCAACGATCACGTCAACATGAGCCAGTCGTCCAACGACAGCTTCCCCACCGCCATGCACATCGCCGTGGCGGTCGAGATCGACCGCCTGCTGCTGCCCGCGCTGGCGCACCTGCACAAGGCGCTCGACGACAAGGCCAGGGCCTTCGCCGACATCATCAAGATCGGGCGCACCCATCTCCAGGACGCCACACCGCTGACCCTGGGCCAGGAGTTCTCCGGCTACGCCAAGCAGGTCGAACTCGGCATGGCCCGCGTCAGGGACACCCTGCCCCGCCTGCACCGCCTCGCCATGGGCGGCACCGCCGTGGGCACCGGCCTCAACAGCCCCAAGGGCTTCGACGTCGAGTTCGCCGCCGCCGTGGCGCAACTGACCGGCCTGCCCTTCGTCACCGCCGACAACAAGTTCGAGGCCCTGGCCGCCCATGACGCCATGGTCGAGGTCTCCGGCGCGGCCAACGTCCTGGCGGTCAGCCTCAACAAGATCGCCAACGACCTGCGCCTGCTCGGCTCGGGCCCGCGCAGCGGCATCGGCGAGCTCAACCTGCCGGCCAACGAACCGGGCAGCTCGATCATGCCGGGCAAGGTCAACCCGACCCAGTCGGAGGCCATGACCATGGTCTGCGCCGAGGTCATGGGCAACAACGTCGCCGTCACGGTGGCCGGCGCCCAGGGCCATTTCGAGCTCAACGTCTTCAAGCCGGTGATGGTCTACAACGTGCTGCGCTCGATCCGCCTGATGGGCGATGCCTGCATGAGCTTTGCCGACAACTGCGTCGTCGGCATCGAGGCCAACATCGACCGCATCGCCGACCTGATGGGCCGCTCGCTGATGCTTGTGACCGCGCTCAACCCGCACATCGGCTACGACAACGCCGCCAAGGCGGCCAAGAAAGCCCATCTGGAGGGCACCACCCTCAAGGAGGCCGTGCTCGCCCTGGGCCTGCTGACGGCAGACGAGTTCGACCGCTACGTGCGGCCCGAGGACATGGTCCACCCGGCCGGCTGAGGCCGGTCGGTGCCAGCGCCATGAACGAGGCCGCCGAGCACGTCGTGCGCCCCGTCCTGCCGCGGGCGGCAAGCGGGCGCACCTGGCCGCTGACGGCGCTGACCCTGCTGGTCGCCGCGCTGGTCGCCCTGCCGATCCTTTCGGTGGTGGCCAATGTCTTTGCCGACACCGGCGATGTCTGGGGCGATCTCGTCGGCTCGGTGCTGCTCGACTATCTCGTCAACACGCTGATCCTGATGGCCGGCGTCGGCCTGGGCACGGGAGCGATCGGCACGGGCGCGGCCTGGCTCGTCACCATGTGCCGCTTCCCCGGCCGGGGTGCGCTGGAGTGGGCGCTGCTCCTGCCCTTTGCCGTGCCGGCCTACGTCCTGGCCTACGTCTACACCGACATGCTCGACTACGCCGGACCGGTGCAGACCGCCCTGCGCGGCTTCTTCGGCTGGACCCGATACGACTACTGGTTCCCCGACATCCGCTCGGTCGCCGGCGCCATCGCCATGCTGGTGCTGGTGCTCTACCCCTATGTCTACCTGCTCGCACGCAATGCCTTCCTCAACCAGTCGGTCGCGGCGCTCGAGGTCGCCCGCACCCTGGGCCACGGCCCCTGGCGCAGCTTCCTGCGCGTCGCCCTGCCGATGGCGCGGCCGGGCATCGCCGCGGGCCTGGCGCTGGCCCTGATGGAAACCCTGGCCGATTTCGGCACCGTCGACTTCTTCGGCGTGCGCACCTTCACCACCGGCATCTACCGCACCTGGTTCCTGCGCGGCTCGCCGGAGGTCGCGGCCCAGCTTGCCACCATGCTGATGGTCTTTGTCGTCGTCGTCCTGGCGCTCGAGCGGGCAAGCCGCGGAAGGGCGCGCTTCCAGGGCGGCTCGGCCCGCTTCGTGCCGCTGCCCAGCTATCCCCTGCGCGGCGGCAAGGCGCTGCTGGCGATCGCGGCCTGCCTGCTGCCGGTGGTCTGCGGCTTTGCCCTGCCCGCGGCCGTGCTGCTCGACCTCTCGATCGGCCGCGGCGATCCGCTGTGGGGCGCGGCCTTCCTGGGTTTTGCCGCCAATTCCTTCACCGTCGCCAGCCTCGCGGCGCTGCTGGGCATCGCCGCGGCGCTTGCCCTGGGCTACGGCGCCCGGATGGCGGCGGGGCCGCTGGCGCGCCATGCCGCGCGGTTTGCCTCCATGGGTTATGCCATTCCCGGCTCGGTCATCGCCGTGGGCGTGCTGATCCCGCTCGCCTGGTTCGACAACACGCTGGACGCCTTCATGCGCGAGACCTTCGGTGTCTCGACCGGGCTGCTGCTGACCGGTTCGATCACCGCCCTGCTCTTTGCCTATGTCGTGCGATTCCTGGCGGTCGCCTACAACGCGGTCGATGCCGGTCTCTCGAAGGTCACCCCCTCGATGGACGGCGCCTCGCGCACGCTGGGCCACGGCCTGGGGTCGACCCTGTGGCACGTCCACATGCCGCTGCTGCGCGGCAGCCTGCTGACAGGCGCCCTGCTCGTCTTCGTCGACGTCATGAAGGAACTGCCCGCAACCCTGATCGTGCGCCCCTTCAACTTCGACACCCTGGCGGTCCGGGTCTATCGCCTGGCCGCCGACGAACGCCTGGCGGAGGCCTCGACGGCGGCGCTCGCCATCGTCGCCGTGGGCATCGTCCCGGTCATCCTGCTGTCGCGCCAGATCGGCCGCTCGCGCCCGGGCAATCCCGCGCGGGAACCCTGAGGCGGGCCCAAGAAAAAGGCGGCGGAGAGCCGGGCCCCCCGCCACCTGGATCGTCCCAGCCTCGGCAGTTACTTCCAGCCGTTGGCTTCCATCAGCGTCAGCGCCGCGCCGCGATGGCTGCCGAACTCGGCCGGGTTGACGCCGTCCTGCTTGAAATCGCCATAGAGGGTGTCGAGCACCTCGGCATGATCGAGGCCATCGACCACGGGCCACTCGTTGTTGGCCATGGCGAAGATCTCCTGGGCCTCGTCGGAGGTCAGGAACTCCAGGAATGCCACCGCATTGTCGCGGTTGGGTGAATGGACGAGGACACCGGCGCCCGAGACGTTGACGTGGACGCCGCGGTCGCCCTGGTTGGGCATGATGACGCCGATCGACTCGGCGACCGCGACGTCGGCCGGATCGCCCGAACGCATCAGGCGGGCGAGGTAGTAGGTGTTGGCGACGGCGATGTCGCACTCGCCGGCGGCCACGGCCTTGATCTGGGCGGTGTCGTTGCCCTCGGGCTCACGCGCGAAGTTTGCAACCACGCCCCGGACCCATTCGGCCGTCGCTTTCTCGCCGTTGGCCACGATCAGGGAGGAGACCAGCGACTGGTTGTAGACGTTGCCCGAAGGACGGATGCAGACCATGCCCTGCCACCTGGGATCGGCCAGGTCCTCGTAGCGCTCGAGCCCGGTCACGTCGACGTCGGCCTTGCGGTACATGATGACGCGCGCGCGCTTGGTCAGCGCGAACCAGAGATTGTCGGGAGCCCGCAGGTTCTCGGGAATCCGGGCCATCAGGACTTCCGATTCGACCGGCTGGAAGATGCCCTGGGCGGCGGCATCGGCCAGGTTGCCGGCATCGGCCGTGAACATGATGTCGCCGGGGCTGTTTTCGCCCTCGGCCTTGATCCGCTCGATCAGCGAGCCGTCCTTGTCCTCGATCACGTTGACCGTGATGCCGGTTTCCTCGGCGAAGGTATCGCAGAGAAGCTGGTCGCTGTCGTAGTGGCGGGCCGAGTAGATGTTGACGACGTCCTGCGCCTGGGCAGGCAGAGCAACGGCGGCTGCCACGATGGCCACCAGTGCGAGATTGCTGGTCACGATGCGCATGGTATTGGTCCCCGTACTCCTGCGAATGCGAATGAATGTCAGTCGTAAGACGGCCTTCTAACCCACAAGGCGGGGTCGGGCAATCGAAACCGGAACGGCTTCAGTTGCCAAGTGACTGTAGCAGTTCCTGCAGGAGGGCATCGCCGTCCAGCCCCCCGCCGCCGGAAGGCTCCTGGGGGGCCTCGGGTTGCTCCGGCTCCGGCGCTGCGGGCTGGCCGCCTCCGGTGAGCAGGTCAAGCAGCGATCCGCCGCTGCCGCCCGTGGCGCTCCCGGTCTCGGGCTTCGGCGCGGGCGGCGGTGCGATCTCCGCGGTGCCTTGGTCCTGTTCGCTGTCGGCCGGCGGCGGGGACTCGGTCTCGGTCGGAGCCTCCGCCGGCTCCGGTTCGGCAGGCTCGGCCGCCGTGCCGGCCTGGCCGCCCGAGAGCAGATCGATCACGGCGCCGGCCGCACCCGCGGCCTCGCTGTCGCCGCCCAGCTTGCGCAGGGCGGTCTCGGCGGCACGGGCGAGCAGGAAGGCCTGCAGCGCCCCGGTATCGAAGACGCGGGTCGGCGCGTCGATCGGTCCGCGCACCGCGATGGGAATGGGCGGCGCGCCGGGATGCTGGGTCAGCACCGCCTGCCCGGCGAGGTCGATCCACCAGCGCGGCAGGTCGGCGGTCATGGTGAAGGCCGCCTTGCCGCCTTCCAGGACGACCTTGAGATCGTCGGAGGTCGCGACACCCTCGGTCATGGTGAAGGTGCCGTCGGCGGCCCGGATCGGGGTCTGCCCGCCGCTGCCGGCCTGGGCGAGCAGCCCGACGATGGCCGCCTCGTCGTCCAGGCTGCCCAGCCGGTCGCTGATCGCGCCGAGGTCGAACCCCTCCACGGTACCGTCGCGCAGGGAAACCTTGCCGCTGCCGGCCAGGGAGCCGATCAGGTCGCGTTGCGACAGGCCGACGCCTTCGACCGTGCCGTCGAGGTAGAGGCGGCCGTCGATACGCTCGCTGTCGGCGAAATGGGCCAGCACCTGGCGGGCATCGGCATCGCCCAGCGCCAGATCGAGGCTCAGGCGGTGCGGCACGCCGGCAACGATCTCCCCCGTCATGGCAATCCGCCCGTCGAACAGGCCGCCGTCGAACCGCTCCAGGTCGAGCGTGCCGTCCGCCAGGGTGGCGACGATGGTCGGACCGACCAGCGCCATGCCCTGCAGGCTGGCCTGTTCGGCGGTCAGTTCGATGCGGCCGTCGAAGGCGCGCAGCATGGCAAGGTCGATCGGTTCGGACGACCAGCGCCCGGACGGCCCCGCCTCGGCGGGGGCCGCCGTGTCGCCCTCGGCCGCAGGCACGTCGCCCAGCGTCCCGGCCGAGGAGAGCGCCAGGAAGGGGTCGAGCGCCAGGCTTCCCGCCTGCAGCCGGACCTGGGCATCGGGCCGTGCTCCCGTCAGGTCGAGCGCGACGGTGCCGCGGAAGGTCGATGTCCCAAGGGTCGAGGGCGCCAGCACGATGTCGGCGGCCCGGCGGTCGCCCGTGGCGGTCAGGTCGAGCTTGAGCGGTCCCAGGCTGGCGCCCTGTGCAGCCCCCAGCGCGGCCATCAGGTCGGCGAGTTCGCCGTGTTCGGCGACCAGGCGGACGTCGAAGGTCGCATCGCCCTGGATCGCCTCGGCATGGCCGGTTCCGCGCACGGTCAGCCCCAGCATCTCGAGCACCGCATTGCTGTCGAGCAGGTTGCCGTCGGTCGTGATGTCGGCGGCAAAGACGATTTCGGAGTCGTCGGCCTCGGGCAGGGCGATGTCGAAGGCCTGCGCCAGGGTACGGTAGCTGGAGGCACGCAGGCCGACGCGCCCGTCGAATCCGGGCTTGCCCAGCACGTCGATCAGGGTGCCGTCGATGCTGGCCTGGCCCAGCCCGGTGTCGAGGCGCTGGCGCACCACCGCCTGGTCGGTGCCGCCGGTGACTTCGCCGGTCAGTTCGACCCGGCCCAGGCGCGAGGCCTCGATCGGCAGGGCGATGCCCAGCAGCCGCAGCAGGTCGCCGGCATCCTCTGCCTGGACGCCGAGCTTGAGATCGATGCTTCCCGAGGCCGGATCGACCGAACCGGAGGTGCGCACCGTGGCCCCGGCGATGTCGGCGGCGCCCAGGCTGTCGATCGCCAGCGCGCCGTCGCGCAGGATGCCCCTGGCGACGACGCCGCCGACCAGCACGCCGTTGTAGGTGAGCTGTTCGACGCTGGCATCGAGGTCGAGGTCGAGGCCGGGCAGTTCCGGCATGGCAAAGGCACCGTCCCCGGCTGCCGTTTCATCCCCGGCCTGTCCGGGCGCCAGATAGGCATCGAGGTTGATGCGGTCGAGCGCGATCCGTGCCGAATAGGCCGGATCGGCACCGATGCTGGCCGCCAGCGCACCGGTCAGGCGGCTGGAATCGAAGCGCAGGTCGATGCCGGTCATCGCCAGCCGGCCGGGCTGCAGCACCAGGTCGCCGACGACATCGACGCGGCGCAGGCGGTCGGGCGGAACCTCGTCGAGGGGTTCGCCAAGCCAGGCCAGCGTCGCGCGCAGATTGTCGGAATTGGCCTCCAGGGGGCCGCGGAAGGTCGCCACGCCCTCCTCGTTCGTCACCGTTCCCGCCAGGGCGACATCGGTACCGCCAGGCAGTTGCGCGCTCGCCACGTCGAGCGACAGGCTGCCGTGGTCGAGCTCGGCGATGACATGGACCTGACGCAGCGCCTGACCGCGGTAGAGCGCGGCATCGATCGCGATGTCGGCGGTCAGGTCGAAACCCTCCGGCAGGGCGAGCGGCACCGGCGCCTCCGCGTCCGCCGCCGGCTCGGGCAGGCCGGCGAGCAGGGCGTCGGCATCGAGCCGGCCGAGCGCCAGAACGAGGTCGCCGGAGGGCCGTTCGCCCAGGGTCAGCGAACCCATGCCCAGCGCGCGCGTTTCGCCAAGGGCAAGCACGACATCGGCAAGCAGCACGGCATCGACCGAGGCCGAGATGCCGGCATCCAGGGAGACCGGCTGTTCGAGCAGGCCGCGGGGCAGGCTTGCCGTGTCGAGGCCCGCCAGCGCCAGCAACGGGCCCAGGGCGGCGCCCTCGAACTGCATCTGGCCGCCGAACGCGGGCATCGGGCCGGAGACATCGACGCTGCCTGCCAACCCCCACTGACCGACCGGCGAACCCAGGGTGATGTTGACCGGCACTTGGGGCCGCGAGGTGCGTCCGATGTCGGCGGTGAGGGTCCAGGCCGCGCCGTCGTGTTCGAAGCTGCCGCTCGCCTCGAAGGGGCCTTCCAGGCTCAGTGCCGCCGCCGAGAGCGTCAGGCCGGAGAAGCGCTGCTCGTCGCCGCCGTCGCGCCACAGCACGGTGCCGCCTTCCAGTTCCAGGCTGGCGATGCTGACGGCGGGGGTTTCGCCGCCCGCCGCGCCCGGAGGATCGAAGGACCAGCTCGCGCGGCCGTCCTGCGTGCGTTCCAGCACGACGACGGGTTCGACCAGGCGCACGCGCTCGACCTCGATCTCTCCCGAAAGCAGCGGCAGCAACGCGACCACGGCCTGGGCGCGCGGCAGGGCAAGCAGCGGATCGCCGCTGCCACCGGGGAGCCCGGCGATGGTCAGGTCGTCCACGGCCAGGGCAAGTGCGGGCAGCACGGTGAGGTGGAGGTCGCCGCCGATGGTGACGTCGCGGCCCGTCGCGCGCTCCAGTTCGGCCTCGATCTCCGGCTTGTAGCCGTTGAGGTCGAGCGTCAGCAGCATGATGACCACGGCGCCCAGAGCCAGGGCGAGGAGGCCCAGGAATCCGTAGATCAACTTACGCAAGAGACGGCCTCCGGGGGACGATGGTCGAACGCTTCGGCAGTGCCCGAAGTTCCGATACTCTAGAATTGCGGCGGCATGGTAACAAACCTGGGTGAAGGCACGAACCGCGGGCAGCAACCTGGCCCTGCGGCACCCACGGCCCACCGGCGGCAGCCTCGCCCGGGAACGCAATGTCGAGCATCCTGAACCGCACGATCCGCATGTTGCGCAGCGAACAGATGCTGATCGCCATGCTGGCCATCGTCACCGGACTGGCGGCGGGCCTGGGCGGCATCGCCTTCCGCCATGCCATCGACCTGTTCCAGACCCTGTTCTACGGCTCCCCC
>JAQCLG010000234.1 GCA_027592745.1 Pseudomonadota bacterium | reverse complement strand
CCTGGCGCCGCCTGCGCGCCTCGTGGAGCTGGCGGGCGAGCGCCTCGCGACCGTCGGCACCGCCCGACCACAACGCCAGTTCGCGGGCATCGTCCCACAGCAGGGTGACGCCCTGGCCCGGCGGCGAGCCGATGTCGTCGATCAGGAAGACGACCGGGGCCTGCAGGCCCTTGGCGCCGTGCACGGTCATGATGCGCACGACGTCGCCGGCACCCTCGGGTTCGCGCTTGACCTCGGCGCTGCCCGAACCCAGCCAGGAGAGGAAACCCTCCAGCGAGGGCGGGTGTTCGGCCTCGAAGCCGAAGGCCAGGTTGAGCAGCTCGTCGAGCGGGTCCTGGGCCTCCAGGCCGAGGCGGCGGATCAGCGCGCGCCGCCCGCTGAAGCCGTCCTCGGTTGCCGCCGGCCGCGTCAGGACATGGCTCAGGAACTCGACCGGGGCCATCTGGTCGGCCAGGCCCAGTAGCTCGCCGAGCCAGCCGCGTGCGCGGTTCCAGGCGTCGTTTTCACGGCAGCGCCGCCGCAGGGTCGCCCACAGGGCTTCGGGACGTGGCCGGCGTTCGCCATCGCCCTGCCGGCGCGGCCTGCCATGGGCCAGGGCGTAGAGGGTATCGTCGTCGAAATCGACGAAGGGCCCCTTCAGCACGGCGGCGAGCGCCACGTCGTCCTCGGGCATCAGGCAGAAACGGCCGAGCGCCATCAGGTCGCGCACCACGACCTGGGCGGTGAGGTCCATGCGGTCGACGCCGGCGACCGGGATGTTGGCGCGCCGCAGTTCGCGCACCAGGGCGGCGACCACGTCGCTGCGCTTGCGCACCAGGATCATGATGTCGCCGGCACGGATTGGCGTGCCGCGCGATTCCAGGATTTCGCCGTCGTCGCCGACCATCCGGGCGATGCGCCCGGCGATGCCGGCGGCAAGCCGCGTGTGGCGGTCGCGCGGCTGGCTGTCCTCCAGCGGGGCGAGCCAGACGTCGCGCTCCTCGACCAGTTCGTCCTCGACCGGCGGCCACAGCTCGACCAGGCCGGCGTCCTCGCCCCGGTTGCTGCCGTGTTCGATGCGCGCGCCGTCGAAGGCCACGCCCTCGGCGGCAACGGCATGGGCGAACACCGCATCGACGATCTCCAGCACCGCGGGCACGGAGCGGTAGGAGACGTCGAGCGGCTCCTCCAGCCAGGCGCCGGGATTGGTCTGCACCCGCCCGCGCAGGTGCCGGTGGACGGCGCGCAGGGCGTCTAGGTCGGCGCCCTGGAAGCTGAAGATCGACTGTTTCTCGTCGCCCACGACAAACAGCGTGCGCACGATCTCGCTGGCGCCCTCGCCGGCGAAGAACTCGCCGGTCAGCGCCAGCACCACCGACCACTGGCTCGGGTTGGTGTCCTGGGCCTCGTCGACCAGGATGTGGTCGATGCCGCCGTCCAGCTTGAACAGGACCCAGGGCGCCATGCCGTCGTGGGCGAGCAGTTCCTGGGCCTTCTCGATCAGGTCGTCGTAGTCGAGCACGGCGCGGTCGTGCTTGAGGCGGCGGAACTCCTCGATCACCGCATGGCCGATGCGCAGTAGCACGGCGGTGCGTGTCAGGGTCTCCATGGCGCGCTGCTTCTCGTCGAGCGCGACCAAACGGTCCTGCTCGCGCGCCAGGATGACCTCGATCTCCGGATCGGCCTTCAGCACGGCCTTGGTCGCCAGGTTCTTCACCGGTGCGCGCGCGCCCGTGAGGAAGGCGCGCTGGTACTCGGCCAGGCCCGCGATGCGTCCGTCCGGGTCCGCGGCCAGCCAGGTCGCGATGCGGCCGGCGCGTTCGCCATCGGTCTTGCCGCCCTGCACCAGCCCGGCCGCGGCCCGCCTGAGCGCGGTCTGGCTGTTGCCGTCGAGCGCGCAGGCCGCCGCGGCGATGCTTTCCTCGCTGTCCTCGGGCGCCAGGCCCAGGCCCGTGCGCAGGGCGGTGATCATGGCCTCCAGCGAGCCGTGGTAGGCGATCGCGCGGCGCAGCCGGCGGGCCGAGGCGCAGACCTCCGCGATCAGTTCGGCAACACGGGCCTCGCCCGCGCGCATCGCCAGGGTGTCGAGATCGGCGGCCAGGGCCGCGTCCCTGCTTTCGACGATGCGGCTCAACACCCGCTCGCGGGCGCTGTGGAGCAGTTCGTCGCGCCCGCGCTCCTCGATCAGGGCGAACTGCGGCGGCACGCCGGCCTCCAGCGGGAAGCGCCCCAGCAGCGACTGGCAGAAGCTGTGGATGGTCGCGATCTGCAAGCCTCCCGGGGCGTCGAGCACCTGGGCGAAGAGATGGCGCGCGCGGTGGCGTTCCGCCTCGTCGGGACCGCGCCCCATCAGCGCCCCGAGTTCCTCTTCCAGGGCCGCATCGTCGAGCGCCAGCCAGGCGGCCAGCTCGTGGCGCACCCGGATCGCCATTTCCGCTGCTGCCGCCTTGGTGAAGGTCAGGCACAGGATGCGCGAGGGTGCCGTGCCGCACAGCAGCAGGCGCAGCACGCGGTCGGTCAGCACCTTGGTCTTTCCCGTGCCGGCCGAGGCGGCGACCCAGACCGTGCGTTCGGGGTCCGACATGCGCTGCTGGGCGGGATTGGGTCCGCGTGGGCGCCGGGCTCCCGGGCCCTCCAGAGGGGCGGGCAGGTCGGGCAGCATGCCCTGGGGATCGTCGCCGGGCGCCAGGCGCCATTCCTGGGTGCGTGCGATGTCGGTGTAGGCGTCCCAGGGGCCGATAGGCGCGCCGCCGGGATGGTCGAGATAGGGTGTCTGCGGTGAGGCGAAGGCCCCGACCAGGCGGGCAAGACCCGCCTGTGCGTCCTCGGCGATGGCGTCGGGGGTGACATCCTTGCCCCGGGCCGGTTTGCACTCGCCCGCGGGCTGGCCGCCCGAGAGTTTCCAGTGCGCGATCTCGGCGACCCCGGCCGCCGCGATCCCCTTGAAGCCGCCCGCCCTGACCATGGCGGCCTCGAGGGGAAGCTGGGGCGCACGGCCCGAGAGGATCGCCTTGTCGGTCGGCACGCTGCCGGTCTTGTAGTCGATGATGCGCACGCTGCCGTCGTTGGCGATCTCGATGCGGTCGGCCTTGGCGATCAGCGTGAACGGGCGTTCGCCATCGCCGTCGAGCACCAGCCTGCCGGAGGTCTCGGCATGCACCACGGCGAGCTCCTTGCGGCGCTGCCGTTCGACCGCGACGAACCAGGCGGCGATGCGCTCGAAGCGGCGCCACCAGATGGCGCGCACGGCGGGCCGGCCCAGCGGGCCCGACAGCGCGGCTTCGCCGATCGCGATCAGTTCGGCCAGCGGATCGTCGGGCAGGGTCGTGGGGTAGCGGCGCACGAAGGTTTCCAGCGCATCGTGCACGAAGGTGCCGCGCACGTTGGCGCTGGCGTCCTCGTCGAGTTCGTCGAGGGGGTGGAGTTCCAGGATGTGGCGGGCGTAGATCGCATAGGGGTCGGCAAGCCAGGTCTGCACCTGGGTCACCGACAGCGTCGCGGGGCGTGCCTCCAGCGGCGGGCGCGGCCGGGGCGCGCGCGCCGGTTCGACTGTGGCCGGCCGGTCGAGC
>JAQCLG010000233.1 GCA_027592745.1 Pseudomonadota bacterium | reverse complement strand
GTTTGCGGCCTGAGAGCTGGTGCATCACGATCTTCGGATACCGGATCGCTTTAGTCTGACAACGCCCCGGAAGGCGTTTGGCGCGAGGTCATAGTATTGTGAAACTGTCGTTACAATTCCCGGGACCACGGACACAACCCTTGCGTGCATACGGGAAGAGGCCATTGCGGATGACTTGCATCGGCGATCGCCGCCGCGTGCACGATTCAAAGCGACTGCGCGGATGCCTGGGGTGGCCTGGGTGCCGGCTCGGAGAGCGTGAAGGCGCGGTCGAGGGCGCGCTGGACGATGTGGCGCACGTAGTAGGAGGCCAGCGCTTCGCTCACCGGCCCCGGCGGCTGGTAGATCTCGACGGCCAAGTCAGCCTCCGGTCTGGCCCGCTTCGGGCAGGACGAAGATCTGGCCGGGGTAGATCAGGTCGGGATCGCCGATCTGGTCCCGGTTGGCCTCGAAGATCTGGGTGTAGAGCACGCCCTTGCCATAGACGTGCCGCGCGATCAGCCAGAGATTGTTGCCCGGCTGGATCACGACCAGCGGCTCGGCGCTGCTCGGCATGGTGAAGGCGGCCTGCTGGATCGGCGTCTCCAGCCTTGCCACGACCACCCCCTCGCCGTCGACCTGGTCGACGCGCAGGTCGTGGCGCCCGGCATCGAGCGTCCGGTCGAGCGTCATGCTCCAGTTGCCCTCGGCATCGGCCAGCGCGCTGCCGGCCAGTTCGCCGTCGACATAGGGGCGCACCTGCGCACCCGGCTCGGCCTTGCCCGAAAGGGTCACCGCGCCCGCCTCGTCGTAGGACAGGCTGTCGAGCGTCAGTGCGCCGCCGCCCGCGATGCCGACGCCGCCCGCCGGTGCCTGCAGCACCGTGACCGCGCCTTCGGAATCCTCCCGCGGCACGGTCACCGCAAGGACGCCGCCGCCCTCGATCGCCGCTTGCGCACCCTCGGCCGTATCCTCACCGGTGCCCTCGCCCGCCTCGGCTTCGGCCAGGACGCCGTCGCCGCCCGGGATCGTCACGACCACGGCCTCGCGCGATTCCGACACGATGCCGTCGCTGCCCTCGGCTTCCAGCCAGATCTCGTGGCTGCCCGGCGCCATCGGCGTGTCGAGCACCACGACCCATTCGCCGTTGCCGTCGGCCTGGGCCTGGGCGAGCACGCCGTCGCGGGTCAGGATGTTGACGCGCGCGCCCGGCGCGGCCCGTCCCGCCAGCACGGCATCGCCGTTGGCCTCCACCCGCACGACATCGAAGCTGGGCCGCAGCGCGTCTTCCGCCTCGGCGGCCTGGCCCGTGTTGTCCTCCCCGGAGGTGCCGGCCGTCTCCTCGACGGCTTCCTCGACCGCCGCGACGACCGCCTCGGCCTGCCCGGCAAGATCGTCGGCCGCCGACGCCAGCGCGTCGCCGGCCTCCTCGACCGCACCGTCGATCGCAGCGGCACTGTCGTCGGCCTCGACGACGATGGCCTCCTGCGTCTCCTCGCCTTCCGTGGCCGTCACGGGCGTCCCGCTGCCCTCGTCGCGCAGCAGCAGGAACGCCGCGATCGCAGCGACGATCGCAAGCGCCACGACGGCGATCAGAATCTTCTTCACCCGGTTCTTCCCATAACCCGTGTCCCCACGTGTCTAGCACGTTTGTCCCATGTCGGCAGCGTTCGGCGGCCAAGTCAATGGCGTCCCGGCCCTGCCCGCCGGTCGGAACGCATGGACGCCGGGGGGCGTTTGCTCTACCTCCCCGCCATTACGCCGGCCGCCCTCCGCACGGGCACGGGGCCGGGACAGGAACCCATCGTCCAGGGAGCATCATGGGCAAACCCCTTTCCGTCTGCGTCTTCTGCGGCTCCGGGTTCGGCAGGGACCCCGCCTGGGCCGAGGCCGCCGGCGACACCGGGACCATCCTGGCGCGCCATGGCGTCGAGGTCGTCTACGGCGGCGGCCACGTTGGCCTCATGGGCCTGGTTGCCGACGCCGCCCTGGCGCAGGGCGGCCGGGTCGTCGGCATCATCCCGCGCCATCTCGCCCGCGCCGAGGTCGAACACGACCACCTCAGCGAACTGATCGAGACCGAGACCATGTCGCAGCGCAAGACCGCGATGATCGCGCGTTCCGATGCCTTCGTCGTGCTGCCGGGCGGCATCGGCACCCTCGACGAACTGCTCGAGGTCATCACCCTGCGCCAGCTCGGCCAGCACGTGAAACCCACGATCATGGTCGATACCAAGGGCTACTGGCGCGATTTCGCCCGCCTGCTCGACGCCATCGTGGCGCAGGACTTCGCCCGCGAGAACGTCCTGGAGTTCATGACCTGGGTCGACAGCCCCGCCGACCTGCCCGCGGCCCTCGGCCTGGCGGACTGAAAACGCTTGCCCCTTGCACCCTGTCGCACGGCCGTTATGTTGCGGCGCAACACTGCGCACTGACCCAATCCGGAGTGAGATCATGGCCAAGATCAAGGTGAAGAACCCCGTCGTCGAACTCGACGGCGACGAGATGACCCGCATCATCTGGTCCTTCATCAAGGAACGCCTGATCCTCCCCTACCTCGACATCGACCTGAAGTACTTCGATCTCGGCATGGAACACCGCGACGCCACCGACGATCAGGTGACGGTCGACGCGGCCAACGCGATCAAGCAGCACGGCGTCGGCGTCAAGTGCGCCACGATCACGCCCGACGAGGCCCGCGTCGAGGAATTCGGCCTCAAGAAGATGTGGCGCTCGCCCAACGGCACGATCCGCAACATCCTGGGCGGCACCGTGTTCCGCCAGCCGATCATCTGCTCCAACGTGCCGCGCCTGGTGCCGGGCTGGACCAAGCCCATCGTCATCGGCCGCCACGCCTTCGGCGACCAGTATCGCGCCACCGATTTTGTCGTCGGCGGCCCCGGCAAGCTGACCATGACCTTCCAGCCCGCCGACGGCAGCCCCGCGGTCACCCACGAGGTCTTCGACTTCCCCGGCGGCGGCGTCGCCATGGCGATGTACAACCTCGATGAATCGATACGCGGCTTCGCCCGCGCCTGCATGAACTATGGCCTGAACCTGGGCTGGCCGGTCTATCTCTCGACCAAGAACACGATCCTGAAAGCCTACGACGGCCGCTTCAAGGACCTCTTCGAGGAGGTCTTCCAGGCCGAGTTCGCCGACCGCTTCAAGGCCGCCGGCATCACCTACGAACACCGCCTGATCGACGACATGGTCGCCTCGGCGCTGAAGTGGGAGGGCGGTTTCGTCTGGGCCTGCAAGAACTACGACGGCGACGTCCAGTCCGACACCGTCGCCCAGGGTTTCGGCTCGCTCGGCCTGATGACCTCGGTCCTGATGACGCCGGACGGTCACACCGTGGAGGCCGAGGCCGCCCACGGCACCGTCACCCGCCACTATCGCCAGCACCAGCAGGGCAAGGAGACCTCGACCAACCCGATCGCGTCGATCTTCGCCTGGACCCGGGGCCTCTCCTTCCGCGCAAAGTTCGACGATACACCGGAAGTAGCCGAGTTCGCCCAGACGCTGGAGAAGGTCTGCATCGACACCGTCGAGAGCGGTGCCATGACCAAGGATC
>JAQCLG010000062.1 GCA_027592745.1 Pseudomonadota bacterium | reverse complement strand
GAGCTCCTTGAGATCGGTGCGGGTCGCCCCGGTCATCAGCGCCTTGCCCAGGCCCATCCAGCCGCGGTTAATCTCGTTGACCGCGATCTCCTCCTTGGCTGCGACCGGCGAGAGGAAGAAGGCCCGGCTGGCGGCAAAGGCGGCATCGATCACGGCGGGCGCGATGCCGTGGTTGACGATGTAGTAGAAACCCAGCCCGCGCGAGGCCGCCATGATCGCCTCGGCCGTGCGCTCCAGCGCGCCGGGCGCCCCGGCCAGCAGGGGACCGAGGTCGATGGTGGGAATTTCCTCGGGCGTCAGCGCCCGCGCGGTGGCGTAAGGCATGGCGAACTCAAGCATGGCGCAGACGGCCTGTCACCATGCAGCAGAGCTTGCCGCCGGGACGCCGGAGGACAAGGATGCACGCTCCCGACGGAGAGCCTGATGCAGCGGCCGCTTCCTCCATCCTGGTACACCGATCCCGCCATCCACCAACGCGAGATGGCGGACCTGTTCGGCCGCGCCTGGCTGCCGGCCTGCCATGGCAGCGAGGTCGCAACTGCCGGCAGCTACGTCACCCTGCGGTGCGGCGGCCAGGAGATTGCACTCGTGCGCGGACGCGACGGCCTGCTGCGCGCCTTCCACAACGCCTGCCGCCATCGCGCCCATCGCCTGCTCGAAGGCGCCGGCACGCTCAAGGCCGTCATCACCTGCCCGTATCACGCCTGGGCCTATGGCCTGGACGGAGGCTTGCGCCATGCCCCCCACAGCGAGGCGGTTACCGGTTTCGACCGCAACGACTTCGGCCTGCGTCCGCTCGCCGTTGCGGAGATGGCCGGGTTCGTGATGGTCAACCACGACGCCGACGCGGCACCGCCGGACGGCTTTGCCGGGCTCGAGCAGCGCCTGCTGGCGGATTTTCCCGGCCTGCCCGCCATGCGCCCGGTGCGCCGGCGCCAGGCCGATCTGGCGGCCAACTGGAAGCTCATCGTCGAGAACTATCTGGAATGCTACCACTGCGACACGGCCCACCCGTCCTTCGGCAACTTCGACATGACGACCTGGAAGCACATCGTGGGCCAGGGCTGGAGCAGGCAGGGCCGCGTCGCGCAAGGCAGCAGGGATACCGACGTCGGCCACGACACGATCGAGGGCCTTTCGGCCTGGTGGCAGTGGCCCGCCGTGTTCTGGGCGCGCGCGCTGGGTCCCGACAGTTTCGTTGCCGCCTTCCACGAGCCGCTCGGCGTCGACCGCACGCGCCAGACCCGAGTCGTCTACACCGCCTCCGGCGAGGAAAGCGACGAACTGCGCACCTTCAACGATCTCTTCGACACGGTGTTCGCCGAAGACACATCCGTCGTGGAGAGTGTCCAGCGCGGCCTGGGTTCCATGGGCTACCGCGGCGGTGCCCTGGTCGAACAGGAGGCCGCGCGCGCAGGCTGGAGCGAACACGGCCTGCACCACTTCCAGGACCTGATACGAGAGACCCTGGGCGGCAATCGTGCGGCGTGAGGCCGCAGACAATCCGGCGGCGGCGATCGGCTGCGTCATCCTGGGCGTCGGCCTGCTGACCTCGGGCGACGTCATCGCCAAGACGGTGACGGCCCATCTGACACCCTTTGCCTACATCTTCCTGCGCAGCATGTTCGCCTTCCTGCCGGTGCTGGCCGCGCTGACCATCGCACGCTGCTGGGGACGTCTGCGCACGCGCCACCCCTGGGCCCAGGCTGCGCGCGGCCTCTCCATGGCGGTTGCCTACAACTGCTATCTCCAGGCGTTGCAGGCGATGCCGATCGCCGATGTCACCGCGCTGTTCTTCATCGCGCCCTTCCTGGTGGCACCACTGTCGCACTTCTTCCTGGGCGAACGCGTGCCGCTGTCGCGCTGGGGCGCCATCGCCGTCGCCTTCGCCGGCGTCCTGGTCATCGTCCAGCCCGGCACCGAGGCCTTCCGCCCGGAGGGACTCTGGTGCATCGCCGGCGCCCTGGCGGCGGCGGTCACCGCGCTGCTGGCGCGCCGCCTGGGCGGCACGGAGCCGGCCGCGGTCACCTCGTTCTACACCACACTCGCCTTCCTGCTGGCCGGCGCCATCCCCGTGCTGTTTCTGCCCGGCCATGCGCTCGATCCCACCGGCAGCGAACTCATGCTGGCGGGCCTGGCCGGGCTGATCGCCGGCACCGCCCATTTCCTCATCATCCTGGCCTACCGCCGGGGCGAGGCGAGCCTCGTCGCGCCTTTCGAATACACCGCGCTGATCGTCGCCATCGCCTTCGGCTACCTCTTCTTCGGCGATATCCCCGGACCGCCCGTGTGGCTCGGCATGGCGTTGATCGTGGCCGCGGGAATCGTGCTTGCCCGGCGCAGCGCGGTGCCCCCTCGCAGCCCTGCCGACCAGCCCCTATAGTCGCGCGCCAGCAGGGGAAAACCGCGACATGCAGGATGGTGAATCACGGCCCGTGGCGGCGTCGGGAGCCTTGCTCGGCATCGTCCTGATCGTGCTGGCGATGTCGCTGCTGACCGTGAACGACGCGGTCACCCGCCACCTTTCCGACGGCTTCCCGACCATGGCGATCATCTTCCTGCGCAGCTTTCCCGCGCTGATCGCCGTGCTCGTCATCGTCCACATCGAAGGCGCCTGGCGGCGGCTGGCGACGCGCAGGCCCCTGGCCCAGCTCCTGCGCGGCGGCCTGATGATCCTCTCCTACTGGCTGTTCCTGCAGGCGCTCACCGGCGGCCTGCACTTCGCGCTGGCCGTCGGCCTCGTCTTCACCTCGCCGTTTTTCGTTGCCGCGCTCTCGCCGTTAGTCCTGGGCGAGAAGGTGCCGCTGTCGCGCTGGATCGCGGCCCTGATCGGCTTTGCCGGCGTGCTGGTCGCCGTGCGGCCGGGTTTCGGCGCCTTCGAGTGGATCGCCCTCTACAGCCTGGCCGCCGGTTTCGTCTACGCCTGCACCGCCCTGCTGGCGCGCCGCCTGGGCAGCACGGAACCTGCCGCGGTGACCGGCTTCTACACCTGGCTCATGTTTCTCGCAGGCAGCGCGCCCTTCGCACTGGCACAGGTCGACGTGTGGTCGCTGCCGCAGGGCATCGACATCGTCTGGTTCGCCGTGATCGGCCTGATCTCGGGCACCGCCCACTACTTCATCGTCTCGGCCTACCGGCGCGCGCCGGCCGCGGTCGTTGCACCCTTCGAATACATCGCCATCGCCTGGGCCGCCGCCTTCGGCTTCGTCTTCTGGCAGGAGGTGCCCGACCTGCCGACCATGGCCGGCATCGCCCTGATCTTTGCCGGCGGCCTGGTCATCCTCTACGGCGACCGCGGCAGCAGACGGGGTGCCAGGACGTGAGCGCGGTACGCGAGATCTCCCCGGCGCTGCGCGGCATCGCCTGCGTCGCGGGCGCCTGCCTGCTGCTGACCATGGCCGATGCCTTCGCCAAGCTGCTGACCGAGACGCTGCCGGTGATGGAGATCGCCCTGCTGCGCAGTACGGTGGCGCTGGTGCCGATCCTGGTCATCGCCCGTTTCTACGGGCCCTTCTCGCGCCTGCGCACACGCCATCCCGGCAAGCAGATGCTGCGCGGCTTCCTCATCATCGGCTCCTACACCTGCTTCCTGCTGGCCATCCAGGCATTGCCGCTGGCCGAGACCGCCTCGGTCTTCTTTTCCGCGCCGCTGCTGATCGCCGGGCTCTCGCCCCTGGTGCTCAAGGAGAAGGTGCCGCTGCACCGCTGGATCGCCATCTGCATCGGCTTTGCAGGGGTCCTCGTCATCATGCGCCCGGGCACGGAATCCTTCCGCCCCGAGGCGCTCTTTGCCTTCGCTTCGGCGGTGCTCTACGCCCTGGGTGCGCTGATGGCGCGCCGCCTCGGTGCGATCGATCCGCCGGCCACGACCTCGTTCTACACCGGCCTCTGTTTCCTGCTCATCAGCGGTCCCTTCACCCTGGGCATGCCGGGCTACTGGGTCACGCCCGACTGGACGGCAGTCGGTTACGTCACCGTCTGCGGCCTGATCGCCGGCACCGGCCATTTCCTCCTGATCCAGGGCTACCGCCTGGGCGAGGCCTCGGTGGTCGCGCCCTTCGAGTATTCCACCCTGCTCTGGTCGGTGATGCTGGGTTTTGCCATCTGGGGCGACCTGCCGACCTGGTGGACGCTGGGCGGCGTCCTGCTGGTCGCGGCCAGCGGCCTCTACGTCCTGCGCACCGAGCGGCGTTAAGCCGCGGCTGCTGCCCTACCCAGGGCCGCGTCCAGCAGGTCGAGGTGGTCACAGCCGAAATAGAGCTTGCCCTCGAAGACCAGGCTGGGCACCCCGAAGATGCCCCAGGCGGCGGCCTCCTGCGTGTTGACCGCCACCGCCTGCTTGATCGCTTCGTCCTCTACGACCTCGGCGATGGGGCGCGGCCCCAGCCCCACCGCATCGGCCATGGCCTGCAGCACGGCGGCATCGGAGATGTCGGCGCCCAGCGCCCAGTAGCCCCGCATCACGGCCTGCACGAAAGCCTCGGCGCAGCCCTCCCGGGCGGCATGGAGGCAGGCGCGCTGGGCACGCGAGGGACGCAGCGGATAGTCGGGATGGGGCGCGTAGGCGAGGCCTGCCTGGGCCATGCGGTCGCGCACGTCCTGTTCATACCAGGCCACGCGTGCGGGGTTCTGTTCCAGCGGGCGCATGCCGTCGACCGTGTCCATCAGGTTGGGCAGGTGCAGCGGGCGCCACAGCACCGGCGCGTTGTGGCGGCGCGCGATCGCGCCGATGCGGAAGCTGGCGAGATAACTCCACGGGCTGTGGACATCGAACCAGAAGGTCACCGGCGGCAGTTCCGGCCGCTCCCGCTGCTGCGCCTGTCCCGCCAGCAGGCGCGACAGGTCGACGATCGCACGCACGTGTTCGCCCACCATCACCGTGCGGCCGTCCTGCTCGACCCTTGCCCGGAAGGTCACCTTGCGCCCGGCCGTCGCGACGACCTCGGCGACGACCTCGACCGGCCGCCCGGCAAAGGCCGGGCCCTTGTGGTCGAACGCGACACGGACGCCGACGCCACCCTCGCCCTCCTCGAAATAGGGCACCAGAAGGGGGCCGCAGGTCGCCTCGACCCACAGGACCAGCGCGACGGTCGCGACCGCCTCGACCCCGACGTTGCCCAGCGCCGCTGCGCTGTCCTGCGCAGCGGGCTGGAAGACCTGCCTTGCCGAAATGCCGATGGGTACCGCGCGCATGAAGCCTCCGTCGTTGGCAGCGATCCTAAGCCCGGTCCGGGCAGTCGATCCTCATGAATATGCTGGACAGATGTCCAACTTTGCGGAAACCTGCCGCCCACGCCGGGAGAACAGCCATGCCGCACGACACCAACGCCGCCGACCTCGTCCGCCTCGACCTCTACCCGCTCGACAAGCCGGGCGATCCCCGCCTGGAAGCCGTGATCGCAAAGGCGCGCGCCGATATCGACCGCGACCAGGTCTGCGTCCTGGAGAACTTCATCACGGAGGCCGCGCGCAAGGCCATGGTCGACGAGGCCATGGCAACGCTGCCGCTGGCGCACACCAATCGCTCGCACCGCACCTGCTTTCTCAACCAGAAGCCCAACCCCGACAGGCCCGCCGACCATCCGATGAACATGTTCTTCGATGCGCGCTACCGCATGATGGCCTACGACCTGTTCGATCCCGCGGGGCCGCTGCCCCGCTTCTACGGCTGGAAGCCGGTGCGCGAGATGATCGCGGCGATCCTCGGCCTGCCCGAACTTCATCTCAACGACGACCCCTACCAGCCCGCCAACATCATCTGCTATGGCGACGGCGATCGCTCGACCTGGCATTTCGACCGCGGCAACGAGTTCACCACCACCCTGATGCTGCAGGAACCCGAGGGCGGCGGCGTCTTCGAGATCGCCCCGGAAATCTGGCCCGACGACGAGCACGATCCCGCCGACCTGCGCAGGGTTCTGCTCGAGCAGGGCGGCGATCTGGTCCGGCGGGTCGACCGCGTGCCCGCCTCTCTCGTCATCTTCCGCGGCGACCGCAGCGTCCACCGCGTCACCGAGGTCAAGGGCGAACGCCTGCGCCTGATGGCCGTGATGGTCTACGAGGACAGGCCCGGCGTGATCGGCCGCCCGGAGGTCAACGCCACCGTCTATGGCCCGCGGGTGGCAGCAGCCCAGGCGGCCGCCTCGGCTTAGCGCGGGGACGGCGACGTTCATTCTCCGGTGCGGCTTGCCGTTGATCGGTCTACGCTTGGCCGATGCGGAAACGGCTCGCTCTCTCGGTCCTGGTTGCGCTGCTCGCAACGCCGATGTTGCTCTCCGGCATCGATGCGGCGTCGATGGCGGAAGCCGAGCGGGAAAACCCGCTCCTGGGCAACTGGTACCCCGAGTGTGCCGATGCCACCATCGACGACGGCGGCCTCACCTTCGAACCAGACGCCCTGTGTTCAATCGCCTGGGGCAACTGCGAACCGGTCACCTATCGAGTCGACGGCACGAACGTGGTGGTGACCGACGGGGATGACGGAGAGTCACACTATCGCGTCGCGGGCGACCGCGCCTACCGGGTCGCCAATGGCGAAGTGCTGGAGGCGTGCTGGCTGGTAAGGCGCTGAACGGCAGCCGGCAGCTTACGCCGAGACACGCGACCGGTCACGCCGCCCGCGGCCAGAGCAGCGGGAACTCCGGGGCGTCCATGATGTCGCCGGGTTGCAGCGTGACATCGCGGAAGGGCGGCGAGGTGCGGCCCAGACGGCTGGCGAAACGGGCGTCGTCGCCGATCCAGCGGGCCGAGACGGCGCGGCGGGAGCGGGCGAGCGAGGCATTGCCCGGCGCGCCGTGCACGGTGAGGAAGTGGAAGCAGATGGCGTCGCCCGGTTCCAGGTCGAAGCCGCGGATGTCGTAGTCGGCCCGGTTGCCCTCGATGTCGGGCAGGGGTTCGTAGGCATCGTCGTCGCCGTAGAGCGCCTGCTTGTTGAAGCGCTCGGGTCTGAAGAAACGCTCCCAGCGATGGGAACCGGCGACGAACTCGACGCTGGTGTCGCGCGCCACGGGATCGAGCGGCACCCAGACCGAGCAGTTCTGCCGGCCGTCGACGCAGTAATAGGGCTGGTCGTGGTGCCAGGGCGTGGCGATCTCGGCGCCCGCCTCCTTGACCAGGACGTGTTCGTGGAACAGCCGCGCGGTCTGCGAGCCCATCAGCGCCGCGGCCAGCTCGGCGCAGGGCGAATGGCGCAGGAACTCCTCGTACTGGCCGATGCGCGCCCAGTTGCAGTAGTCGCTCATGAACAGGCGCCCGGCGGCGTCGTGGTAGAGCTTGCCGTCCGCGCCGGGCTCGGCGAGGTTCCTGTCGACGCCCGCGCGCAGGCTCTCGACCCAGCCGGAAAACAGGCCCCGGACCAGCAGCACGCCGTCGCGCTGGAAGGTCTCGATGTCGTCCCGGCTGACCAGCGCCATGGGGCAGGCTCCCGTAGTGTCGATCGCTCGAGCCTCGCGCGGAACGCCTTGGTCCGCAAGACTTGTGCGCCTGCGCCACGGCCCTAATCTGGCCGCGCCAGCAGGAGGCGGGGATGCAGAAACTCGAAGTCTTCCAGTCGATCTGGGCCATGGAGCGGCGCCGTCCCGACGGCGTGGAATGGTCGATGCCCGAGAAGTTCCGCCTGGTCGCCGAGGGCGGCTACGACGGCATGTCGATCGACATGGCCAGCCGCGACATTCCCACGCTCGAGGAGGCAAGGCCCCTGCTCGCCGACCACGGCCTGCAGAACATCCTGGTCGCCTTCCCCAACACCCTGGAAGAACTGAAGCCGGTCTTCGACATGGCCGGCGAACTTTCCTCCCGTTTTGTCGCGATCAACGCCAAGGTCTTCCCCTTCACGCCGCAGGAGGGTGCGCAGTTCGTGCGCAGCGCACTCGAACTTGCCGCGTCCATGGGCGTCGAGGCCCATTTCGAGCTGCACCGATTCACCCTGACCAACGACCTCTTCTATACGGCGCAGGTCATGGACCTGGTGCCGGAGATGGAGATCGTCGCCGACCTCAGCCACGCCGTCGTCAGCCGCGAGATCATGCTGCCGCTCGACGACCTGCACTCCGATCTCTTCCACAAGGTGGTCGACCGCGCCGCCGGCCTGCAGGGCCGCGTCGCCAGCCGCGAGCAGGCCCAGGTCTCGATCACCTGGGAGCAGCACCGCCCCTGGGTCGAGCTGTTCGAGGGCTGGTGGCTGCGCGCCATGCAGAAATGGCGCGCCCGCAAGCCCGAGCACGCCATCCTCAACTTCCTCTGCGAACTCGGCCCGCCGCCCTACGGCATCACCGGCGAGGACGGCTACGAGCTGGTCGACCGCTGGGAACAGGGACTGATGCTGAAGGAGCGCGCCAGGGCGCTGTGGGCACAGTCGGAGGCGGCATGAACCATCCCCTGCCGACCGAGGCGGCCCGCATCGCCGACTGCGTGCGTTTCCATGCCGCGATCGACCCCGGCCACCCGGCCTGCATCCACGACGGCGCGGTCACGACCTACGGCGAACTCGCGGCCGAGGCCGCGCGCTGGTCCAGGGCCCTGCTCGCGGCCGGCGTGGCCCGCGGCGACCGCGTCGCCATGCTTGCTGTGCCCTCGACCCACTGGCTCACCGTGATGCTGGCGAGCGCCGACATCGGCGCCGTCTGGACCGGCTACCATCCCCGTTACCGCCTGGGCGAGTTCCGCCATGTCACCGGCCTTGCCGAGCCCAAGGTGGTGATCGCTCCGCGCCATCTCCACGAGCGCGACTACGCCGAGGAGCTGGGCGTCCTGCAGGCGGAATTCCCCTGCATCGAACATCTCGTCATGGCCGATGCACCGCTGCCCGGTGCGACGGACGAAGCCGCCTTCCTCGCTGCCGGCGAGGCCATCGACGATGCCGCACTGGAGCGCGCCCGCGCCGCCGTCACGGCCCAGGACACCGCGGTGCTCATCTTCACCTCCGGCACCACCGGTCGGCCCAAGGCGGCCATGGTCAAGCATCTCGCCCTGCTCACCGGGGCAGCGACGGAACTCGACCACTGGCCGATGGAGCGGCCGCGCATCCTGCACATGATGCCGGTCAACCACATCGCCGGGGTCGGCATGACCGGCGTCTTCGGCATCTATGCCGGCGGTACCCTGGTCTTCCAGGACCGTTTCGAGCCCGGCGCCATGCTCGACCTGATCGCGCGCGAGCGCATCGAACACGTCCTGGGCTCGCCCATCCAGTTCCACATGATGGCACACCACCCGGCCTTCACCGCCACCGACGTCTCCAGCGTCTGCTACTGGACCTGGGGCGGTGCGCCCATGGCAGTCGACCTGGTGACCCGTATGAACACCCTTCCCGGCCGCCTGCGCACCAGCTACGGCATGACCGAACTGGGACTCTACGTCACCTTCACCGCCGCCGACGCCAGCTTCGAGGTGCTTTCCAGGACCATCGGTCGGCCCCACGAGGGCTTCGAGATCCGCGTCGCCGACGCGGAGGGCAACGCTACGCCTTCCGGCGGCACAGGCGAGATTCAGGCGCGCGGCGACTGGCTCTTTGCCGGCTACTTCCGCGATCCCCAGGCGAGCGCCGAGGCCCACACCGACGACGGCTGGTTCCGCACCGGCGACGTCGTGAAGGTCTGGCCGGACGGCAACCTGGAGATCGTCGGGCGGACGAAGGAGATGTTCATCTCCGGCGGCTTCAACATCTATCCCCGCGAGATCGAACTGGTCATCGAGGAACACCCGGCCACTGGCCTCGTCGCGGTGCTGGGCGTGGCCGACGAGGTCTTCGGCGAGATCGGCCACGCCTTCGTCGAGGCCCGGCCCGGCATGGCGTTGACCGGCGACGAGTTGAAGGCCTGGTGCCGCGAGCGGCTGGCCAACTACAAGGTGCCCAAGATCTTCGAGATCACCCAGGAAATGCCGCGCCTGCCCATCGGCAAGATCGACAAGCAGGCGCTGCGCCGCACGCTGGCGCAGCGCCAGGAGTGATGCCATGAACAAGACCGCCCCGCGCCCGACCCGCAGCATGGACGTGCTGAAGGTCGACCTCACCCGCCACGGCTTTGCCATCCTCGAAGGCGCGCTCGATCCCGATACCACAGCGGCGATCCGTGAGCGCCTGCTCGCGCAGGCGGCGGCGGAAAAGGCCCGCGGCAGGGCGATCTCCAACTCGGCGGTCGAACCCGACGACGACGTCAACCAGTGGGTCAGCTTCCTGCCCAACAAGGGCGAGTTCTTCCGCGCCCTGATGAACAACCCGGCCTGCCTGGAGACCGTACGCTTCATCCTGGGCCGGGACGCCATCCTCTCCGAGTTCTCGGCCCACATCACCTGGCCCGGCAACAAGGAGATGGGCCTGCACATCGACCAGTGGTGGCTGCCCCATCCGGCGATGCCGGGGCAAGACTACGCGCGCCCCTCCGACGCGCGGCGCACGAAGCAGCGCACCGGCGCGCCGGTGCCGGCCGACCACCCGATCAACCCGCCGGTGGTATGCAACGTCATGTGGATGGTGAGCGACTTCACGATCGAGAACGGCGCCACCCGCCTGGTCCCCGGCAGCCACCTCTCGGGCCTGCACCCCGACCCGAAGGCGCGCTACGACCATGTCCATGCCGAGGGCCCCGCCGGCAGCTTCGTCGTCTGGGAGGGCCGCACCTGGCACGCCGCCAGCCTCAACACCGGCAACGGCCCCCGCCTGGGCATCACGACCTACTGGTGCGCGCCCTTCTGCCGCCAGCTCCTCAACTTCACCTACGGCCTGCGCCCCGAGGTCGCCGCCGCCCTCACCGAACAGGAACGCGCCCTGATGGGCTTCAAGGTCTGGGGCACCTACGGCTCCACCGGCGACTTCGACGCCGACTGGGCCAGCCCGGGGGCACAGAACCTGGGGGAACTGAAGGCGTAGCGCGGTACGCGCCGGCGCCTGCAATTTCCGTCTTCCCGGCCGAAGCCAAGCCCCCAGCCCACAAGTATCGTCATCCCGGCCAAGCAGCGAAGCTGCGCAGAGCCGGGATGACAGCAGGAGCGGGGTTGCCCCCTACTGCATCCACACCGGGTTGGACCAGGCCCGCTTGCCCTCGGCATCGACGACCGTCACGCGGAAGTGGCTGGCCTTGAAGGGATCGAGCGGCAACTCGGCGCGCGTCAGGCCATCGCCCATGACATGGGCCGAGGCCGCGCCGCGGCCGGTCAGCATGACGATGCTGGCGGGCGAACAGGCGACCACCACCTTGTCGCCCTCGATCGCGACGTCGTGGATCTCCGGCCCCTGGCTGGAGTAGTAGCGGCCGGCCTTGAGCGATTCCAGCAGCGCGTCGGGGTCGTTCTCCTGCGCCTGCACCATGACCCAGCCGCCCAGCCAGTCGTGGGTCATCTGGTGGGCGTCGTCGGTGGCATAGCCGGTCAGGCGCCGGCCCTCGTTGAGCAGAACGTCGAGGAAGGGCCAGTCGTGGCCGCGGTCGGTCTCGACATGGCTGCCGTGGTTGTAGATCTCCACGGCGTGGGCAAAGGGCAGCTTGCGCGCGTCCTCGTGGGTCAGGCCGTACCAGGAGGGATGCACGATGCCGATGAAGGCGCCGGCCTCATGGGCCCGTCTGGCGATCTCCGGGCCGGTCTCGCCCTCGCGCAGCGGCTCGAAGTCGAAGGGCAGGCCTATCGCCTTGATGTGCCAGAGTTCGCCGACCTGCGTCCGGGGCGCGTGCAGCTCGGCGCCGATGATGGTCGTGAAGTCCTTGGTGCGGTGCGGCCGGGAATCGGTGATCGGGAAGTCGTAGACCTCCATGAAGTGGTCGGTCATCACCAGGAAGTCGTAACCCGCCTCGCGGTAGCCCCGGCAGACGGTCTCGAGCGGATAGATGCCGTCGGAATTGGTGCAATGGGTGTGCATGTTGCCCTTGAAGAAGCGGCCGGGCTGGCCGAACGGCAGGTTCTGCATCGGGATATCCAAGGGTGCGGGGTTCGGCCGCCATCATGGCGGCCGCCGGTGACACCAGTATGACACAAGCCGAATCGGCCCGCGATGCCCCTGCTTGGCCATGGTCAGGCATGGCAACCCTGGGGCAGGATGGCCGCCCCACGGCACGGGAAGGAACGACATCATGTGGCTGACCGGCGGCAGCATCTGGGATTCGCACAAGGGCGCCTTCCGCAGCGGCGACCTCCATGTCGAGAGCGGACGTTTCGGTTCCGTCGGCAGCGCCCCGCGCACCGCCGAGCGGCTGGAGATGGACGGCCTCTTCCTGCTGCCCGGTTTCATCGACAACCACGTCCACATCACGCTCGATACCGGCATCGCCGCGGGCAACAACATCTGGCGCGACGCCCTGCCCGGCACCATCGCCCTGCATGCCGCCTGGAACGCCCGGCGCCTGCTGCTCTGCGGCATCACCACGGCGCGCGACGTCGGCGGCTGGGACTATCACGAGATCGCCGTGCGCGAGGCGATCGACGCCGGCAAGGCGATCGGCCCGCGCCTGTTCTGCGCCGGCAAGATCCTCTCGATCACCTCGGCCTCCTCGCCCTTCTATCCGGGCATGTACGAGGAGGTCGACGGCATCGAGGAGGTGCGCAAGGGGGCAAGGAAGCAGCTTGCCCGCGGCGCCAACCTGATCAAGGTGCTGGCCTCGGGCGCGGTCAACTCCAGCAAGTACGAACGCGCCGACGCCATCCAGCTTCGGCCCGACGAGATCGCCGCGGCGGTCGAGATCGCGCGCGACAACTTCACCCATGTCGCGGCCCATGCCCATGCCACCGACGCCATCCGCAACGCCATCATCTGCGGCTGCCGCTCCATCGAACACGGCACCTACGCCACCGACGAGACCCGCGCCCTGATGGTCGAACACGGCACCTTCCTGGTGCCGACCTTCTGCACGGCACACGCCTTCCTGAAGGACCCGGCCTTTGCCGACCGCGCCCTGCCCCATGTCCGGGAGCGCTACATGAAGCTGGAGGCGCTGCGCCGCGAGCAGCTCGGCAAGGCGCGGGCGGCGGGTGTGAAGATCGCCATGGGCACCGATGTCGGCACGCCCGGCAACCACTGCGGCGAGAACATGCAGGAGGTCGTGCTGATGGTCGAGAAGTGCGGCTTCAGCCCCGCCGAGGCGATCCGCGCCGCCACGGTGACCGGCGCCGACCTGCTGGGCCGCGCCGACGACCTCGGCCAGATCGCACAGGGTTACCTCGCCGACGTCATCGCGGTACCCGAGGACCCGACACAGAACATCGCCACGCTGCACGACGTCTGCTTCGTCATGAAGGAAGGCCGCGTCTTCCGCAACGACCGCGCCTGATAACCCTCAGGCCGCCGTCATGACCTGCGCGATCTGCCTGTGGAAGTGGAGCGTGCCGGTGTCCCAGTAGGGCGCCAGGCGGCCGCCGTCGTAGGCGTCGCAGTGGCGCCCGGCCTGAATCGCGCGGCAGATGCCCTCGTCCTCCATGTTGAGCTTGTGCCATTCCTCCACGACCGTGTCGCGCAGGCTGGCGTGGGCCGGATCGCTGGCGGCATCGCCGACATAGTAGAACCACATGTGCATGCGGGTGCGCCCGGCCGAGAGCGGCTCGAAGTGCACGAACTGGGCGTTGGTGGGATAGACGTTGATGGCGATGTTGGGAAATACCACGCTGTAGCAGGTGCGGTTCTGGTTGGCCGCGGAAAGCTCCGGAAACAGCGGCATGCCGAAGCCGGATTTGTCGCCTAGACCGCCGCGATTGTCCGCCTCGAACCAGTATTCGTTCATCAGGTGGCGGCCCATGGTGAGCATCGCCTTGCGCGCCTCCTTGGCCATCACCTGGTGCAGCGCCGGATGGACCAGGAAGACATGGTAGAAGTCGCAGTAGTTCTCGACCGCCAGCTTCCAGTTGCAATCGAACTCCCAGGCACGGTGGGAGGCACAGCGCACCGCCGACAGGTCGAAGCCGTCGAACCATGCCGAGACCGGCGCAATGAAGTCTTCGAACGGCTCCGCCTTGCCGTCCAGGTTGACGAAGATCCAGTCGTGCCAGGTGACGCAGCGCACGGGGAAGAGCGTGACATTGTCGTCGCCGGCCTGGTCGTGGCAGTCCGGGCGATGGAAGTGGGGCCGCGCCTTCAGCCTGCCGTCCAGGGTATAGGTCCAGGCATGGTAGGGACAGGTCAGCATGGTCCTGCCGTCCTGGGCTTCACCCACCAGGCGGGCGCCACGGTGGGGGCAGACGTTGTGGAAGGCGCGGATGTCACCCTCCCTGCCACGCACCAGCAGAAGCGGTCTCCCGGCCACCTCGACCGGGCGCACATCGCCCGGCTTTGCCAGATCACCGGCACGGCCGGCAAAGACCCAGGTGCGCGAGAACAGCAGACGGCGCTCCAGCGCGAGGAACGCCTCGTCAGTGAAGGCCGCGCTGGGCAGCCCGCGCGCCTGTTCCAGCGGCCGCGCAAGGGCCGCCATGACCTCCCGGTCGAGAAACCGCTCGACTCCGATACCTGTCAACGCACCCGACATGGCTAAGGTCTCCGCCCTCTTGCGGCCCCAGAGTGATCCTCGGCCCGACCCGCGGCAAGTGGCATTAGCGACAGCGATATGCCGCCGCCTTCCGGGGATTGATCCAGCGCAATGACAAGCCGGGACACCCATCAAGGATGCCAGAGGGAAAACAGGGGGACAGTCATGAACGAAGAGACCGGGCAGGAGCAGGCAGCTCCCGTCGATGGGGAAGCTCCCGTCGCCAGGCCACCGGCGCGCAGGCCACGCAAGAAGGCCGGCGGAAACGCTGCGCCGCCTGACGACACTGCCGCTCCGTCTGCGCACAACGCTGCCGACTCAGCAGCGGCCCTGGCCCATCAGCATGCCGCCGAGGCCCAGCATCGGCTGGCACAGATGCGCCAGGATCCCGAGGCGCTGCGGCGTCTCTTCCGCGAAGGCGTCTACCCCTACAAGGAGAGGATGCGCACCGCGAGCTACGAGCAGCACAAGGCCGAGCTTCAGGTCGAGCTCCTCAAGGTCCAGAACTGGGTCAAGGAAAGCGGACAGCGCATCGTCATCCTCTTCGAGGGGCGCGATGCCGCCGGCAAGGGCGGTACCATCAAGCGGTTCATGGAGCATCTCAACCCGCGCGGCGCGCGGGTCATTGCCCTGGACAAGCCCAGCGACCGCGAGCGTGGCCAGTGGTACTTCCAGCGCTACATCGAGCACCTGCCGACCGCCGGGGAGATCGTGCTGTTCGACCGCTCCTGGTACAACAGGGCAGGCGTCGAGCGTGTCATGGGCTTCTGCAACGGCACCGAATATCTGGAGTTCATGCGCCAGTGCCCGGAACTGGAACGGATGCTGGTCAACAGCGGCGTGCGGCTCTTCAAGTACTGGTTCTCGGTCACGCGCAAGGAACAGGGCCGGCGCTTCACGGCCCGCCACACCGACCCGCTGAAACAGTGGAAGCTCTCGCCGATCGACATCGCCTCGCCCGCCCGCTGGGACGACTACACCGAGGCCAAGGAGGCGATGTTCTTCTAAACCGACACGGCCGATGCGCCGTGGACCGTCGTGAAATCCGACGACAAGAAGCGCGCGCGCCTGGCCTGCATGCAGCACTTCCTGTCCTCCCTGCCCTACCCCAACAAGAACCGGCGCGTGGTGCGCGGTCCCGATCCGCTGATCGTGGGCCCGGCTGAACGGGTGGTTGGCCGCGACCAGCACATCCTGGGGCTGGCGCTGCATCCATCGACACCGGAGCCTGCCGAACCGGCCCCCGCGCCCTGACGCTGCGGGCCATGAAAGGGAAGCGGGGAGCAGGACCCATCCGAAGTCGATGCGTGTGATCCTGAAGTCCTCGTCATGGTGGATGTTCACCCGGTCGGGGTTGTAGTCCATCGTCGCGACGTCGTTGGGACCGAGAAACCGGGCGACGTGCCCGACAAGCTCGGGGCAGGCTTCGGCCTTCTCCTCCTGTGCGCGCGCGCAACCGGCAACGGCCGCGGGCACCATCAGCGCGGCAAGGATGAGGCGGCGGGTAACGTCGGAATCCTTCATGGCATCCTCCGGGGTTGCGGTGCGTTATCGTAATGGCCACGTCGTGGCCGAACCATGACCAAGCCCGGAGCCGTCCCATGAATCCTCCGCCCTACACCACCACCCTGCTGCGCGAGCATGCCGACGCCATCGCGCCGGACGGCTCGGAGGTGCGTCTGCTGGTCGAGCTCTCCCGCGGCAGCCTGGCGCATTTCACCCTGCCCGCCGGCAAGGTCTCGCTCGCCGTGCGCCACCGCACCATCGAGGAACTCTGGTACATCGTCGCCGGCCAGGGCGAGATGTGGCGTGCCCAGGGCGAGGAGGAGGACATCGTCACCCTGCAGCCCGGCGTCGCCCTGTCGATCCCGACCGGCTGCTCCTTCCAGTTCCGCGCCGGCGAGAACAGCGACCTCAAGGCGGTCGGCGTCGCCATGCCGCCCTGGCCCGGCGAACACGAGGCGGCATCCGCGCAAGGCCCCTGGGAGGCCACCGTCTAGCAGGACCGCCCTCCGGCGGGGCCTGCACCGTCAGGGCTCTGTCGCCCGGACCCGTCTGGCCGTATGACTCCTCGCGCCACATGACAGGCACGGGGGGGGGATACCGGTCCATGAAGATCCTGCACTACGCCGCCCTGCTGGCGGCCGGCATGCTTGCGGCCTGCGCCGCCCCGCCGGCCGAGGCCCCGGCGCCGACCCTCAACGACATCGCCTTTGCCGCCGCCATGGCCGATGCGGCCGGGCAATCGGCCGCCGACATCGACGGCGCGCTCTTTGCCATCGCCGACGACAACCCTGCGCTGGTCTGGCGCGATGCCGCAACGCGCGAGGAGGTGCTCGTCGTGTCGCTGATGTCGCAGGCCGCCTACGACCGCTACTGGAAGGGCAAGGAGACCGGCCGCACCTATGCCGGCGCGCCGGTGAGCTGGGTCACCGCCGCGCCCCAGGTCCAGCAGTTCTGCAGCGCCACGGGCCTGGCCGGCGATGCCCTGGCCCTGCGCCTCAAGCAGTACCTGGGCCTGCGCCCGGAGCGTTCCTACGATGTCTTCGTCGAGATGTGGATCGACCGCGACGACCTCTTCCGCCCCTGTCCCGACCTCGGGATCGACGACCGCACCTGCGAGCTCGCCTTCCCGCTCGAAGGCGGCATGCCGGTCGCCCCGGCCGTGAAGGGCGTGCCGGACTACCTCGCCTGGTTCGAGGGCAACTACGCCTATGCCTATGGCCCGGAGGGGGCGCCCTGGACGCGCCTGGGCTACACCTACGACTGGAACCCGGCGACACCGAAGTTCGGCGCCAGCGAGTATCTCGTCACCACCGACGTCCCCTACGAGATCGCCCGCGTCGTCCCGGTCGATACCTACTGCACCCCGTGAGCCAGGCGCCGCACGCCCCGGAAGGGGCGCCGGCTGGCGCATGACGATGGCGGAGGGATGACCAGCAAGGTCATGGCCCGATTGAGCTAGACCTCCACCATTGCACCGGCACGCCTTGTCACGCTCTGCTGTGCAAGCTTACGGTGCACTGCACCCTGAACAGGATGGACGCAACCCGCCCAGACTCTCTCACCGGTGCGGAACAACCAGCCGGGGGCAGATCCCATGAACTCCGACCCGACACGGTTCAGCGTCCTCGCGCGGCGCCTGGACGGCATCGTGCACAAGATGCAGGCCACGCTCATGCGCACCTCTCGCTCGGGTGTCATCAGCAGTGGCCATGACTGTTCATGTTGCCTGCTCTCCGCAAACAGCGAACTGGTCGCCGTCGCCGACAGCATTCCCATCCACGTCATGGTGGGTCCGGACATCATGTCGCAGGCGATGCACGAGCATCACGCCGAACTGAAAAGGGGCGATGCGTTCCTCCACAATTCGCCCTATCACGGCAACTCGCATGCCGCGGATCTCTCGATCCTCGTTCCCGTCATCGACGATGACAGAATCCATCGCTTCACGGTGCTGACCAAGGCCCATCAGGCCGACATCGGCAATGCGAGTCCGACCACGTACATGCCGACCGCCCGGGATATCTATGAGGAAGGCGCACTGTTGTTCCCTGCAGTGAAGGTTCAGGAGAACTACGAAACGATCGAGGACATCGTTCGCATGTGCCGCCTGCGTATACGCGTGCCCGAACAATGGCACGGCGACTTTCTGGCCCTGCTCGGCGCGGCCCGCGTGGGCGAGCGCGAACTTCTCGTACTGGGCCGGGAGATCGGCTGGGCGGCCCTCGAGGACTACATCGTGGCATGGCTCGACTACGGCGAGACCATGATGGCTGGCGCGATCTCGAAGTTGCCTGCCGGGCGAGCGAGCGCCGAGACCCGTCACGATCATTTCCCGGGAACACCTGAGGGGGGCATCACCATCCGTGCCACGGTCGAGATCGACCCCGAGGAGCGGCGCATTGCCGTCGACCTCACCGACAACGTCGACTGCCTGCCCTGCGGACTCAATCTGAGCGAGGCCTGTTCACGGTCGGCCGCCCTGGTCGGCCTCTTCAATGGCCTGGGTTCGGATATCCCGCCGAACGCCGGGAGCTTCCGGCGGGTCGACGTGACGCTCCGCGAGAACTGCGTGGTTGGCATCCCGCGCCACCCGACCAGCTGCTCAGTCGCAACGACCAATGTTGCCGACCGTCTCGCCAATGCAGTTCAGTGCGCCATGGCAAAGATTGCCGACGGGATCGGCCTTGCCGAGGCAGGTGCGATCGAGGGACCGGGAGGAGCGGTGATTTCCGGTCACGATCCCCGTTACGGGAACAAGCCCTTTGTGAATCAGCTCGCGCTCGGCGATACCGGTGGGCCGGCCGGCCCCGGAGAGGACGGTTGGCTCACCCTCGGCAATGTCTGCACGGCCGGCTTCTGGCTCATGGACAGCGTCGAGATCGATGAACTCAATCACCCGCTGCTTGTTCACGAGCGTCGCCTTGTTCCCGACACCGAAGGAGCAGGACGCTATCGCGGCGCACCGGCCTGTCGCATGCAGCTGGGCTCGAACGGAGCAGAGATCCGCCTGATCTACGCCAGTGACGGCACCCAGAACCCCGCTCAGGGCGTGCGCGGCGGCGGCGCCGGAGCTCGTGCGAGCCAGTGGATCAAGCGGGGCGACGGCCGGACCGAGATACTGCCGGGCGTGGGTGACGTCGTTATCGCACCCGACGACATGATCGTTTGCGAAACCTGCGGGGGCGGTGGTTACGGTCCCCCGCTCGAGCGCGATCCGAAACGCGTGGAACGCGACGTCGCAGCGGGGCTGGTCACGACGGGCCGGGCACTCTCGGTCTATGGCGTCGTTCTGCATCAGGACGGCGAAGTCGATGAATCCGCGACGACAGGACTGCGGCAGAAGGCAAAGGCAGCTTGCAGACCCGGCGACAACGTGCACGGCGCCGGGCAATGAGGATCGTTGTCGATACCGGCGGTACGTTCACCGACCTTCTGCTGGAGGACGATGCCGGGAACCTCCACCTCCACAAGACGCCCAGCAGCCCTGGCGATCCGGCACGTGCCGTTCTCGATGCTGTTGCAGTCGCGGCATCGGCGCTGGGAATCTCGTCCAATGCCTTGCTGTCGCGCGTCGCGGTCTTTGTCTATGGAACCACGATCGCAACCAATGCCGTGCTGGAGAATACGACCGCACGAACGGCACTTCTTGCGACCCGAGGACATCCCGATATCCTGATGCTGCGTGAGGCTGGTCGCATGGGGCTCGGTCGGTTCGACTGGACCATCCCGTATCCAGAACCCCTCGTGCCGCGCAGTCTCACCTTTGAAGTACCGGAGCGGATCGACCACGCGGGACGGATCATTACGCCACTCGACGCGGCAGCCGTCAGCGACTTGCTTGCCACCCTGCCCGAGCAGAATGTCGAGGCGGTCGCGGTGTGCCTCTTGTGGTCGACTGTCAATCCCGAGCACGAACTTGCCGTAGGGCGCCTGCTCGATCGATGCCTGCCCAATCTGCCCTACACACTGTCGCACCGGATCAACCCGTCGCTTCGGGAGTATCGGAGGGCCTCCTCGGCGGCGCTCGATGCAAGCCTCAAGCCGCTGATGAGCGCCTATCTCACCGATCTCGAAACCAGGCTCCGGGAATCGGGGCTCGCAGGCAGGCTGCTCGTCGTCACCTCCAAGGGTGCGCTGCTCGACGCCACCGCGGTTGCAGGCGCCCCCATCCACGCTCTGCGCTCGGGGCCGGCCATGGCGCCGGCAGCGGGGCGCCACTACGCGCGCAGCGAGACCGGCAACGGAACGGCAATCGTGATCGACGTCGGCGGCACGACCTGCGACGTCAGCCTGGTCTCCGGCGACCGGATGTCCTGGACGCGGGAGAGTTGGGTAGGCCAGCCCTATCTCGGCCACATGACGGGCTTCCCGTCGCTCGACATCCGCAGCATCGGCAGCGGGGGCGGAAGTCTTGCCCGTGTCGACAGCGGCGGCCTGCTGCATGTCGGCCCGCACAGCGCCGGCGCAGTGCCGGGACCAGCCTGCTACGGACTGGGCGGCGAAGGCGCGACCGTTACCGACGCCGCCCTGATGCTGGGCTATCTCGACACACAGACCCCGTTCGCGCATGGTCGCCCTCTCGATCGCGAAGCGGCATTGGAAGCGATCAGGCGGCACGTCGCGGCACCCCTGGGCATCGAAACGGTGGAGGCTGCAGCCGCCATCATCGCGGTCCTGTCGGAGGACATGGTGAGCGTCATCGATCGGAGTGCCGTCGCCGAGGGCATAGACCCGGCCGCCGCCACCCTGGTAGCGGGCGGTGGCGCGGCCGGCTTCAATGCCGTGGCGGTCGCTCGGCGGCTCGGCAGTCCGCGGACGATCTTCCCGGATACAGGTGCCGCGCTGAGTGCGGCGGGTGGACACATAGCCGAACTCTCCGCAGAGCACTCCGACATCTACGTGACACGCTGCAGCGATTTCGACTTCCACGGCGTCAACGCCACACTTGGAGCGCTCATCGCGCGTTGCGACGCCTTCGCTGCCGATGCGGGAAGCGGTGCACAAGAAGTGCTGGTTACGCTCGCTGCGGAGGCACGCTACACGGGGCAGATCTGGGAGATCGAAATTCCCTTGCGCCAGTGTGCATTTCGCAGCGGCGAGGACGTTGCAACGCTGAGAGCCGACTTCGACGCCCGGCACGAGGTCCTCTTCGCTCACAGCGATCCGGAGTCTGATGTCGAGATCATCGCTTGGCACGTGCGCGTGTCCTGTCGGCTGCGCGATAGCCCAATCGGTCGTGTTGTCGAGGAGAACGCGGGTGAGCATTGCTCACGACGACGCACGGTGTTCTTTCGCGGATCGGGATGGCACGACATCCCGGTCATCAAGCTGTCCGACCTGAGGCCCAATCAGCGCATCGCGGGACCAGCCATCGTGGAGGCGCCGTTCACGACGATTGTCGTCGACCCGGGCATGCAGGGCGAGCGGTCCGCAGCGGGATCGTTAATCGTTCTGCCGGCGTTGTCAGACTAAAGCGATCCGGTATCCGAAGATCGTGATGCACCCGCTCTCAGGCCGCAAACTG
>JAQCLG010000232.1 GCA_027592745.1 Pseudomonadota bacterium | reverse complement strand
TGGCCGGAACCGCCGAGCGGTTCCGGCCAATCGTGATCCGCTCTAGCGGCCAGGCGTCATGCGTTCCCATTCGGGGCGCAGCAGCGACATGATCACAAGGTCGACGCGTTCGCCCGCGACCGTCAGGTAGGACTGGCGCATCACGCCTTCGAAGGCGAACCCCGCCGTCTCGTAGACATGGCGGGCCCGGGCATTGCCGGCCACAACATCGAGCCAGAGCCGGTAGACACCGGTGTTGCGGAAGGCCCAGTCGACCACGGCGGCAAGGAACGGGCGGCCAAAACCCGTGCCAGGGCGCACCGAGACGATGCGGTAGAGCAGGACGTTGCCGTTGCGCTCGTCGAGATCGCCCAGGATGGCAAAACCCTCGGGTTCGCCGCCGCCGCGGGCGCCGATCAGGTAGGCCATGGTCTGCCCGTCGATGCCCGCGCGATGGCGCGCCTCGTCCCAGCGGCTGACATAGGCGACCGCATCGGGCAGACGTTCGGTCGCCATGATGAAGGCGACGTCGGCAGGCGTGGCAAGGCGCAGGACGACCGGCTCCATGGCGCTCAGAGCCTCGGGCGCATCGGCGGCCAGCCCCGCACCACCTTGCGGCCCTGCACCGCCTCGCGATGGACGATGTACAGGCCGGCGCCCAGGATCATCGCCAGGCCGATCCAGGTCGCCGTGGCCGGCAGGTCGCCGAAGAAGAGAAAGCCGAACAGCACCGCCACCGGCAGGCTGGAGAACTCGAAGGGCGTCACGATGCTGACCGGGGCGATGCGGTAGGCCTCGGCAAGCAGCAGGAAGCCCGCCGCCGAGATCGGCCCGATGGCACACAGCAGCAGCGCATCCCAGCCCGTCGGCATCAGCCAGGGTCGCAGCAGGAAGGCAAAGAGGCCGGTGCCATCGCCCATGTAGCGGCCATCGCCGACAGTCAGGCCGATGACCGAGGAGAGCAGGAAGAGCATGACCATGGAATGGAGGGCAAAACCGGTAGAGGGCACACGTCCGCCGCCGGCCCGTGTCACCAGCATGCTCGCGCCGTAGAACAGGGCCGACGCCAGGGCCAGGATCATCGCCGGGTCGATCGCGGCGACATCGGGCCGCATGACGACGACAACGCCGGCAAAGCCGACGAGCACGGCCAGCCAGCGGCGCGGACCGACCTTCTCATGGAGGAAGGGCACCGAAAGCGCGGTGATGAACAGCGGGTTGGCATAGTAAAGCGTGACGACCTCGGCCAGCGGCAGCATGGCCAGGGCAAGGTAGTAACAGGTGAAGGAAATGAAGTGCAGCAGGCCGCGCATCAGGGCAAGGCGGTGCACGCGGAAGGCTGCAGGGTTGCCCTGGCGCCAGGCCAGCAGCAGCACGAAGGGCAGACCCGTGATGCAGCGGATCCAGAGCATCTCATGCACGGGGTAACCGCCCGAGAGTTCCTTGATGATGACATCCTGGGAAACGAAGATGCAGACCCCCAGGGTGAGCAGCGCCATGCCTCGCAGCGGGGCATCGGGCGCGGTCGTCGGGCTCCGGACGGTCATGATCGCCTTCCTACAGACGCGGGCGCATCGGCGGCCAGCCACGCACCAGGCGGCGGCCGCGTGCGGCTTCGCGCTGCACGATGTAGATGCCCGAGCCCGCGATCAGGGCGACGCCGACCCAGGTCCACAGGTCGGGCAGGTCGCCCCAGAGCAGGTAGCCCAGCAGCACCGCCCAGGGCAGGTTGCTGTATTCGAACGGCGTGACGACGCTGGCCGGCGCGAGCACGTAACCCTGGCTGATGGCGTAGAAGGAGATCGCCGCGATCGGCCCGGTCAGCGCGATCAGGCCGAGGTCGTACCAGCCGGGGATGCTCCAGGCGCGGACCAGAAAGGCAAGGCTGGGATGGCCGCCGGGGCTGTCGTAGGCGCCGTCGCCCATGACCAGACCCGAGACCGCCGAACCGGCGGCAAACAGCAGCGTCGACCACAGGGCGAAGGTCGAACTGGCGACCCGGCCCGAGGCGCCGCGCGTGATCAACGCCGAGAAGGCATAAAAGAGCGAGGAGGCGAGCGCCAGCAGCATCGCCGGCTCGAAGGTGACGAGACCGGGGCGCATGACCACCAGCACGCCGGCAAAACCGACCAGCACCGCCGCCCAGCGGCGCAGGCCCACGACCTCGCCCAGCAGCGGTGCGGCAAGCGCGGTGATGAACAGGGGGTTGGAGTAGTAGAGCGTGGCGGCGTCGGCCAGGGGCATCGCCGCGATCGCCAGGTACCAGCAGGTGTAGGAAAGGAAACCCAGCACCGCCCGGCCCATGACGAACTTCGGGTAGAGCGGCAGGAAGCCGCGCCAGCCGCATTCCAGCTTCACGATCCAGGCGATCAGCGGCAGGGCGAAGACGCAGCGGATCAGCGCCAGCTCATGGACCGCATAGGCGCCCGAAAGCTCCTTCATGATCGCATCCTGGAAGGTGAACAGCGCCAGGCCACCCGACAGGTAGACCATGCCGCGCACGGGGACGTTGAGGCTCTCAGGCCGGGACGTGACTGTCATGGCGAAACCGTGCGGACCTCAAACCAGCCGCCAGGACCGGCGCGCGCGCATCATCCCTGCAATTTTTCGCCAGCGCATCAGGGAAACGACGCAGCAGTGCGAAATCCCGGCAAGCGCCCGCGGGATGGAGCCATGGGCTTCGTGGGGCGTTTCCCGACCGAAGAAAGACGCGCCATGAAACAGACAGCCGCGCAGAACGACGCAACGGCCAGGACGGCCCGGCTTTACCGCATGGTCATGCCCGACCACCTGTGTCCCTTCGGCCTGAAGGCCAGGGACCTGCTGGAACGCAGGGGTTTCACGGTCGAGGACCATCCGCTGCAAAGCCGCGAGGAGACCGAGGCCTTCATGGCCGAACAGGGCGTGGAGACCACGCCCCAGGTGTTCATCGGGGCCAAGCGCATCGGTGGCTGGGACGACCTGCGTCGACATTTCGGGCAGCACGTGGCCGAGGAGGGCGAGACCAGCTACAGGCCGGTGATCGCGATCTTTGCCGTCTCCCTAGCGATGGCGCTGGCGGCAAGCTGGGCGGCCATCGGCACGGTGCTGACGTTGCGGGCGGGCGAGTGGTTCATCGCCATCGCGATGTGCATCCTGGGCATCCAGAAGCTGCAGGATGTCGAGAGTTTCTCGACGATGTTCCTGGGCTACGGCGCGGCGCCATGTGCGCTACGCCTATCTCTACCCCTATGGCGAGACGCTGGCCGGTGTCCTGATGATCGCGGGTGCGCTGGTCTGGATCGCCGCGCCGGTTGCGCTGTTCATCGGTACCGTGGGCGCAGTCTCGGTGTTCAAGGCGCTCTACATCGACCGGCGGGAGCTGAAATGCGCCTGCGTCGGCGGCAACAGCAACGTGCCCCTGGGCTTCGTCTCCCCGACCGAAAACGTGATGATGGTGCTGATGGCGCTGTGGATGCGCCTGCGGATGGCGATCTGGGGCTGAGGGCGCGCGGCGGGGGACGATCTGCTAGCGTGCGCCGAACGCGCCGCCCGGCGCGGCTGATCCTCCCCCACTGAATTTGTCCATCCTGAAGTTTTGGAAGGAGGGCCAGAAATGGCGATGAAGC
>JAQCLG010000231.1 GCA_027592745.1 Pseudomonadota bacterium | reverse complement strand
GCAGGCGTCGTCAGGGCGCGGCGCCGCGGCATCGCCGAGGGGTGGAGGAGTTCGGGGCGCAGGGGCCTTGCCGGCCTGTCCGGCGGGATGCGGCAGCCCGGCGCGGCGCCGGCACGGACCCACGCCACGGCGCCCTCGAGCGAGGCCGCCGCCTTGGCGCGGGGATCGGCCGTGCCAAGGACCGTGAGCGCCAGGTCCGTCAGGGTGGCGGAACTCACCCCAGCTCGGCAGCGGCCTGGGTCACCGCCTCGACGTGCCCGGCGACCTTGACCTTGCGCCAGACCTCGCGGACCACGCCCCGGGCGTCGATCAGGAGGGTGGTGCGTTCGATGCCCATGTACTTGCGCCCGTAGTTCATCTTCTCGACCCAGACGCCATAGGACTCGCAGATTGCCCCGTCCTCGTCCGAGACGAGCTGGAAGGGCAGCTCGCACCTTGCCTTGAAGTTGTCGTGGCGCTTGACGCTGTCGCGCGAGACGCCGACCACCACCGTGTCGGCATCGGCCAGCGCCGCAAGGCTGTCGCGGAAGCCGCAGGCCTGCTTGGTGCAGCCCGGCGTGTCGTCCTTGGGGTAGAAGTAGAGCACGACCTTGCGGCCTTTGAGCGAGGAGAGCTTCAGGCTGCCTCCGCCGTCGGTCGGCGCATCAAAATCGGGTGCCTTGTCGCCGGGCTGGGGTCCGCTCATGTCAGGTCTCCTTCTCGTGGCTGGTTTCGGCCCGGTCCTCGATATGGCGCCTGAAGGCCGTGCGCACCACCCCCTGGGCGTCGTCGAGAACATGGGCCAGGGCATCGAAGTCGGCCAGGCCGGTGATGCGCGCCATGAGATCGCGCAAGGGCTGAGGCATGTCCTTCTCGGATGTGCGGCGGGCCATGGCAAGACGGATGACGCCCTGGACGTCCTGCATCAGACGTCCGGCAGCGATCAGTTCCTCGGCCTCGGCCTGCCCGATCAGGCCTTCGCGGGCGCAGGCCTGGAGCGCCCGGGTCGAACTGACGGCAAGGATCCCGGGATGTTCCGCGCCATGGACGAGCTGCAGGGTCTGGGCCAGGAAGTCGAGGTCGATCAGTCCGCCCTGGGCGTATTTCACCTCCAGCCGGTCGAGCGGGGGATGCTCGCGTGCGATGCGCCGGCGCATGTCGGCGACCTCGGCTTGGACCCGTCCGGCATCGCGCGGGCGCAGCAGGACGGCACGCACGCCGTCCTCGACCGCCGCGGTGAAGGCGGGATCGCCGCAGACCACGCGCAGCTTGGTCAGGGCCAGGTGCTCCCAGGTCCAGGCCTCCTCGGCCTGGTAGCGCAGGAAGCCGCTGAGCTCGGAGGCCAGCGGCCCGGCGTTGCCGGAGGGGCGCAGGCGCATGTCGATCTCGAACAGGCGACCGGCGTTGGTCAGGGTCGTCAGTGCGCTCACGAAACGCTGGCACAGGCGGGTGTAGTAGAGGCTGGGCGGCAGGGGGCGCTGCCCGTCCGAGGGTTCGGCGCCCTCGCCCTGGCGATAGACGAAGACGAGGTCGAGGTCGGAGCCGAAGTTGAGCTCGCGCGCGCCGTACTTGCCCAGCGCGAGCACGGCCAGGGCACCGCCCTCGATGTGGCCGTGCTGCTGGGCGAACTCCTCGCGCACGCGGGGCAGCAGGGCGTGGAGCACGGCATCGGTCAGCGCGCTGAGGCCGGTGGCGGCGGCGGACGGTGCGATCAGGCCGCGCAGCAGGTGGACGCCGAGCTGGAACTCGCGGTCGTGGGCCCAGCGGCGCACCCGGTCGTAGAGGTCCTCGGCATCCCGCAGGTCGACGAGGTGGCGTTCGAGATCGGCCTCCATGTCGGCGGTTTCGCCGGGGTCCTCGTAGAAGTCGGTGTCGAGCACGTGGTCGAGCAGGGTCGGCGTGCGCGCCAAATGTTCGGCCAGGCGCGGCGTCGTGCCCATGATCTCTGCAACCAGGTCGAGCAGGTCGGCATTGCTCTGGAACAACGAGAAGAGCTGGATACCGGCGGGCAGATGGCTGAGGAACTCCTGGAAACGCAGCAGGGCGCTGTCGGGCTGGCTGGTCGCCCCGAAGGCGGCGAGCAGGCGGGGCATCAGCTCGGTCAGGATCTGGCGCGCGCGCGGGCTGCGCATGGCACGCACCCGGCCGTGGTGCCAGCCGCGCACGATCGCCGCGATCGCCGGCGGGTCGGCAAAACCCATGCGCGCCAGGGTGGCCAGCGTGTCGGGATCGTCCTCGGTGCCGGTGAAGACGAGGTTGCCCGCAGTGCCGCCGGCATCGCCCGACAGCGGATCCGATTCCTCGAAGAGGTCGGCGTAATGCCCTTCGACGCGCTGCAGGGTGCCGGTCAGATGTTCGGCAAAGGCCGGCACGTCGCCATGGCCCAGGAAACAGGCGATGTGGGCCAGGCCCTGTTCGCCCTCGGGCACGCTGTGGGTCTGGGCGTCGTCGATCATCTGCAGGCGGTGTTCGATCCGCCGCAGCTCGCCATAGGCATGGGTCAGGTCGAGCGCCGTGGTGTAGTCGATGCGCTGGGCCTCGGCCAGGGCGGTCAGTGCGCTGCAGGTCGCCCGCGTCCGCAGGGAGGGTTCGCGGCCGCCGAAGATCAGCTGCTGGGTCTGGGCGAAGAACTCGATCTCGCGGATGCCGCCCCGGCCCAGCTTGACGTTGTGGCCGGCGACGGCGATCCGCGCGCCGCCCTTGTGGGCATGGATCTGGCGCTTGATCGAATGGATGTCCTGGATCGCGGCGAAGTCGAGATGGCGCCGCCAGATGAAGGGCACGAGACGGGCCAGAAAGGCTTCCCCGGCCTCGATGTCGCCGGCAACGGGGCGGGCCTTGATCAGGGCGGCGCGTTCCCAGTTCTGTCCCAGGCTCTCGTAGTAGAACTCCGCGGCATCGACCGACAGGGCGAGCGGCGTGGCGCCGGGATCGGGGCGCAGGCGCAGGTCGGTGCGCAGGGCGTAGCCCTCGGCGGTGCGCTCCTCGAGCAGGCGCACGAGGCCGCGCACCAGACGTACGCAGACCGCCAGCGGGGAATCGGTGCGCAAGCGTTCCTCGTCCCACAGGACCATGATGTCGACATCGCTGGAATAGTTCAGCTCGCCGCCGCCGAGCTTGCCCAGGCCCAGGACGATGATGCCGCTGGAGCGCAGCTCCGTGGTGCTGTCGATCTGCCCGGCCGCCGCGGCACGGGCGAGGAGGTGGCCGAGGGCTGCGTCGATCGCCTGTTCGGCAAAGGCGCTGAGCGCCCCGGAGATGCGATCGAGCGACCAGATGCCGGCGATGTCGGCCAGGGCGACGGCGACGGCGACGCCGTTGCGGGCATCGCGCAGCGCGGCCATCAGGTCCTTCTCGTTCTCGCCGGCATTGGCGATCAGGGCATGGGCCGCCGCGATCGCGGCCTCCGGCCCGCCGGTCGCCCAGAGCACGGCCCGCTTCGGGCTGCGCACCAGGCAGTGGGAGAGGAAGGGGCTGTTGCCGAACACGGCGTCGAGCAGGGCGCTGCCGGCCGGGTCGTCGGCCAGCGCATGGGCGGCCTGGTCGCCGCCGGCAGCCGCCAGCCAGCGTTCGCGCGCCAACCGGGCGCGCGCGCCGTCGAACGGACGGGGCAGGGCGG
>JAQCLG010000061.1 GCA_027592745.1 Pseudomonadota bacterium | reverse complement strand
GCTGATCGAGGCCGCGCTGGCGCGCGCCGACGCCGCCCGGCCCCTGCGCCTGCTCGATCTCGGCACCGGCACCGGCTGCCTGCTGCTCACCCTGCTGGCGGCCTGGCCCCGGGCCTGGGGCCTGGGCATCGACCGCAGCGCCGGCGCCCTGGCGGTGGCCTCGGCGAACATGCACAGGCTGGATCTCGCCTCGCGCTGCGCGCTGCTCGAGGGCGACTGGGACGCGGCCATCGCCGGCCGTTTCGACGTCGTGGTCGCCAACCCGCCCTACATCCCCGGCGCCGAGATCGCGGGCCTGGCGCCTGAGGTTGCCGATCACGAACCGCGCCTTGCGCTCGACGGCGGCCCCGATGGCCTGGGCCCCTACCGCCTGCTGTTTCCGCGCATGGCTGCCCTGCTTGCAGCGGACGGCTTCGCCCTGTTCGAGCACGGCGCCGGGCAGGGAAGGGCTCTGGAAGCCCTTGCTGCGGGCGCCGGGCTGGCCGTCCTGGCCCGGCTCGACGACCTTGCCGGGCACGACCGCTGCATCGTTCTGGGCGCGGGCGTGGGGACAAGGGATGAAAAAACCTCTTGGAATGCCGGTTAACGTTGACTACGTTCCAACTTGCGTACACCGGCACCCGAAGACGTCTTCGGAGTGTGGCATCGACTTTGGTACCGCCCCTGCCGGCGCGTGACGGCCTCAACAGCTCTTTTGGCAAGCGGATGGTTTCCCTCCGCAGATGAGGTGCGCCGTGGCGTACGCGCGAAGCATGATCAACGTGCGAGAGTGAAAACCTCATGAGACCAGGCGGCCAGGGCAAGCGTCCCCGCAACAACAATCGTGGCCACATGCGCCGTAGCGGCGGTGGCGGCGGCGGCGGCAACAGCAACAGTGGCGGCGGCGGTGGCAACCGCAACCAGTCCTTCGACAGCACCGGACCCGACGTGAAGGTGCGCGGCACCGCACAGCAGGTCGCCGACAAGTACATCGCACTCGCCCGCGATGCCTCGTCGGTCGGCGATCGCGTCGCTGCCGAGAACTATCTCCAGCACGCCGAACACTATCAGCGCATCGTCAACGTCTATGCCGAACGCGCCGCCGAACAGCAGCGCGAGCGCGACCAGCATCAGGACGGCCAGGGCAATCGCGAGCGCGACCAGCACCAGGACGGCCAGCGCAACCGCGAGCGCGACCAGCAGCAGGACAACCAGGGCAGCCGCGAGCGCGACCAGCAGCACGAGGGTCAGGGCAACCGCGAGCGCGACCAGGGCAGCCACAACCAGGGCGGCTCGGGCAACAACGGCGGCAACGGCCACAGGAACAGGGCCGACGACAACGACGACTCCAGCGGCGACAACGAGGGCAACGAGGGCTACAACGAGGAAACCGTCGCCCAGGAGCAGCCCGCGCCCAAGCCCGCCCGCCGGGCGCGTGCCCCGCGCAAGGCCAAGGCCGAGAGCGAGGAAGCCGGCCGCGGTTCGGACGACGACGAGGACCAGCCGGCGGCCTGATCGGCCCCGGCGGCGAACGGTCGGATGCCCTGAGCCGGGACCGGTGCGCGAGGGCGCCGGTTCAAGGTCTTGTGTGGCATATTTGCCACTCCATATAGCCATCATATCCCGATCCCGAAGGGGGACATGATGGACTTCGAACGCTACACCGAGCGCTCGCGCGGCTTCGTCCAGGCTGCCCAGACCCTGGCCCTGACGCGCGGCCACCAGCGCCTGACGCCCGAACACCTGCTGCAGGTCCTGCTCGCCGACGAGCAGGGGCTTGCCGCCGGCCTGTTGCGCGCGGCGGGCGCCGACCCGAAGGCGGCGCTGCTCGCCACCGAGGCCGAACTCAAGAAGATTCCCGTGGTCGAGGGCTCCGGCGCCGGTCAGGTCAGCCTGACGGGCGAACTTGCCCGTGTCTTCGAGGCTGCCCAGAAGCTGGCCGAGAAGGCCGGCGACAACTTCGTCACCGCTGAACGGATGTTGCTGGCGCTGGCCATGGCCGAAGGCACGCCCGCCGCGAAGATCCTGGCCGGCGCCGGCGCCAGCCCGCAGGGGCTTGAAGCCGCGATCACCGACATGCGCAAGGGCCGCACCGCCGACAGCGCCAACGCCGAGGCGAGCTACGACGCCCTGAAGAAATACGCCCGCGACCTCACCGAGGCCGCACGCAAGGGCGACCTCGACCCCGTGATCGGCCGCGACGAGGAAATCCGCCGCACCATGCAGGTGCTTTCCCGGCGCACCAAGAACAACCCCGTGCTGATCGGCGAACCCGGCGTCGGCAAGACCGCCATCGTCGAGGGCCTGGCCCTGCGCATCGTCAACGGCGACGTGCCGGAATCGCTCAAGAACAAGAAGCTGATGGCGCTCGATCTGGGCGCCATGGTCGCGGGTGCGAAGTTCCGCGGCGAGTTCGAGGAGCGCATGAAGGCCGTGCTCGAGGAGATCGAGAGTGCCGCCGGCGAGATCATCGTCTTCATCGACGAGTTGCACACGCTCGTCGGCGCCGGCGCCGCCGAGGGCTCGATGGATGCCTCCAACCTGTTGAAGCCCCTGCTGGCGCGCGGCAAGCTGCACTGCGTCGGCGCCACCACGCTCAACGAATACCGCAAGTACATCGAGAAGGACGCCGCCCTGGCGCGGCGCTTCCAGTCGGTTTTCGTGCCCGAACCCACGGTCGAGGACACGGTCTCGATCCTGCGCGGCCTGAAGGAGAAGTACGAGCTGCACCATGGCGTGCGCATCGCCGACAGCGCGATCGTCGCTGCGGCGACGCTCTCCAACCGCTACATCACCGACCGCTTCCTGCCCGACAAGGCGATCGACCTGGTCGACGAGGCGGCCAGCCGCCTGAAGATGGAGGTCGATTCCAAGCCCGAGGAGATCGACGAACTCGACCGCCGCATCATCCAGCTGAAGATCGAGCGCGAGGCGCTGAAGAAGGAGGAGGACCGGGCCTCCCGCGACCGCCTGGAGAAGCTCGAGGCCGAACTGGGCGACCTGGAAGGCCGCTCCTACGAACTGACCCAGGAATGGGAGAAGGAAAAGAACGAGCTGGCTGCCGCCCAGAAGCTCAAGGAGCAGCTCGACCACGCGCGCCTGGAACTCGACCAGGCGCAGCGCCGCGGCGACCTCGCCAAGGCGGGCGAGCTGGCCTATGGCGTCATCCCCGGCCTGGAAAAACAGCTCGCCGCCGCCGAGGCTGCCGACGAGGGCGAGGCCCACCGCATGCTCGACGAGGCCGTGACCGCCGATCACATCGCCGGCGTCGTCTCGCGCTGGACCGGCATTCCGGTCGACAAGATGCTCGAGGGCGAACGCGACAAGCTGCTGGCCATGGAAGACGGCCTGGGCCGGCGCGTCGTGGGCCAGCGCGATGCCCTGGTCGCGGTTTCCAACGCCGTGCGCCGTGCGCGCGCCGGGCTGCAGGACCCCAACCGGCCGATCGGCAGCTTCATGTTCCTTGGCCCCACGGGTGTCGGCAAGACCGAACTGGTCAAGGCGCTGGCCGAGTTCCTGTTCGACGACGAACAGGCGATGGCCCGCATCGACATGTCGGAGTTTATGGAGAAACACGCGGTCAGTCGCCTGATCGGCGCGCCGCCGGGTTACGTCGGCTACGACGAGGGTGGCGTGCTCACCGAATCGGTGCGCCGCCGGCCCTACCAGGTGATCCTGTTCGACGAGATCGAGAAGGCGCACCCCGATGTCTTCAACGTGCTCCTGCAGGTGCTCGACGACGGCCGCCTGACCGATGGCCAGGGCCGCACCGTGGACTTCAAGAACACGCTGATCGTCATGACCTCCAATGTCGGCGCCGAATACCTGGCGGCGATGCCGGACGGCACCGATGTCGACAGCGTGCGCGAGGAGGTCATGGCCTCGGTACGTGGCCACTTCCGGCCCGAGTTCCTCAACCGGCTCGACGAGATCATCCTGTTCCACCGCCTGCAACGCGACCAGATGACGGCCATCGTCGACATCCAGATGGGCCGCCTGAAGGGCCTGCTGGCCGACCGCAAGATGACCATCGTGCTCGACGACAAGGCGCGCGAGTGGCTGGGCAACGAGGGTTACGACCCGGTCTACGGCGCGCGACCGCTGAAGCGCGTGATCCAGCGCGAACTGCAGAACCCGCTGGCCGAGATGATCCTGCGCGGCCAGATCGTCGAGGGCGACAACGTGCGCGTCTCGGCAAGCCCGCTCGGCCTCATCATCAACGGCGAGCAGGTCGAGACCGACGAAGCCGCCTGAACGCCGTCGGAACGAACGAGAGCGGGCCCGGCTGGCGACAGCCGGGCCCGTGGCGTTTCAGGCAGCAGCGCGTCCCGGGCGCAGCTCTTCCAGCATGGCGACAGGGATGTCGTCGAGGAGTTCGGCGGTCATCATGCGGGCCACCGTGGGCGCCAGGATCACCGCGGCTTGCATCGCCGCGATGTAGAGACCCTCGACCTGCGGCATGAAGCCGATGATCGGCAGGCCGTCGGCGGGCATGGGTCGCTGGCCGACCTGCGCGCTCGCCACCGTGACATCCTCGGCTCCGCGCAGGGTGCGGCCGATCGCCGCCAGGGTTTCACGGGCGATGGCGTCGGCATCGGCGCTGGGGCCGAAGTCCTCGGCCGCCCGCAACTCGCCGGGTCCGCCGTCGCGCATCTCCACCGCCGGACCGTTCAGGATCGTGTGTATCAGGCGGCGCGGCGCATGGAAGCGCAGCAGCAGGGCGGGTGAGGCCTCGACCGGCAGGACCGGCCCCAGGCCCATGGCAAGTGCGGGTGTGGCGGTGCCGGCGGCCAGCACCACCGCATCGGCTGCGACCGTGCCCTGGGCGGTACGCACGCCCGTCACCCTGCCTCCGGCGGTCTTCAGGCCTTCGGCGGCGCAGTCGAACCGGGCCGTCGCGCCTGCCTGGCAGGCGGCCTGTGCGATGACCGCGGTCATGGCGCCCGCGTCGATGCCGCCCTCAAGCGGCGAGAAGGCCGCGACCTCGGGCAGCGCGATCAGGTTGGGTTCGCGTGCAGCGAGTTCGTCGCGTTCCATCAGGCGCACGTCGTAGCCCGCTGCGGCATGGTCGCGCACCAGACGTTCGGCATCGGCCGGATCGGATGTCCAGGTCAGCGCGCCGCACCAGTCGATCTCCAGGCGCTCGCCCAGTTCGCGCTGCAGGCGGCGCCATTCATGGGTCGCCAGATGGCGCAGGGCCCTCAGCGGCTCGGGCTGGCCGTGGGCGACGTTGAGCCAGCCGAAGGCGCGTCCGGTGCAGCCGCTGCCGGGCTGGCCGCCATCGATCAGGGTCACGGCCGCGCCGCGCCGCGCCAGATGCCAGGCCAGCGTGACGCCGACGATGCCGGCACCGACGATGGCGATACGTCGCCTGTTCCTGTTCATGACGTTGCGTCCTGCGCGATCGCGCTGCCTCAGACCGGCGGATCGAGGTTGAGGATGCCGGCCTGGATCTGCCAGGCGCCTGAGGCGCTGCGCGTGAAGGCGTGCATCAGCTTGCCGGTGAAGACGATCGTGCGGCCCGGTTCGGCGGTGGGATAGACGCCGCGCCAGGTGATGGCGTGCCAGCCGTGGCCGGCGTCGGCGCCCGAGCCGACGTGTCCGGTGGAGAACTCCGGGCCGCCGTTGCGGAGCCAGAAGCGGTGCAGCTCCAGCAGGGCGTCGCGGCCGATGGCAGGCGGCTTGCCGGGCACCATGTAGAGGCCGTCGGGTGCGAAGCAGTCAGTGGCTTCCTCGATGCGCACCGCGGCATAGGCATCGGCCCAGCGCGCGGTCAGCGCCTCGATCTCGTCGGTGTGGCTCATGGTCGGCTCCCGGATGACGCGGGCCGCAGCATGCCTTGGCCCAGCACGGCGCCCAAGCGGGGAGTTCAGGCCCCGACCCGGCCTGCTAGGTAACGGCCGAACTCGTGGTTGGGGCGCTCCAGCCAGGAGAGGTGTCCGGGGGCGGCGAGCGGGGCGTTCATGCCGCGGAAGACGGCCTCGACGCCGGTGCGGTCCTCCTCGTTGACCGCGTCCAGCATGACCTTGGCGCTCTCGATGTATTCCTGGCCGCGGGGGTCCTCGATGAAATCGCGCGACAGGCCGCCGCCGTAGAGGATGTCGACCTTGTCGACGCCGCGCGGACGCAGCACCAGGTACCAGAAGTAACCCGGCGTCAGCGTGATCATGTGGCTGGGATAGATCGTCACCAGCGCCGTGGTGCGCCGCCAGTCGCCTTCGAGATGGCTGTTGTGCGGGTGGGCGCTGCCGATGGCGAGCGAGGATTCCTTGGTGATCCAGTGGTAGTTGAAGGCTGCCCCGCCCTGCGGGCAATCCATCTCCTCGATCCTGGAGAACGGGCCCACCGTGCCCTTGTGCAGGGCGGGCAGGTGGTAGCTCTCCATGAAGTTCTCGGCGAGCACCTTCCAGTTGGTGTTCCAGACGTGCTCCTCGCGGAAGGTCTCGACGTAGTCCTCCATGCGGTAGCGCCCGGTGACCTTCTGCGAGATCTCGGCAAAACGCGTGGCGACCGGCTCGATGTCGGGGTCGAGGCTGACGTAGACCCAGCCCTCCCAGGTCTCGCAGCGCACCTTTGGCAGGCGGTAGTCCCCCTTGCAGAAGGCACTGCTCTTCTCCATGTGCGGCGCGTTGCGCAGCCGGCCGTCCAGGCCGTAGCTCCAGGCATGGTAGGGGCACACGATCATCTTGGTGTTGCCGCGGCCTTCCAGCAGCGTGCTCATGCGGTGCAGGCAGACATTGGAATAGGCCTTCAGGTCGCCCTGCATGTCGCGCAGCACCACGACGGGCTGGCCGGCAAGGTCGAAGGCGACGTAGTCGCCCTTGGCGGCGATCGCCTCGGCACGCCCGGCACAGACCCATTCCCGCCCGAAGATGCGCTCCTCTTCCAGCTTCAGGAATTCCGGCGAGGTATAGACGCCGGTCGGCATGGACCGGGCCTGCTCAAAGGGCAGGTGCGCGTTCCGCGTCAGGTCGGCGACGATGGTCTCGATGGCGCTTGCGGTCATGTGGACATTGCCCCCTTGAGCTCAGGCCATCTTCGGGCTGCCGTCGCCGCCGGACCAATCGTAATTCGTGGCGCCCGACATAGGAAAACCCGATGCAGTCACAGGATGCCCGCCGGCGATTCCGGCAGGATCTGACCGCCGTCGACGATGATGGTCTGGCCGGTGACGAAGCGGCCTTCCTCGCTGGCCAGGTAGACCGCGGCCCAGGCGATGTCCTCGGGTTCGCCCAGGTGGCCCATGGGGATCGCCGGGCCCATGGTCTTCTGGTGCCACTTGGCGATTGCGGCGGTGGGCGGGCGGTTGCGGATGTTGCCGGGTTCGATGCCGTTGACCGTGATGCCCTGCCTGGCGACCTCCAGGGCGGCGGCCTTGATGAAACCGTTCATGCCGGCCTTGGAGGCGGCGTAGTGGCTCCAGCCCGGCATGCCGACGCGCGGCCCGGTGATCGAGGACATCGCGACGATGCGGCCCCACCTGCGCTTGATCATCTGCGGCAGCACCGCCCTGGTGCACAGGAACAGGCTCTTGAGATTGGTGTCGAGGACATCGTCCCACTCGGCCTCCTTCATCTTCACGATGGGGGAGGAGGGGAAGATGCCGGCGTTGTGCACCAGGATATCGACGTGACCCAGGCGCTTGCGCGCCTCGGCGACCATCTCGGTGACGGAATCGGCGCTGGCGACGTCGGTGGCGATGGCTTCGCCCTGGCCGCCGGCCTTGCGGATCGCGCGGGCCACCTTCTCGCCGCGCGAGAGCGTGCGCGTGGCGATCAGCACGCGGGCGCCCTCGGCCGCGAACATCAGGGCGATGCCCTCGCCGATGCCGCGGCCGCCGCCGGTGACGATCGCGGTCTTGCCTTCGAGCCTGCCAGCCATCATCTGCCCCCTGGAGCTTGACGCCTCTGGTCCAACTCTGTGCCATGTCGGGGCAAACGCCAAGAAGGGGATACCATGATCGAGATCACGCGGCAGGGGGCCTCGATGCCCGCCCTGGGCATGGGCACCTGGCAGATGCGCGGCGAGGGCGCGGTGGCCGCCGTGCGCCGAGCCATCGACCTGAGCTACCGCCACATCGACACCGCCCAGATGTACGGCAACGAGGCCGAGGTCGGCAGGGCGCTGGCAGGCTGCGGCGTGCCGCGCGACGAACTCTGGCTGACGACCAAGATCGACAACGACAACCATAGCTTCGAAAGGGTGAAGGCCTCGGTCGAGGAGAGCCTGACCAGGCTGAAGACGGATTACGTCGACCTGCTGCTGATCCACTGGCCGGTGTTTGCCGATGCGCCCCTGGTCGAGACGCTCGATGCCATGGCCGAACTGCACTACGCCGGCAAGGTGCGCCATCTGGGCGTGTCCAACTTCTCGGCAGACCTGATCGCCGAGGCGGTCGACGACCTGGGCCACACGATCCTGGCCAACCAGGTCGAGTACCATCCCTATCTCGGCCAGGAGGCGGTGAAGGCGGCCTGCGCGGCGCGCGACGTCATCGTCACGGCCTATTGCCCGATCGTGCGCGGCCTGGTCAACGAGGAGCCGGTGCTCCAGGCCATCGCCCTGATCCACGACAAGACGCCGAGCCAGGTCACCCTGCGCTGGCTGGTCCAGCAGGACGGCGTGGCGGCGATCCCCAAGGCGGCGAGCGAGAAGAACGCCCGCGCCAACCTCGACATCTTCGACTTCGCCCTGACCGACGACGAGATGGCCCGCATCGCCACCCTGGCGCGCGGCCATCGCATCGTCGATCCCGAGGGCTGGAGCCCGGTCTGGGACGCCTGAAGCCGCGCGGGGGTCAGTCCGGCGGGGCGGCCTGACCCGACCGCAGATGCCCGCTCTTGCGGTAGAGTTCGGCCGGGCCGAGGGCGATCAGCCGGGGGAAGGCGCCATCGGGCAGGCGCAGCCAGCTCCGGGCGGGCAGGGGCGCGTCATGGCCCGCGAGTGCGCCCGACAGGAGGAAGATCTCGTTGCCGCCGCTCTCCAGCGGCACGGCCGCGCCATCCTCGACGCGCAGCAGCACCATGGTCTCCGGGTGCCCCTGCTCTTCGTAGAGCACGCAGCGCGAGACGCCATGGCGCACGGCGCTCCAGGGCGCCTGTCCCGTCGCCAGCGTGACGTGGCGGCGCGTCGTGCCCGGATACTGGCGCAGCTTGACGAAGAGCAGGCAGCCGGGCGCCGAGCGCGGCGCATGCTCGAAACCCTGCGGGTTGAGCAGGTAGCTGCCGGCGGGATAGTCGCCGCTCTCGTCGCTGAAGACGCCGTCGAGGACGAGGATTTCCTCGCCGTCCGGGTGGGGATGGCTGTGGAAGCTGCTGGCGGGATCGTAACGCACGACCGAGGTGACGCGCCCGGCCTCGGCGGGACCGGCAAGGTCGAGGCGCTTGCGCCAGACGCTCGGGCTGGGGCTGGCCTGCCAGTCCATCGCCGCGGTGTCGGCCATGGCGATCCGGCTGAAATCGTCGTTGAGACCCGGTGCGGTCATGGCTGGTTCCCTGGCTGGTCTGTTGGATCGCCCCGCTTGGCGCACCATGCAGGCTCTGACACTCTAACGTCTCGATTGGGGGGAAGGCGATGGCGAGCGGATTGTTCCCGGCTGACGAATACGCTGCCCGCTGGGCCTCGGTCACGGCCGACATGGAGGCCCAGGGCCTGGCGGCGGCACTGGTCTGGGGCCGTGGCGGGGGATCCTACGACCGCTGCGGCAATGTGCTCTATCTCACGAACTACTACTCCTGCGCGTCGGGCCAGGAAATCGACAATCCGCTGAACACGGCGCGAGCGTTCAGTGCGGTGATCCTGCAGCCGGGACAGGAGCCCGAACTCGTCGTCGATGAACCCGATCCGCGGCACGAACTGCTCGCCACCTCGCGCGTCAGCGGCCACAGCGACCCGGTCAGCGCGGCGGCGCGCATCCTGCGGGACCGTGCCATCGACGGCCCGGTCGCCCTGGTCGGCAGCGATGTCCTGCCGCTGAAGTACTGGAACCTGGTCCAGGAGGCAGCGCCGGGCATCGACTGGGTCGTGGACGACGGCCTGATCGAGCGCGCCCGCCGCATCAAGAGCCCGCGCGAACTGGAGCGTTGCCGCACCGCCGGCGCGATCGCCAGCCGTGCACTCGACGTGCTGATGGAAGGCCTCGTCGGCGGCGCTTCCGAGGCCGAGGCCGTGGGCAATGCCATCGCCGCACTGCGGCGCGAGGGTGCGGTCTGCCAGATGATTCCCGTGGCCCACGGCAGGCATATCTCGCGCTGGGCGAGCGAACCGTTCAGCGGCGCGGGCCTGGCCGTACCCGCCACCGGCGACCTGGTGCGCGGCTGGCTCGACAGCATCATCTACCAGGGCTACTGGCTCGATCCCGGTCGCACCGCGGTTGCCGGCGGCAGGCCCAGTGCCGACCAGAAGGCGCTGATCGAAGGTGCGATCGCCATCGTCGACGGCGTCATCGCCGCGATCCGCCCCGGTGTATCGGTCCACGCGGTCGCCGAGGTCGGCGACCGGCTCACGGCGACGTTCCAGGTCGGGGCCAACCAGATGAACGCGCAATGGCCGCTCTACGGCCACGGCTGCGGCCTCTACTGGGAGCACCCCTATATCGGCAAGACGATGTCGGATGCCGAGGCTGTCTTCGATGCCGGCATGGTCCTGGGCATCGAGGCCTTCCTGCACATCGACGGCGTCGGGACCGCCGCCCACGAGCAGAACGTCATCGTCCACGACGACGGCGTCGAGCTCATCACGACCTCGGCAGACCGCTGGTGGTAGCAGGCTCCTACAGCGCCCGTGCGATGCGGCGGGCATCCAGCATGGCGGCGTGCAGGTTGCGGCTGGAGACGGCGTCGCCGATGCGGAACAGGCGGTAGCGCCCCTGCGGGTTGCGCACGCCGTCCTGGTCGGCGCCCGCGATCAGCTTCCCGATGTCGATCTCGCCAAGGTTCCGCGAGCCGGGCTTGAGCGCGAAGTAGAGATCGTCGTTGGGCATCGTGCCGTTCTCGATCACCACCTGGTCGGTCTCGCGCTGGCTGTCGGGGCCGCCATAGACATTCTTGACCGTGGCGACCAGGCGGTTGCCCTTGCGGGCGATGGCCGAAACCCGGCTGTCGGGCGTGATGGCAACGCCCTGTCGATGGAAGCGGCGCAGGTAGATCGGGAAGTTCTGGCCGCCGACCTCGGCCAGGGCCTGGCGGTCGGGCGTCACCAGCGCGACCCTGCTGCCGCGGTCGCACAGCAGGTTGATCGCCGAGGCCGCCTCGTGGCGCCCGGCGATGTCGTAGACCAGCACCTCCTCGCCCGGCGCCACCGCGCCCGAAAGGATGTCCCAGGCGCTGACCGCAAGCTCGCCGCCGGGGATGGCGCGCATCTCGTCGCTCGCCAGTTCCGTGTCGGGCAGGCCGCCGGTGGCGACGATGACGACATCGGGCTCGAGCGCCATGACGTCGCCCGCCTCGGCCAGGATGCCGGTGCGGCAGGCGATGGGCAGTTCGCCGACACGCTCGGCCAGCCAGTCGCGGATGCCGATCATGTCGCGCCGCCAGCTGCCCTTGGCCGCCAGTACGAGCTGGCCGCCCAGTTCGCTGCCCGCTTCCAGCAGGGTGACCTTGTGGCCGCGCAGGGCCGCGACGCGGGCGGCCTCCAGGCCGGCCGGACCGGCGCCGACGACGACGACATGGTGCAGCGGACCCTGCGTCGGCGCGATGGTGTGGCCGAACTCCTTCTCGCGCCCGGTCGCGGGATTGTGGGCGCAATGGGCCGCGCCGCCCTGGAACAGGCTGTCGATGCAGTAGCCTGCGCCGACGCAGGGGCGGGTGCGCTCCTCGTGGCCGGCGATCAGGTTGTTGACCAGGTGTGGGTCGGCCAGGTGCGAGCGGGTCATGCCGATCATGTCGACGATGCCGTCGCTGACGGCATGGCGCGCCGTGGCAAGATCGGTGACGCGGGCGGCGTGTAAGACCGGCAGGCCGGTCGCGGCCTTGAAGCGGCGCACCGGTTCCAGATAGGGCGCCAGTGGCGAATCCATCGCCGGCATGACCTTCTCGGAGAGTTCGAGGTCGGTCGCGGCGCGCCCGAAGACGAGGTTGAGATAGTCGATGGTACCGGCATCGGCGAAGGCCCGGGCGACTTCGATGCAGTCGTCCTCGCCGATGCCGTCCGGGCGCATCTCGCCGCCGCTGGTGCGGATGCCGATGATGAAGTCGTCGGGCACCGCCTTGCGCACCGCCGCCATGACCTCCAGGCCGAAGCGCATGCGGCCCTTGAGGTCGCCGCCCCAGCCGTCGGTGCGGGTGTTGGTGATGGGCGAGAGGAACTGGTCGATCAGGTGGCCGTGGGTGAGGATCTCGCAGCCGTCCAGGCCGCCCTCGTGGCACCGCCGCGCCGCCGCGGCGTAGGCGGCGATGACCCGCTCGATGTCCTCGTCCTCCATGGCGCGGGGATAGCTGCGGTGCTGGGGTTCGCGCAGGCGCGAGGGGCCGATCGTGGCGACCCAGTTGTCGGCATGCCAGACGGTGCGCCGGCCCATGTGGGTGATCTGGCAGATCAGCGCGGTGCCGTGCCGGTGGATGCGCTCAGAAAACGCCTGGAAGTAGGGGATGACGGCATCGTCGCCGACGTAGATCTGGCCGCCGAAGACGGAGGCCGAATCGGGTGCGACGTTGCTGGAACCGCCGAACATCGTCAGCGCCAGGCCGCCCTTTGCCTTTTCCTCGTGGTAGAGCTGGTAGCGCAGGTCCGGCTTGCCGTCCTCGGCATAACCCGGCGCATGGGAGGTGCTCATGATGCGGTTCTTGAGCGTCAGCCCCTTCAGGCGGAAGGGCTGCAACAGGGGATCGTTCATGCGGGTCAGCCCTTGCTGCAGGCCTGGTCGATCGCCGCGGCGATCTCGGGACCCTGCGGCGTCACCTTCGAGGGCCAGACCCCGGCCAGTGCGCCATCCGGGCCGACCAGGATCTTGTGGAAGTTCCACTTCGGCGCGGCTGCTTCGCCGGCCTGGGCCACGACCCATCGGTAGAAGGGGTGGGCATCGCCGCCGATCACGCTCTGCTTGGCGGTCATGGGAAAGTCGACGCCGAAGCGGGTCTCGCAGAAGGTCCTGATGTCGGCCTCGCTGCCGGGTTCCTGGGCGCCGAACTCGTTGCTCGGCACACCCAGCACCACGACCTCGCCGCCCCGCTCCTGCCACAGCGCCTGCAGGCCCTTGTACTGCGGCGTGAAGCCGCAGGCCGAGGCGACATTGACCACGAGCACCGCCTTGCCGGCGTAGTCGGCGAGATCGATGGTGCCGCCGTCGCGGCCGGGAAACGAAAACTGGTGCGCGGACATGGAACCCTCCCCCTTTTGCGGGGGCATGCTGGCCCGCGCACCGGCGACTGTCCATCATGTCGCCGCACGACTCGCCAGGGAGGGGCCATGCCGATCACCGTTGCCGCCGATCCGCGGTGCTTTCCGCGCCGCGGTGCCCTGGAGCCGCGCCGAACGGCCCTCGTCGTCATCGACATGCAGAAGGATTTCTGCCGGGCCGGCGGTTACTACGAGGCCATCGGCGGCGATCCCGGACGGCTGTCGGTGGTCGTGCCGACGATTGCCGCGGTCCTGGCGGCCGCGCGCCGTACCGGCCTGCGCATCGTGCATACCCGTGTCGGCCGCCGCGCGGAGGCCTGGGCAGGCAGCGATGCACCCGGAGCGGATGCCTGCGGACCGATGGGCCGCCACCTCGTGCGCGGCGAGGAGGGTTGGCAGATCGTGCCCGAGCTGGCGCCCGGAGAGGGCGAGGCGGTGGTCGACAAGGGCGCAACCGGGGCCTTCCACGGCACCGATCTCGACGGCCTGCTGCGCCGCTGGGGCGTTGACGGCCTGGTCGTCTGCGGCGTGACCACGGCGATCTGCGTCTCGACGAGCGTGCGCGAGGCACACGACCGCGGCTACGAGGTCCTGGTGCTGGGCGATGCCTGCGCCGAGGGCGACGCGCTATCCCATGCCGCCGCCCTGGCGAGCTTCCAGCTCGAAAACGGCCTGCTGGCGACCGTGGCACCGGCTGCGGCCTTCATCGCCGCGCTCGGCCGGCTGCCATAGCGGCGGCGGTCAGCCCGGCATATGGCTGGGCAGGCCGCGCTTGAGCATGGCGATATGGTCCGGGCCGATGCCGCAGCAGCCGCCGATCGCCTGCACGCCGCCGGCGAGATAACCCATGGCCTCGCCGCAGAACGGCTCGGGTTTCATCACCGTGTCGAACTGCCAGTGGGGCATCCTGAACTCGCCCGAATGGGGATAGGCAAACATCGGCCCCGACCATTTGGCCTTGAGCGCTGCCAGGGCGGGCGGGGTGAACTCGACATTGGTGTGCATGATGCCGGCGGCCTGCAGCGGGAAGGAAAGGCCGCTGTCGAGCACGTCGTCGAAGGCATCGTCGGCATAGCGGTGGAAGCCCAGCACCTTGCCGTCGGCGACACGCGCGCTGAAGCCGGCCCAGGCTGGCAGGCCGGTCTCGACCGCCGCGGCGATGGCGATAGGCGTGATGACGGGATCGAGCATCATCTCCAGGATGATGAGGTCGCAGCCGCCTTCTGCTAGGGCCTGCGCCTGGCGGCGGTAGCTGTCGCGCGCCTCGACCTTGTTGGGCAGCTTGTGAACGTCCAGGCCCGCGCGGAAGCTCGACATCGAACCCGCGACGAAGACCTGGCGGCCGTCTGCGGCTTCCGCCACGGCCTCCCGGGCAAGGCGCACGCCCAGCAGGTTGAGGTCGTGGGTCTCCTCGTTGGAGAAACCCGCGTGTTTCATGACATGGGGCGAGGTGGCGTAGGTGTTGGCGATGATCAGGTCGGCGCCGGCGACGATGAATTCCTTGTGGATCTCCTTGATGACGTCGGGCCGCGTCTTCATGGCAGCACCGGCCCAGGCCTCGCCGTCCATCTCGACGCCACGGCGTTCGAGCTCGGTGCCCATGCCGCCGTCGATCAGCAGCACGTCGCCGCGGTCCAGTCTCTCTTGCAGGGTCACCATCAATGTCTCCTCATCGCTAGAGCAAATCATCCTTCTGCGGAATCGCTTCGCGATTGCGCAGAAGGATGTGAATTTGCTCGATCCTATTGATATCCTATTGATGTAAAGCGGATTCACACGATCACCCGGAACCGTGGAACGGTTCCGGGTGATCGTGATCCGCTCTAGGGCGCGCAGCATAACCGGGCACGGCTGGCGGGCAATCGCCGATCAGAGCCCCGCGGCGAAGGCCGGATAGGTCTCGGCGATCTGCTCGCGCACGGGGCCGGCGATCAGGGCGAGCGTGGCGTCGTCGGGCGAGGGCGTGACCGGAACGTCCTGGGGGACATCGAAGGCAAAGCCCGTCTCGTCGCGGACCTCCTCGATGCTCGACCAGGGGTGCACGCTCTCCAGGAGAAAGCGTCCCTTGGTGCGGTCGAAGGCAAAGACGCAGCGGCCGGTGACCAGGGCGGTGGGGCCGCCGGGGCGGTAGACGTTGGCGGGCGATGTGCCCGGGGCGCTGATGAAATCCACCTTGTCGACCAGGGTGCGCGGCGTGTGTTCCTCGCGGAACAGGATGATCCGGGGAATCAGGAAGTAGAGATAACTCGAGCCGAAGGAGCCGGGAAAACGCGCCCTGGGCCGGTCGTGGTCGCCGATGGCGACGAGGTTGACGTTGGCGGCGCCGTCGATCTGGGCGCCGCCCAGGAAGAAGGCGTCGATGCGGCCCTGGGCGGCGCGGTCGAACAGCTCGCGCCCGCCTTCGGTGAAATCGTTGTTGCTGCGGCTGCCCAGCACCGTGATCTGCCGCGGCCCCAGCCCCTGGGCGCGGGCCAGGAACGCGGCCGAACCCGGCATCGGCGACAACGCGCCGACGGCAACACGGCGCGCACCGGCAAGCTGGCGCGCCAGGGTGGCGATCAGGAAGGCGGTGGTCGCGCTCATGCCGCCTCGTCGCGGGCCAGGTGTGCGGCAAGCCAGGCGACGAACCCCTCGGCGCTGGCGGCCGCGGCGGCATAACCGGCGATCTCGGCGGCATCGCGTTCGTAGAAACCCGGCATGGCCAGCGGCCAGGCGCCACGGGGGCTGTGGACAATGGCATCGACATAGGCGGCCGGCAGGACGCCGGCGGCCAGGGTTTCGTCGGCGAAGAAGTCGCCCTCGTGCAAGGTCTCCACGGTGGCGATGGTCATGGCCGAGGCATGGGCCATGGTCGCCAGTTCGCGGCGGCGGCCGATCCACAGGTTGCCCTGGCTGTCGGCCATCTCGCAGTGGAACAGGGCGACATCGGGCCGGATCGCAGGCAGCAGGACGATGGGGTCGTCGTTGCCGAAGGGGTTGTCCACGACGCGCCAGTCCGGCCGGCGGGCGAGCACGTCGCTGCCCAGGATACCGCGCAGGGGCAGGAAGGGCAGGCCCTTTTCGGAGGCCTGCAGGGCGGCATGGATCGCCGGGCAGGTGGCATCGACCATGGTGATGGTCCCGGCCCTGACGGCGGCGGTGAAACGCGGCGCCGGGCCCTGTTCGCCCAGGGTGATGGCGGCGGCCTCGACGGTGGCGACCCGGCCGGCGCCGATCAACAGGTCGGCCTGCAGCCCGGACTGGGGCACGGCCAGAAGATGCAGGCGACCCGTGCCCTGGCGGAGTAGCTCGCGCGTCGCCGCCATCGCCACGCCGCAGTATTCGGGCGGCAGGGCGATCGTCATGCCGGACTCGATGCGGGCGACAGCCTCGTCGATGGTCAGGATGTTCATGGCCTGAGTCTAACGCGGCGGCGGGCGTTGGAGTAGCGGGTGGCCGCGCGCAACCGTTCAGGCGCCGGGCAGGCCCAGGACGAAGCCGGCGGCGGCATCGACCGCCTGCGTCATGGCCTCATCCGGGCTCAATCCGCTCGCCTTGCGCGAATGGTCGCCGTCCTCGATCCAGTGCAGGCGGACGGCGGGCGAGAGCGCGTAGCCGGCGACTTCGTCGCGGCTGCCCAGGGTGTCGCGGGTACCCTGGACGATGAGCGTCGGGGTGGCGAGAGCGGCCAGATGGCCGATGCGGTCCGCCGCATCCTTGCCCGGGGCATGGAAGGGAAAGCCGAAGACGAGCAGGCCGGCGACGCCGGTTTCGTCGGCGAGGAGGCTCGCCATACGCCCGCCCATCGACTTGCCGCCGATCACCAGACGCCCGGCCGGGGCGAGGTCGGCGATGACCTGGCGCCAGGTGTCCAGCAGCACCGGCGCCCGGTCGGGTGGCGTCTTGCGCCCCTCGCTGCGGCGCCGGGCCATGTAGGGAAACTCGAAACGCACGACACGGATACCGCGCCCGCCAAGGCCGGCCGCGACCTCGGCCAAAAACGGAGAATCCATGGGCGCGCCGGCGCCATGGGCCAGCACGACGGTCCAGGGCGCACCGCCCGGACCGTCGGTCAGCATGTCAGCGGTTGGCGGCAACGTTGCGTGCGGCCAGGAGGTCGGCGTACTGGGCGTCCAGCGCGTCGCGCTCGCGGTAGAAGCGGTCGAGTTCGGCGCCGGCCAGGACCTCGCCCGAGGGCAGCTTGATGTCGAGCGGATTGATCTGCTCGTCGTTGACCATGACCTCGTAGTGCAGGTGCGGGCCGGTCGCCAGGCCGGTGGCGCCGACGTAGCCGATGACCTGGCCCTGGCGCACCCGGCTGCCCACACCCAGATCGCCGGCAAACCGGCTCATGTGGGCATAGGCGCTCTTGTAGGTGCTGTTGTGGCGGATGCGGACATAGTTGCCGTAGCCGCTGTTGACACCGAGGAACTCGATCGTGCCGTCGCCTGCCGCCAGGATCGGCGTGCCCGAGGGGGCGCCGAAGTCGACGCCCTTGTGCATCCGCGAATATCCCAGGATCGGATGGTCGCGCATGCCGAAGCCCGAGGTGATCTTGGCGCCGTCCACCGGCGTGCGCAGCAGCGCCTTGCGCACGCTCTCGCCCTTGTCGTTGAAGTAGTCGGTGAAGCCGCTGCCGGGCGTGTAGCTGTAGATCGGCAGGGTGACGCCCGAGACGTTGAGTTCGGCAAAGAGCGGGGCGCCGTAGCGCACGACATTGCCGTTCTCGTCGCGGAAGACCTCGAAGAGGACCTCGAAGTCGTCGCCGGTGCGGATTTCGCGCTGGAAGTCGACGTCGAAGCTGTAGGCGCGGATGATGTCGGCGAGCACGGCCGGCGGCACCCCGGCCTCCTCGGCGGCCTGGTAGAGGCTGGTGCGGATCGTGCCCTGCATGGCCTCCAGGCTGCGCTGCGTCGGCAGCACGATCTCGCGGGCGACATACCCGTCGTCGCCCAGGGCGACCTCGATGCGCTCGCCGGCACGCGGCGAGAAGTCGAGGCCGAGCAGGTCGCCGCCGCTGTAGGTGACGTTGACCTTCTGGCCGGCGCGGATGCTGCGCGGGTTGAAGACATCGCGCAGGATGTCGATCGAGGCATCGGCCTGCACCGTGTCGATGCCCAGATCAAGCATGGCGTTCATCAGGGTGCCGCTGGCGGCGATCTCGACCTCCGTGGTCTCGACCCGCGTCGCGGTCGCCGTGATCTCGGCCGGCGTGCGCGGCCACAGGGGCAGCAGATCGGGCACGGCCGGCTCGGCCTCGAGCATGGCGAAGTCGGAAAGGTCGACATAACCCGAGGCATGGCGCAGCGCGTAGCCGCCGTCGTGCTGGCGCACGATGGTGATGGTTTCGCGCGGGCCGACGCCCAGGCTCAGCGCCACGACATGGGTGCCCGAGCCGTCCTCGTCGATGATGACGATGAGCTGCTGGCCGGCCTCGAGTTCGGCCTGGTCGAAATCGGCCTCCAGCGTGGCGACGATGTCGGAGATCTGCCGGCCGTTGCTGGTCAGCGTGCGCAGCAGGCCGCCGACGGTTTCCCCGGCCTGCATCTCGAACCAGACCTGTTCGGCCTGGTTCGACAGGGCAATCTCGGCTTCCAGGGCGTTGACCGGCGGCGGCAGCTCCTGCATCGGCCCCATTTCCTCGGCCGCGCCCGGCATGCTCTCCTCCGGCACGACCGTCTCCTCGGCGACGGCTGCCTCCGGCACGGCGGCCTCGGGCGCGACGGCGACGGGGCGCACGAAGCTGGGGTTGAGGGGAGTCGTGGTGCGCTGCGCGACGTAGTCGTTGCCCTGCAGGTCGGCCTGCACGAAGAGATTCTCCTTCAGCCTGATGCTGACCGCGACCAGGGTGTCGGCCTCGAACACCGCGCGGACTTCCTGGCCGATCTGCAGGCGGCGCGGGTCGTAGCTGGGACGGATCGCACGGACCACGCGTTCGGCCTCGGAGCGGCTCGCGCCGGCCCGCGTCAGCATGGAGGTCAGGGTGTCGCCGGACGTGGCCGCGACCAGTTCGACCCGCATGTCCGAGGAGAAGTCCGAGAGCGCGGCAGAGACCTCGGGCGTGTCGGCGGACTCCGACACGAAGGGCGCCAGCACGGCAAGGTCGGCGAGATCGGCGATGCGCTGGCCGACGAAGGCGCCGCCTTCGGGATCGCGCGCCACCGCCACCAGGCCGTCGTCGCCGGCGTCGAGCACGACCAGGCCGAGGACGTCGAGGCCCGACCCGGCGGGACCGGGGGTGCGCACGACATAGAGGGTCTGGCCGATCTGCAGACGGCGCGGATCGAAATGGCGTCCCAGGGTGCGCGCGGCCTCGTGGGCGTCGGTGATCGTCGCGCCGGCCTCGACCATCAGGTCCATCAGGGTGTCGCCGCGCACGATCGTCAGGCGCTCGACCTGCGCGCCCCGGCTGCCCAGCATGGCGAGCACGGGGGCGACCCCTTCGGTGACCTCGGCGGTGCTCACCACCGTGGCGGCGGCCGGCACGTCGCTCTTGCGTGCGACATAGGCGCCGCCGGCATCGCGCTCCGAAAGGACATAACTGTCGGGACCGGTCTGCAGGCCCAGGGCCAGCAGGGTCGGCGGGGAATCGGAGGAGACCACGATCTGCAGGGCCTGGCCGACCTGCAGGCCCTGGGGATCGAACAGCTTGCCCAGCGCGGCGATCGCCTGGTCGGCCTCGATACGGCCGACCCCTTCGCGCACGACCAGGCGCATCAGGGTGTCGCCGCGGCGCACCTGGGTGTCGCGCACCAAGGCAGCGGTGCCGTTCGGGGCGGCCTGTTCGACCGGGGCGGTGAGGGCGGTGTCCAGAGGCTGTTCGCTGCGACGGGCGACAAAGGCGCCGTCGGTCGTGCGGTTGGCCACGACATAGTCGGCCTCGCCCAGGGCCAGGCTGACCGCGGTCAGCTGGCTGGCATTGCCGCCGTCGGTGACGCCGCTGGCAAAGACCGCCGTGACGATCTGGCCGATCTGGAGACGGCGCGGGTTGAAGAAGTCGGCGATCGCGGCGACGGCGCGTCCCGCTGCCGGCTCGTCGCTGCCCGCGCCCACGAGCATGGCAAGAAGGGTGTCGCCGTTGCCGACATGCAGGGTGGCGACGGTCTGCTCGCCGCCGGACCAGCCGTCGGGGATGGCGATGTCGTCGAAGAGGCCCGCCGTGTCGGAGGACAGGGGATGCTGCTCGGGCACCACCATCTGCTCCTCGGCCGATCCCTGCTCCTGGGACTCGGCATCGACCGGCCCGACTCCGCCAAGGCAGACAAGGGCAAGGACGCTGCCTGCGGCAACACCAAGGGTAAGGAAGGCGGGGCGTCGCCGGGCCATACGGGATCCTCGTCGAAGGAGTCGCGGAAGGCAGCGCCGGATTCGCCGCCGAGTCTGGTGATTCGTGCCGGCGGGACACGCCGGAACCGTCCGAGGGCTAACTTGCTGGATGGTCGAAGGGGTTGTCAACGCGGCCGTGTCCCCCCTTGAAATCCGCTTGCGATCAACCGCTTAGGGAATCCGGCCCAAACCCCGGGGCGGCGTTTTCTCGATTTTTGCGAAAATCTGGCAAACGGGGTTTGACAAGGCTTCGAGCCTCTGAGTATAAGCCGCTCCCCGCCACGGTGGTTAACCCAGCGTGAACGGCGGTGCCGTTGTCTGCGGCCGGTTCTTTGACAAGTGAAGAGAAGGAAGAGATGCGTGGGCGGCAGTGCACCAAGCACGGCCCCGTACAAGCTGTACGGTCACGCATCGTTGTTAGGGTCGAAAGGCCCGAAACTACTAAGAGGATCACCAAGATCCTTAACTATCAAGGATCCCAAAGATCCTTTGAGCGTGACCGAACACGCATGTTCGGGCCGGATGAGACTTCGGTCTCACATCAAACTTGAGAGTTTGATCCTGGCTCAGAACGAACGCTGGCGGCGTGCCTAACACATGCAAGTCGAACGAGGGCTCCCTTCGGGGATGTCCCTAGTGGCGCACGGGTGAGTAACGCGTGGGAATCTGTCCAAGTGTGGGGAATAACTACGGGAAACTGTAGCTAATACCGCATACGCCCTACGGGGGAAAGGCTTCGGCCGCATTTGGATGAGCCCGCGTCAGATTAGCTAGTTGGTGGGGTAATGGCCTACCAAGGCTACGATCTGTAACTGGTCTGAGAGGACGATCAGTCACACTGGAACTGAGACACGGTCCAGACTCCTACGGGAGGCAGCAGTGGGGAATTTTGCACAATGGGGGAAACCCTGATGCAGCGACGCCGCGTGGGTGATGAAGGCCTTAGGGTTGTAAAGCCCTTTCAGCAGGGAAGATGATGACGGTACCTGCAGAAGAAGCCCCGGCTAACTCCGTGCCAGCAGCCGCGGTAATACGGAGGGGGCTAGCG
>JAQCLG010000230.1 GCA_027592745.1 Pseudomonadota bacterium | reverse complement strand
CGTCGCGGTCGTCGCGGCCGCGGCCGAGGACGCGGCTGCCGGTGGCGCGCTGCTCGGCCATGTTGCCCGCTATCACGCGCTGCAGGACGGCAAGGTCACGCTCGGCGGTGCACTCGACCCGTCGCTCTGGCCGGTGCCGGACGGCCCGGACAAGGACCGCGTCGAACTCGTCCTCGGTGTGTCGTGAGCGCCCGATGACGCAGCCCTTGACCCTGGTCGCCGGCGCTACCGGCAAGATCGGACGCGCGCTGGTCGCGGCCCTGCTCGATCTAGGACACCAGGTGCTGGCGATGGGCACGCGCGAGGAAACGGTTGCAGCGCTGCTCGCAGAACACGAAGAGGCCGCCCGCTCCGGCCTTCTGCGCGGCGCCGCCTTCGATCTGGGGCGCGAGGATGCCGCTGAAGCCGTAACTGCCTGGCTCGACCGAATCGATGCGCATCCCACGGGCCTGGTTCATGCGGCGCGCAGCCTCGCCCACCTCAAGGTCGATGACGACGGCCGCATCACCCGCGGCCACTTCTTGGGCGAGCTCACACTTTCGGTCGTCGCGCCCTATGAGCTGACGTTCGCGCTCGCCGCTCGGTCCGGGAGCCGGCTGTCGAGCGTGGTCAACCTCTCGTCGATGTACGGGCTCGTCACGCCGGCGCCCGCGCTCTACGAGGGCAGCCTGAAGACCTCGCCGATCAACTACGGGACCGCGAAGGCGGCGATGATCCATCTCACGCGCGAGCTCGCGGTCAGGCTGGCACCCGATGTCAGGGTCAACGCGGTCTCGTTCGGCGGTGTCGCCGGACGGGCAGATGAAGCCTTCCAGAAGCGTTATGCCGCACTCTGCCCGGCGGGACGGATGATGGAGGAGAACGAGGTCGTCGGCCCAGTGCTCTTCCTGCTGGGCGAGGGCGCGGCAGGCATGACGGGCGCCAACCTGGTCGCCGACGGCGGCTGGACGCTGTGGTGACACATCCGGTCCTGGCCGTGATCCCGGCCCGTGGCGGCTCCAAGCGCCTGCCCGGCAAGAACGTCATGCCGTTTCGCGGCCGGCCGATGATCGCCCATACGATCGAGGCCGCGCGCGCCTCGGGGCGCTTCGGCCGCATCGTGGTCAGCACCGACGACGCGGCGATCGCCCGGACCGCGGCCGAGGCGGGGGTGGAGGTGCCGTTCCTGCGCGCTGTCCATGCCGATGACCATGCGCCCGTCAGCGCCGCCACGATCGCCGCTGTGGAGCAGGCGACAGCACATTTCGGCGAAACCTACGGCACCGTCGTCCAGCTCATGCCGAACTGTCCGCTGCGCGAGGCCGGCGCTTTGGGCGAGATGCTCGACGCCTTCGAGGGCGGCGGCCACGACTTCATGATCAGCGCCTTCCGCTTTTCCTGGATGAACCCATGGTGGGCCGTCACGCTCGATGCGGCGGGCCATCCGACCAGGCTCTTCCCCGAGGTCGGCGATTCCCGCTCGCAGGATCTCGCGCCGCTCTATTGTCCCAGCGGTGCGGTCTGGATCGCGCGCTGGCCCGCCCTGCGCGAGGCCGGAACGTTCTACGGGCCGGGCCACGTCTTCCACGACATCGGCTGGGAGCGTGCGGTCGACATCGACGACCGCGAGGACCTCGCCTTCGCCGAAGCCGTTGCGGTGGCGCGCGCAGCCCGCGCCGGAGCGCACTGAGCCGCCATGCCCATCATCAAGGCACGCAGCCACCGCGACGTTTACCGCCTGCGCGCGGAATCGGGCGACATCCACGAGCTGTCCGGCCGTGGCGCGGATCGCGCGACGACCGAGCTCGTGACGCGCGAGATCGCCGGTCACCTCGGCCTCGACGCCGCGTCCAGGGCCGATCTGCTCGATATCGGCTGCGGCGACGGCAGCATGGTCGTCATGCTGGCACCTCTGGTCCGCCGCGCCGTCGGCATCGCGCCGTCGCACGAGGAGATCAAGCGGCTGCGCTCCCACCACAAGGGCGTCGCCGTCGAGTTCCTCGAGGGCCTGGCCGAGGACCTGCCGCTGCCCGACGCCAGCTTCGACCGCATCATCATGCACGGCGTGGTCACCATCCTGCCCTCGACCGAGATCGTGGTGCGCGCGCTCGCCGAGGTGAAGCGGATCGCACGGCCGGGCGGACTGATCTGGATCGGCTCCCTGCCCGACCGCGACGAGGCGGCGTTCTACGGCCGGACCTACGGCGATTCGATCACGGGCTGGCTCTGGTTCGTGCTGCGGCGTCAGGGCCTTCGAGCGGCCTGGCGGGCGACCCGGCGCGTGCTCTCCGCCCTGGTCTCGTCCGAGCCGCTCGTGATCCAGCCCAAGGAGCTTTACGTCTGTCCGCCGGAGTGCTTCCGCGCGATGGCCGAGGAGCAGGGCCTCGAGGTGCTCTGGCAGGGCCGTGTCCGCACGCTCGCGCCGACCGGCCAGGCCGCGGAGTCGGAGACCCGCTTCAACTTCCTGCTGCGCCGGCCGGATTGAGCCATGTTCGACCTGCCGCGGCCCGTCGTCGCCGTCATGCAGCCGACGTTTCTGCCCTGGCTGGGTTACCTGGGCATGGTCGCCGTGGCCGACGTTTTCGTCTTCCTCGACGATGTCCAGTTCGTGCGCCGCAGCTTTCATCACCGCAACCGTCTGTTCTCCAACGGGGCGGAGGTCGACTGGATCACCCTGCCTGTGAAGGACACGGGGCGGGAGACCTGCCTCAACGAGGCGCATCTCGCCTGCGACCGCACCTTCGCGCGCAAGTTCGCCGCCCGGCTGCGCGTCAACTACGGCCAGACGCCCCATTACGACGCCTTCCTTCCGCTGCTGACCGCCTGGCTCGATCGCGCCGAAGAGCTGACGCTCGCCGAATGCAACGCAGGGCTGATCGAGGCCATCTCCGGGGCGCTTGGCCTTGGGCCGCAGTGGTGCCGCAGCTCCACGCTCGGCGTCAGCCAGACGCGCTCCGAGCGCATCGCCGCCATCCTGCGCGCGACCGGTGCGGGCAGCTATCTTTCGGCCGAGGGCTCGTTCGCCTACATGCAGGAGGACGACGTGTTCCCGCTCGAAGGGATCGCAACCGCATTCCACCGCTTCGAGACGCTCGCCTATCCGCAGATGCAGTCCCTTCGATTCGTCGAGAAGCTCTCGGTCGCCGACGCGCTGTTCCAGGTCGGCGCCGAGGGCACCCGCGCCCTGGTGCTGGATGGGCTGAGAGCCCCGGTGCGCTGGGAGGAACGGCCATGCGTTTAGGTCTGTGGTGCCGCTCCGACGAGAGCGTCGGCGGGGGCCACCTGGGGCGCATGCTGGCGCTCGCCGGGGCGATGCGCGAGCGCGGCGACGAGGCCGTGCTGCTGATGCCCTCGGCCACAAGGGCCTTCGCCGCGGAGCGTATCGCTGGCCACGACATCGCCATCTGTGAGAACCCCGCATCGCCCTTCGGTGGGCCGTGGGACTGGGTCTGCTTCGACGACTACGCCGTCGGCCGCGCCGAGGAAACCGCCTGGCGCGGTGCAGCCGGACGCCTGCTCGTGGTCGACGATCTCGCGGACCGGCCGCACGACTGCGATGCGCTGGTCGATCCCCAGCCCTACCGCCGGGCGGCGCACTACGACGGGCTGCTGCCTTTTTCGGCCAGGCGCTGGATCGGGCCTGCCTATGCCCCGGTTT
>JAQCLG010000229.1 GCA_027592745.1 Pseudomonadota bacterium | reverse complement strand
AAACCCTCCTCATGCCCGCGCACGCGGGCATCCAGGGTTTGGGGCAGGGCCAGGGTCACAGCCGCCACCCTGGATCCCTGCGTTCGCAGGGATGAGGAATCGGAAAGGGGCGAGGTCAAGGCGGGCGGTGCCGGCCTTCAGTCGAGCGCCGAAAGCACCAGGTCCAGCTTCTCGCCCAGCCACAGGGCGTTGTCCCGGTGGTCCTCGAGGTCGTTGCCGCTCTCGGGATGGATCAGCATGGAAAGACCGTGATGGTTCAGCATCAGCCAGGGCACCAGCCTGGGGAACTCGGACGGCATTAGGCTGACCTGGAACATCGCCCTGGGATGCGGCCCGACGGGTTTGTCCCAGACACGCCCCAGCATGACCTCGAAGCGCTGCCCGATCTCCTCGCGCAGTGCCACGGCGGTCTCCCGCTCATCGGGGCCGAAATAGACGTGGACGTGGTAGTCGACGATCTTCTCCGCCGGCACGGTCTCCATCGCCGTCAGGCCGCGGGATCGAGCTCGATGCCCTTTTCGGCCAGCAGTGCCGAGAGTTCGCCGGTGGTGAACATCTCCTTCAGGATGTCGCAGCCGCCCACGAACTCGCCCTTGAGGTAAAGCTGGGGGATCGTCGGCCAGTCGCTGTAGGCCTTGATGCCCTCGCGCACGGCGGGGTCTTCCAGCACGTTGATGCCCTTGAAGCGCACGCCCAGGTGGCTGAGGATCTGCACGGAGGCGGCCGAGAAGCCGCACATCGGGAACACCGGCGTGCCCTTCATGAACAGCACCACGGGATTGTCGGTGACTTCCTTGGTGATGCGCTGGCGGGTGGCGTCGTCGAGGGCCATGGTGGTCTCCTGCGGATAAGGGTTCAGGACGCGGCAGGCGCGGAGGTCGTCAGCGCCAGCGCGTGGAGTTCGTTGCCCATCTTGCCCTTGAGGGCCTTGTAGACGAGCTGGTGCTGCTGCACCCGGGACTTGCCGGCAAAGGCGGAGCTGACGATGGTCGCGGCATAGTGGTCGCCGTCGCCGCGCAGGTCGTCGATCGCGATCGAGGCGTCGGGAAAGGCCTCCTTGATCATGCTTTCGATCTCGTCTGCGCGCATCGCCATGCCATCACTCCCAAGCCGTCAGGCCGGTTCTCCCGCCATGTAGCGGGGCAGCCAGCCTTCGAAGGTTTCTCGTAACGTTCCCAGCGATATGGGGGAGGCGCCATCGACTGTCAATGCGTCGCCCCCGGTCAGCCCCAGCACCAGGGTCGGCACGCCGGCGCGGTTGGCCGCGTCCTGCAGGGCCGCACCGTCGCCTTCGACCGCCACGACGTAACGCCCCTGGTCCTCGCCGAACCAGAAGGCATGGGCCGGCAGGTTCTCGTGCGGCATGGCGAGGCTGGCGCCGATGCCCGATGCCAGGGCCATCTCGGCCAGCGCCACCAGCAGGCCGCCGTCGGAGATATCGTGGCAGCAGGTGATACGACCCGCCTCGATCTCGCCGCGCACGAAATCGCCGTGGCGGCGCTCGGCGGCAAGGTCGACCGGCGGCGGCGCGCCTTCCTCGCGGCCCGCGACCTCGCGCAGGTAGAGACTGGCGCCCAGGTGTCCGATGCCGTCGCCGATCATCACGACGGTATGCTGGGTTCCGCCGAAGCCGATCTGCGCCGTGCGGTCGAGGTCGCCGATCAGGCCGATGGCGCCGATCTGGGGCGAGGGCTGCACCGCCCGCCCGTTGGTCTCGTTGTAGAGCGAGACGTTGCCCGAGACGATCGGCATGTCAAGCGCGCTGCAGGCCTCGCCCAGGCCCTTGATCGCGCCGACGAACGTGCCCATCACATCGGCCCGCTCGGGGTTGCCGAAGTTGAGGCAGTCGGTCGTCGCCAGCGGGCGTGCGCCCACTGCCGAAAGGTTGCGGAAGGCCTCGGCCACCGCCTGCTTGCCGCCCTCGAAGGGATCGGCCTGGCAGTAGCGCGGCGTGCAGTCCGTGGTCACGGCAAGGCCCTTGCCGGGGCGGTCGGGCACCTCGATCACCGCAGCGTCGCCGCCGGGGCGCTGCACCGTGCGGCCCATGACCAGGTGGTCGTACTGCTCGAAGATCCAGCGCCGGCTGGAAAGGTCCGCCGAGCCGATCAGGGTGAGCAGGGCGTCGTTGATGCTGTTGGGCGCGGGAACATCCGCCGCGGCGATCGTCGGCCTCTGCGGCGTCTCGTTCCACGGCCGGTGGTAGAGCGGGGCCTCCTCGGAGAGCGGCCGCACGGGCAGGTCGGCCTGCACCTTGCCGTCCTTGCGCACGATCAGGCGGCCGGTGTCGGTGATGCGCCCGACCACGGCGAAATCCAGCTCCCACTTCTCGAAGATGGCGCGCGCCCGGGCCTCGGCCTCGGGCTTCAACACCATCAGCATGCGCTCCTGGCTTTCCGAGAGCATCAGTTCGTAGGCGCTCATGCCCGCCTCGCGCTGGGGCACGGCGTCCAGATCGAGGTCCATGCCGGCATTGCCCTTGTCGGCCATCTCGACCGAGGAGCAGGTGAGGCCTGCCGCCCCCATGTCCTGGATGCCGATGATGCTGTTGGTTGCCATCAGCTCGAGACACGCTTCAAGGAGCAGCTTCTCGGTGAAGGGATCGCCGACCTGCACCGTCGGGCGTTTCTCTTCGGTGTCCTCGTTGAACTCGGCCGAGGCCATGCTGGCGCCGTGGATGCCGTCGCGCCCGGTCTTCGATCCGACATAAACCACCGGCGCGCCGATGGCGCCCGCGGCGGCATAGAAGATGCGGTCGGCCGGCGCAATGCCCACGCACATGGCGTTGACCAGGTTGTTGCCGTTGTAGCTGGCATGAAAGCTCGTCTGGCCGCCCACCGTCGGCACGCCCATGCAGTTGCCATAGGAGCCGATGCCCGAGACGACACCGCCCACCAGGTAACGCGTCTTTGGGTGATCCGGCGCGCCGAAACGCAGCACATTGAGGTTGGCGACCGGGCGCGCGCCCATGGTGAAGACATCGCGCATGATGCCGCCCACGCCCGTGGCCGCACCCTGGTGCGGCTCGATGAAACTCGGGTGGTTGTGGCTCTCCATCTTGAACACGGCGGCCAGCCCGTCGCCGATGTCGACGACGCCGGCGTTCTCGGCCCCGGGGCTGACAAGCATCCGGTCGCTCTCGCCGGGAAGGGTGCGAAGTAGTGGCTTCGAGTGCTTGTAGCCACAGTGCTCGCTCCAGAGCGAGCCAAACAGCCCCAACTCAAGGGGGTTTGGCTCGCGGCCGAGGCGGTCAACGATCGCCTCGTACTCGGCTCGGGAGAGGGCGACCTCGTCCAGATCAGACTGGTTTATCGGCACGGGGAAAATGTTCTCGTAAGAATGCGGGCGCGAGCGCCCTTCGTTGCTCGTTTGTGACCGATTCCCGGGGCAGGTTCAACCGTTCCCACGGATCAGCGAGTGATCGGAAACCGACAAGGAGAATCGTGAATCATCCAGTCTAGACGCGGAACTACGAGCCGCACAGACGGGTGGTTCCCCGAGGACCGCCGGGTGACCCGGGTAATAGAATTACTGACGTGCCCCGAAGCGACGCCGGCAATCCGCTGAACGTCCACGGGGCTTATTTGCAACGGCGACCAACGTACCCCATGTTCAAGCGCGTTCTCGTTCCGATGAACGGCTCTCCCAGTACGGAGCGGATTCTGCGCCA
>JAQCLG010000060.1 GCA_027592745.1 Pseudomonadota bacterium | reverse complement strand
CCAGCTTCCGCCTTCGCCGCGGCTGGCGCGGATTTCCGAGCCGCGCCGCATCATGCCGGTGCCGACCGAGCCGGGGTTGATGGCATTGCAGGTGACGCCGTGGGGCGCGCCTTCCAGGGCGACGCATTTGGTCAGTCCCAGCAGCCCGTGCTTGGAGGCGCAATAGGCGCCGTTGCGCGGGAAGCCGACATTGGCCGCGGTCGAGGCGATGTTGACGATGCGGCCCCAGCCGCGTTCGATCATCGCCGGCATGCAGCGCCGGATCGTGCGGTAGCTGCCGTTGAGGTTGATGTCGAGCACGGTCGCCCAGACATCGTCGCTGTTCTCGTCGGTGACCAGCGCCTGGGCCGAGACGCCGGCGGCGTTGACCAGGATATCGACCGGGCCGAAGGCCGCCACGGTCGCCTTGTGGAAGGTCTCGACCGTGGCCTCGTCGCGCAGGTCGAGCGGGAAGGCCTTGACCTGGCCGCCGCGCGCGGCGATCGCCGAAACCGCCTCGCCGACCTCGCCCTGACTGGGCAGGTGGGCATAGGCGCCGCCCTTGAGTTCGGCGCCGCTGGCCAGCGAGCCGATGGCGATGTTGGCGCCGGCACCCGAGAGCGCCTCGGCAATCGCCCGGCCCATGCCGGTCGCCCCGCCGGTGATCAGCGCCGTGCGCCCTTCGAGAAAGCGTTCGCCCATGCAATCAGCGTCCCTTTGCAGCCCGCAGCAACTGGTCGAAACCGGCCGACAGCGCGGAGAGGTTGTCGCCGGCGGTGAGGAAATCGGCCGAGACGTCGAGCCCGGCCTTGCGGCTCTTGGCGCTTTCGGCACCGGTCGTGGCAAACAACTTGCCCGCCTTCCGGGCGGCGCGCGCGACCCGGTTGAGGTCCTCGACATCGGCCTTGGCCCAGCGGTTGGGGCCGCGCCCGCGCGCCATGGAAAGATCGGAGGGCCCGAGGAACAAGCCATCGACGGTGGCCAGCGCGGCGATCTCGGCGGCCTCCTGCAGGGCGCCGACCGTCTCGACCTGCGCGTAACACACGGTTGCCGCGTTCTGCTTCTCCGGCCAGGTCCTGGGCGTGCCGGCGTAGTCCATGATGCGGCTGAAGCCCATGCCGCGGCTGCCGGCAGGTGCGAACTTGGCGAAGGCGGTGACCTCGGCGGCGTGCGCGGCACTCTGGATCTGGGGCAGGATGACGCCGTCGGCCCCGGCATCCAGCGCCTGCTGGATCGGCGCCCGTTCGGGCGCGGCGGTGCGCACATAGGTCACCAGCCCCAGCGCCTTGCAGAACGGAACGAGGCGGTCGACGTCGTGGACACAAAGCACGCCGTGTTCCATGTCCAGGATGACGATGTCGTAGCCGGTGCGCGCGGCGATCTCGCAGGCATGCTGGCTGTCGGTCTCGAGCCAGAACGCGATCTTCAGTTTACCGGCCATGGGACGCCCCTCCCCTGCGGGCAACGTGGCAAAGAGGTTTGAAGAGATGACAACTCCTAGCATAGGGTCGCACGGCCCCGCATGACATTTCGCCCCGCGGAGGGGATTTCATGAAGATCACCGGCATCGAAACCTTCTGTCTGGCCTGGCGCATGCCCTATGCCATCGCCTACGCCAAGGGCGAGTACCAGGACAGGGAGGCTGTCCTGGTAAAGGTTTCGACCGACGATCCCGACATCGTCGGCTGGGGCGAATCGGCGGTCTGGGGCGGTCCCCACGGCTCCACCGTGGCGGTGATCGAGCAGGAGATCGCGCCCCTGGTGATCGGGCAGGACCCGCGCCGGCCCGAACACATCTGGGACAAGGTCTTCCACGGCACCTACATGCACGGGCGCAAGGGCATGGTGGTCTCCTGCCTGTCGGGCATCGACATTGCCTGCTGGGACATCATGGGCAAGGCCGCCGGCCAGCCGCTGTGGCGCCTGCTGGGCGGCTACGGGCGCCCGGTCACGGCCTACCACAGCTCGGGCTACTACCGGCGCGGCGACACGCCCGAGATCTTCGCCGCGCGCGTCGCCCAGTCCCGCGCCCTGGGCTACCGCGGCTACAAGATGAAGATCGGCAATATCCCCCAGGTCAACCATCACGAGGAGCGAGCCTACACCGTCAGCTTCGACGAGGACATGGCACGCATCGCCGCCGCCCGCGAGGCGATCGGGGCCGACCGCAACCTGATGGTCGACGCCAATTGCGCGCTCAACCCGCGTGTCGCCATGCGTTATGCCGAGAAGCTGGAGCCGCTGGAAATCCGCTGGTTCGAGGAGCCGGTGGCGCCCGAGAACATCGCCGGCTGCGCCGAACTGGCCGGCCGTACCCGGATCGCCATCGCAGGATTCGAGAGCGAGACCACGGCGATGACCTTTGCCCGGCTGATGGACGCCGGCGCCATCCAGATCGCCCAGCCCGATGTCGTCCAGGTCGGAGGGCTCACCGAGTTCCGCAAGATCGCGGCCTACGCGGGTTTGCGGAACCTGCACGTCACTGGCAAGAACTACAGCACGGCGGTGGGCCAGGCCGCGACCCTGGCGATGATCTACGCCGTGCCCCATGGCGACTACTTCGAGGACGAGGCCGATCCCCTGCCCTGGCGCAACGAGATCGTGGCCCGCCCCTACCTCACCCTGGAGGACGGTCTTGCCGCCCCGACCGACGAACCGGGCCTGGGCCTGGCGATCGACGAGGCCAAGCTCCAGCCCTGGCTTGTGAAGCCCTAACCCGGCGCGGTTTCAGGCAGGCGCCCCGCCAGCACGCGGCTCATTGCGCACATCACCGCGGCCGTCGCCAGGCACAGCCAGAGTCCGCCGAGCTGGTAGCTCACGCCGGAGAGCAGGGTGCCGGCCAGGCGGCCCGCCGCGTTCGACATGTAGTAGAAGCCGACGTCCTTGGTGACGTGTTCGGCCTGGGCGTAGGCGAGCACCAGGAAGGAATGCAGCGCCGAATTGATGGCAAAGACGCCGCCGAACACCAGCAGGCCGGCAACCAGTACCGCGGTCAGCCAGCCGGCCGGTGCGCCTGCGAGCGCCGCGGCAAGCGCCAGGCCGGCGGGGATCAGCGTGAGGATGGCGGCCCAGAGGCGGACCTGCGCCACGGTGCGCGCCACCGTCGTCTCCCGCGCGCCAAGCAGCCGTGGAGCCACGGCCTGCACCGCGCCGTAGCCGATGATCCACAGCGCCATGAAACCGCCGACCAGGAAGAAGGCCGTGCGGTTGCCTTCCTGCGTGCCGTCCGAAAGCACCGCGGTGAAGTAGATCGGGATGCCGACGACAAACCAGACGTCGCGGGCACCGAACAGGAAGAGGCGGGCTGCCGAGAGCCGGTTGATCGCCCCCGAGCGGGAAAAGACGTCGCGGAACGGCACCTTCCTGCTGCCCCGGGGCAGGCCCGCGGGCATCGCCAGCATGACCGCAACAAGGATCGCTGCCAGGACGACGGCCATGGCGATGACGGATGCCTGGAAGCCGACCAGCGCCAACAGCGACGCACCGAGCAGGAAGCCGATGCCCTTCACCGCGTTCTTCGAACCGGTGAGCAGCGCGACCCAGCGGAACAGGGCGCCGTGTTCGCCCGTAGGCGCCAGGAGCTTGACCGCGCTCTTGGAGCTCATCTTGGCCAGATCCTTGGCCACGCCCGAGGCGCCCTGGACGACCATGACGAAGGCCACCGAGGTCGCCACCGCCCAGCCGGGATCGAGCCGGGTCAGCGCAACCAGGGCGGCGACCTGCAGCGCCAGTCCGGCATAGAGCGTCGCCGTGAGACCGAAGCGCGCGGCGATCCAGCCGGCGCACAGGTTCGTCACCATGCCCATGAATTCGTAGAGCAGGAACAGCCAGGCCAGTTCGATCGGCGAGAAGCCGAGCGTGTGGAAATGCAGCAGGACCAGCATGCGCAGGGCGCCGTCGGTCAGCATGAAGGCCCAGTAGGCCGCCGTGACGGCGACGTAGGCCGCGACCGCGCCGCGCCTGTCTTGTGGGTCCGATGCGCCCACGGGCCTAGAGGTCCGCGGCCATCATGCGTACGATGTCGGCCATGCGGCAGACGTAGCCCCACTCGTTGTCGTACCAGGCATAGACCTTCACCTGCGTGCCCGCGACGACCATGGTGCTGGGCCCGTCGACGATGGCCGAACGCGGATCGTTGAGGAAATCGGCCGAGACCAGGGCGCGTTCCTCGAAACCCAGGATACCGGCAAGTTCGCCCGCCGCGGCCTGCGCAAAGAGCGCGTTGACCTCGGCGGCATCGGTCGCGCGTTCGACCTCGAAGACCGCATCGGTCAGCGAACCGTTGAGCAGCGGCACACGCACGGCATGGCCGTTGAGCCGGCCCTTGAGCTCAGGGTAGATGAGCGTGATCGCGGTCGCCGAGCCGGTCGTCGTCGGGATCATGGCGTTCAGCGCGGAGCGGGATCGCCGCAGGTCCTTGGCCGGGCGGTCGACGATGGTCTGGGTGTTGGTCACGTTGTGGATCGTGGTGATCGAACCGTGGCGGATGCCGATCCCCTCGTGGATCACCTTCACGACGGGCGCCAGACAGTTGGTCGTGCAGCTTGCCGCGGTCACCAGGTGATGACGCTCGGCATCGTAGAGGTGGTGGTTGACGCCGTAGACCAGGTTGAGCGCAGGCTCTTCCTTCACCGACGCCGACACCAGCAACTTGCGCACGCCGGCATCGTAATAGGGCTGGAGTTTGCCCGGCGTCTTGAAGGCCCCGGTGCAGTCGATCGCCAGATCGATGCCGAGTTCGGCGAGCGGCAGGCCGGCCAGGGTCGCCGACTGCGTCACCCGCATCCGCCGCTCGCCCACGACCAGGGTATCGTCCCGGGCGTCGATGGCGGCGGGCCAGCGGCCGTGCACGGTATCGAACTCCAGCAGATGCGCATGCATCGCGGCATCGCCCACGGCGTCGTTGAGCAGCACGATCTCGCCCGGAAACCCGGTGTCCTCCAGGACGCGCAGCAGCAGCTTGCCCATGCGGCCGAAGCCGTTGATTGCGATACGCGCCATGATCATCTCTCCGGTCTGCGCGGCGAGCCTACGAGAAAGCGATGACGGAACTGTAACAGAGCCCCTCTATCGGGGCCCGCCATCAACAACGGCGAAACGCGCGAGCGCAGCAGGCTCCGGCTCGACGCCCAGCCTCGGCCCCTCAGGCACCTGCACCCTGCCGCCGGCAAGCCGGGGTTGCCCCGGCGTCAGGGCATCGCGCAGCGGATTGGCGTGGACCTGCACCTCGAAGAGATCGACCACGGGAATGACCGCCATGAGATGCAGGCTGGCGGCGCTGTTCCAGCCCAGCGTGTAGGTGTGGTTGACGCAGGCGACCCCGCGCCGGGCCGCCGCCTCGGCGACGCGCAGTCCCTGCGTGATGCCGATGCGCGCCAGGTCGATCTGCACGACATCGACGCAGCCATGTTCGATCAGCCCGATCAGCTCGGCCGCGCTGGAGGCCATCTCGCCCGCCGTGATGGTCACCGGCGAGACCCGGCGCAGGCGCCGGTAGCCGTCGCGGTCGTAGGGCGCAAGTGCCTCCTCGAACCAGTGGACGCCGTAACGCGCCATCATGCGCGCCCGCGCGATGGCGCGTTCCGTGTCGAAAGCAAGCCCGCCATCGATCAGGATGGCGAACCCGGGTCCCAGGGTCTCGCGCAGGGTGGCGACGATGGCCTCATCGTCGGCGGCGCTGCCGCTGCCCAGGGGCACCCAGCCGAACTTGCCGGCCGTGGCGCCCGATGCCTTCAGTCCACGGGCCAGGTCGGCGGTAGCTTCCAGCGTCGGCCCCAGGCCGCAGGTGCCGTACCAGGCAAAACCGGCATGCTGCTGTCGGCCCAGCAGGGCGTGTACCGGCTTGCCCGCCGCCTTGCCGGCAATGTCCCAGAGCGCGATGTCGACGGCAGCCATGGCCATGCGCGTCAACCCGTCGCGACCGATGTTGTGGGTGGCGTCCGCCATCACCTGCCAGGCGCCGGCCGTATCCATCGCGTCGCGCCCGACCAGCACGGCGGCAAGGCCGCTCATGCCGTCGAAGTGGTTGGCGCCCTCGACCACGGCTTTCAGCATGGCGGGATGGCTGTCGGCCTCGCCCCATCCGGTCAGGCCGTCCTGCGTCGTGACCTTCACCAGGAAGCCATAGGGCGCGCCATAGGCGCCCTGTGCGCCGCCGGCGGCCAGGGGAATTGCCTCGACAGCGCGGATGCGGTCCATGGCCTAGAGGATTTCCTGGCCGAACCGGCGATAGATGCCGCCCGTCGCCACGCGCAGACCGGGCGCAAGGACCGGGTCGCGCAGCAGGCCGTCCATGGCGGCATAGGCAGGGAAGGTCCAGACCGCGAGATGGGCCGGGTCGGGTCCCCATACGCCGATGCGGCGCAGCACCAGTTCCAGGGCGCCGCCGTGGCGCTCACGGCGCTGCGCAAAGGCCTCGGCCAGGGCGCTGTCGCCTGTCGCCTCGTCGGCATCGAAGTACTCGACGACGTGGACGCCCTCGCCGAACGCCTCGGCCTCCACCAGTGCGTCGTAAAGTCCGGCGCGCTGGATGTGGATGGTGCGGTGCATGGCCTGGCTGCGGCCGTTGTCGTGCCAGGCCGGCGAGCCGAAGTAGTCCTCCCAGGCGTCCAGCCGCTCAAGCCCGGCGATCTTCCAGAACGCCAGGTAGGAGGGCATCGGCCCGAAGCGCAGGGTGCGGCCCAGCTGCAGGATCATGCGGTCGGCGTCGGGCTCGACCCAGCTCTGGCTCTGGTCGCCCATGTGGCGGAAGGCCTCGATCGGGACGTGGCGGTCGCGCTCGATGTATTCGAGATAGATCATCGCCCTACCAGGCCGAACCGCCGGAGATGCGCAGCGCCTCGCCGGTGATGCCGCGGGCACCCTCGGTGCACAGGAAGGCGGCGTAGGCGCCGGGTTCGTCGGGTTCGAGGAAGCGTTTCTGGGGCACCCATTTCTCGGCCATCATGGCGCGGTATTCTGCGACCGTGACGTCGAGGCCGAGCATGGCGATCTCCTGCTGGCAGCCGCGCTCGTTCTGGTCGGTCGCGACCCAGCCCGGACAGATCGCGTTGCAGGTGACGCCGTGGGGGGCGCCCTCCAGCGCGACGCATTTCATCAGGCCGAGCAGGCCGTGCTTGGCCGCGCAGTAGGCCGCGTGCAGTTCGCCGCCGTTGAGCCCCGAGGTCGAGGAGAACATGACGATGCGGCCCCACTTGCGCTCGATCATGCCGCCCATGCAGGCCTTGGTCGTGCGGTAGGAACCGGTGAGGTTCACCTCGAGCATCGCCTGCCACAGGGAATCGGGATGGCCGACGATGGTCGAGCGCCCGGAGTTGCCCGCGGCGTTGATCAGGATGTCGACCGGACCGAGCTCGCGCTCGATGACGGCAAGGTTGCCGTCGACCGATTCCTGGCTGGTGATGTCGAGCGGCATGGCCAGGGCCGCCCCGCCCTGGGCGGCGATCTTGGCACGGGCAGCTTCCAGGATATCGTCGCCCGGCGTGTAGGCGCGCTGGCCGGGATCGAGACGGCCCTTGCTGATTTCGGGCGTCAGCGAGCCGACCGCCACCTTGGCGCCCATGGCGGCCAGGCGGACCGCCGCCGCAAGCCCCATGCCCGAAGCTCCGCCCGTGACCCATGCCACGCGGCCTGCCAGTTCTCCCTGCGAATCCTTCGCCATCAAGCAATCTCCCCTGTCTTCGTGGCGGTCGCGTCGTGCAGAACGAAACGATTCCTCTGTGCGTCATAGCTGACTCGCTCGACCCCATCGAGCAGATGCCCCGGCATCACCGAACGAAGCCCGTCGAGATCGCCTGCAACGACCAGTTCGACAATGCAGCGGTGGCTGGCCTGGGAAACCGCCAGGTCGCGCCAGGTTTCGGCCATGCGCCCGAGCAGGATGCGCATGTGGTGCGCAAGCGCCTCCCACAGCGTCATCACGACATGGTTGCCCGAACTGCGGCATATCCAGCGGTGGAAATCGACATCGAGGTCGTTGAAACCGGCGCGGTCGTCGCGGGCGACAGCGGTGTCCATGCGGCCCAGCAGTTCGCGGCCCCGCTCGATCAGGGCGGGGTCCTTGCGACTCTCCTGGATCAGATCGGCAAGGGCGCGCAGTTCCAGGTCATGGCGGACCTGCTGGACCTGCACCAGCAGGCCAAGATCGATGTTCATCACCCGCGCGCCCCGACGCGGCACGACCACCAAGATGCCTTGTTTCTCCAGGGCGCGCAGGGCATCCCGGATCGGAATGCGGCTGATCGCCAGGGCCTCGGCAAGCTGGCTCTCGACGATGCGCCGGCCGGGTTCGAGACTGCCGTCGGCAATGCCCGCGACGATACGCTCGGCGGCTTCCGTGGCCAGGCTGGGTTGATCGAGCTGGCGCATGCCCGCCAGGTCGCCACCGTGCTCCTTCAGCACTTGCACCCTTGCCTCCGCCATGGTCCGTTGCGCCCCCGAAGCCGTCGCGAGCGCCCGATCACTGGTCTGTATACAGTATCCAGGATCGCGGAGGCGAGCCCCCGCAGAAACACCGCCATGCGGCCTTGATCGCCGCAATGCCAGCAAGGATATTCCGCCGGGCCAAGTGGGGCCGGCCAGGGAACAGACATGACCTTCAAGTGCAACAGGGACGGATCGTCGCCGTGGACGGTCGCGATCGTCGGTGCCGGGGTTTCAGGCATCTGCGCGGCGATCAGGCTGCGCCAGGCCGGCATCACCGACTTCATCGTCCTGGACAAGGGCGATCGTATCGGCGGCACATGGCGCGACAACACCTATCCGGGTGCTGCCTGCGACGTGCGCTCCCATTTCTATTCGTTCAGCTTCGAGCCGAACCCGGACTGGTCGCGCGTTTATTCGCCCCAGCCCGAGATCCTGGCCTACTTCGAGCATTGCGTCGAAAAATACGGCGTCACGCCGCACCTGCGCTTCGGCCAGGAGGTGACGGGGGCGAAGTTCGACGAGGAACGCGGCCTCTGGACCCTCGATATAGCGGGCGGCGCCCCGGTCGAGGCGCGCACCGTGATCCTGGGATGCGGCCAGCTCAACCGTCCCGCCTGGCCGGCGATCGAGGGCCGCGACAGCTTTGCCGGCGCATCCTTCCATTCGGCACGCTGGGACCACGAGGTCGACCTGAAGGGCAAGCGCGTGGCCAGCATCGGCAACGGCGCCAGCGCCATCCAGTACGTCCCCGAGGTCGCGAAGGAAGCGAGCCATCTCACCGTCTTCCAGCGCAGCGCCAACTGGATCGTCGCGCGCGACGACCGCGCCTACACGCAGGAGGAGAAGCAGCGCTTCCGCAACACCGCGCTTGCCCGCCTCTGGGCACGCTGGAAGATCTACCTGGTCAACGAGTTCGATTTCCTCGCCTTCCTCAAGGAAAGCTGGCTGCGGCGCCGGCGCGAGAAGGCGATCCTCGCCTGGCTCGAGGAGGTCATCCCCGACCCCGAGCTGCGCGCCACCCAGACCCCCGACTACCCCCTGGGCTGCAAGCGCATCCTGCTTTCCAGCAACTACTTTCCGACGCTCAACCGGCCCGATGTCGATGTCGTCACCAGCGCCATCGCGCGCATCCGGCCCGACGGCATCGAGACGGCGGACGGCCGCTTCTTCCCGCTCGACGTCATCATCTACGGCACCGGCTTCGAGACCATGAGCTTCGTCGGTCCGATCGCCGTGACCGGGCGGGGTGGCCGGAAACTCGACGAGACCTGGGCGCGCGGCGCGGAGGCCCATCACGGCATCACCGTGTCGGGTTTCCCCAACCTCTTCGTCTGCTACGGCCCCAACACCAACCTGGGGCACCACTCGATCATCTTCATGATCGAATGCCAGGTGCGCTACATCGCCGCCTGCATCAGGGAAATCGTGAAACGCGACCTTGCCGTCTTCGACGTGCGCGAGGAGGCCATGGCGCGCTCGAACCGGCAGATCCAGGACGCCATGAAGAAGACGGTCTGGGAGGGCGGCTGCCGCAGCTGGTACAAGACCGCCGAGGGCAAGGTGACCAACAACTGGTCCGGCCCGATCGTCCAGTACTGGTGGCAGACCCGGCGGCCCGACTTCGCCGAATACGAGGAACGCCCGCGCGGGACCTGAGGCAACCTTGCCCCCGTCGTGCGGCTTGGTCAGAATGACGCCCATGCAAGGAGTTGCCGCCATGACATCGGCCATGAACAAGACCGACACGATCGAAGCCCGCCAGGTCGACTTCGATGCCATCCCCGTGATCGACATCGGTCCTTTCCTGACCGGCGACACCGTCGCGCAGGCGCGTGTCGCCGAGGAGATCGGCCAGGCCTGCCGCCACGTCGGGTTCTTCTACGTCCGCAACCACGGCATCCCCCAGCCGGTGATCGACCGGCTGATGGACCGCACCAAGGCGTTCTTCCACCTGCCGCTGGAGGAGAAGCTGAAGGTCGATGCCATGAAGGTGCAGCGCCACCGGGGTTACATCCCCAACGGCGACCTCTATGCCGACATCAAGGCCAAGCCCGACATGCAGGAGGGCTACGAGGTCTCCCTGGAACTGCCCGCCGACGATCCCGACTACCTGGCCGGCAACATCATGTACGGCCCCAACGTCTGGCCCGAACAGCCCGAAGGCTTCCGCGAGGGCGTCTATGGCTACTACATGCAGGTGCTGGCCCTGGGCCACACCCTGTTCCGCGCCTTCGAGATGACGCTGGGCCTGCCCCAGGGCTGGTTCGAGGACAAGATCGACAAGCCCATGGGCCAGTTGCGGCTGATCTACTACCCGCCCCAGGACGGTCCGGTCGACCCGAAGCAGATCGGCATCGGCGCCCACACCGACTACGAGTGTTTCACCCTGCTGCTGCAGGACGAGGTCGGCGGCCTGCAGGTCGGAAACCGCGAGGGCGAGTGGATCGCGGCGACGCCGATTCCCGGCGCCATCGTCATCAACATCGGCGACATGCTGATGCGCTGGACCAACGACGAGTTCGTCTCCACGCCCCACCGCGTCATCAACCGCTCCGGGCGCGAGCGCGTCTCCTTCCCCTTCTTCTTCGGCGCCAACCACGACTGCATCGTCGAGCCCCTGCCCCAGTTCGTCTCGGCGGAGCGGCCCGCGATTTATCCGCCGACACGTTGCGGCTGGTGGACCGAAACCATGATCACCGACGTCTACGAGTACCGGAAGGCAGCGCGCGGCAGCGTGCCCAACCCGGAGCTGATCGCCGCCGAATAGACGCAGCGCAAGATCGCGGGGGGCGGGCTGTCGGTCCGCCCCTTTTGCATGGGCCACGACGACGCCAAGGGCAGAGAAGGAACAGGGCATGGAACGGCAGGAGGTCGAGGCCTTCCTCAGCGGGCACGATATCCGCACGGTGATCTGCGCGGGCACCGATCCGGCGGGCGTCCTGCGCGGCAAGCGCATGCCCGTGCCCTATTTCCTCAAAGCCATGGAATCCGGGCTCAACTTCGCCTGGTTCATCATGAAGACGACGACGGTCGACGACGTGCTGCCCGACATGATGGGCACCGGCGTGCCCGACGTGAAGGGCCTGCCCGACCTTGCCACCCTGCGCCTGGCGCCCTGGGAGCCCCATGCCGCCGTGGTCCTGGTCGACTGGGTCTGGCCGGACGGCTCGCCCTGCCCCTTCTGCCCGCGCAGCGAACTCAAGCGCCAGGTTGCGCGCCTGCGCAAGATGGGACTGGCCGAGCTCTTTGCCCTGGAGTTCGAGTTCTACCTGATGCCCAAGCCGGTATCGGAAGTCCGCCGCGGCGACTTCGCCGGACTGACGCCGGCCTCGCGCGACATCCACTGCTACTCGATCTACGAGGGCAGCTTCCACGAGCCGGTCGTGCGCCGCATCCGCGAGTGTTTCGACGATGTCGTGGAGGGTTGCGCCCCCGAATGGGGCCAGGGCCAGTTCGAGATCAACCTGCACCGCTCCGACGCACTCGACATGGCCGACACGGTCGTGCTGTTCAAGACCGCGACCAAGCAGATCGCCGCCGAGGCCGGGCTCTCGGCGACCTTCATGGCCAAGTGGCACGAGAACTTCTCGGGCAATTCCGGCCACATCCACCAGAGCTTCTCGGATGCCGCCACCGGAAAATCGGCCTGCTGGGACGCACGCGCCCGGCACAACCTCTCGCCGTTCTTCCGCCACTACATCGCCGGCCAGCTCGACCTGCTCTGCGAGACGACGCTGTTCGTCGCGCCCTTCGTCAATTCCTACAAGCGCTTCCAGGACGACAGCTTTGCCGGCATGACGCGAAGCTGGAGCATCGACAACCGCACCGCCGGCCTGCGCGTGATCAACACCGGCGAGGGCAAGACCCGCCTGGAGCACCGCATCGGCGGCGCCGACCTCAACCCCTACACCGCCTTTGCCATGCTGATCGGTGCGGGGCTGCGCGGCGTCGAGCAAAAGCTGAAGCTGCCGAAACCGGCCGAGGGCAACGCCTATTTCATGGGCCTGGACCGCGTGCCCCACAGCCTGGAGGCCGCCGCAGACCTGGCCGATGCCACGCCCGCGGTGCGCGAGATCCTGCCTGCCGCCTTCGTCGACAACCTGCTCACGCTCGCCCGTTTCGAGGCCGGCGTCTTCCGCCAGACCGTCACCGACCTGGAGCTGCGCCGCTACTACGAGATGGCCTGACGAAGCCGGCGGACGAAACGGCCCGGGACGCCCTGCGATCGCGCTTGCGCGGAATGCGGCGCGGTCCGACTGTGACGTCCCCGGCGGGTCGGTCCCGACGGCGACACACAGGAGAATCCCGATGCTCGGTTATGTCATGGTCGGAAGCACCAATGTGAAGCGTTCCACCAAGTTCTACGACGCCATCCTCGCCCCGCTTGGACTGGTCCAGAGCGGCGGCGGCGGCAACTACATCGCCTACGGCCCCAAGAGCGCGCCGCAGAAGACCGAGTTCTACGTCACCAAGCCCTACAACAAGAAACCCGCCACCGCCGGCAACGGCACCATGATGGCGCTGAAGGCGCGCAGCCGGAAGGCGGTCGACGCCTTCCATGCCGCGGCGCTGGCCAACGGCGGCACCGACGAGGGCAAGCCCGGCCCGCGTCCGGCCGACGGCACGACCTACTACGCCTACATCCGCGATCCCGACGGCAACAAGATCTGCGCCTACTGCGACAAGGCCTGACGGCGACGCAGGTTCCTGGCAAGCCGCTCCTCCGCCCCGGCGGAGGAGCGGCCGGGGCGGCCTACCTTGTGGATCCCTTCTGGTTCTCCTGGTACATCATGAAGACCGAGACCAGGATCAGGACGATCGAGACCGCGACGATGATCGTGCCGATGGCGTTGATCTCGGGCGTGATGCCGCGCCGGATGACCGACCAGATGTACATCGGCAGGGTGTTGTCGCGCCCGGTCAGGAAGAAGGTCACCGGGATCTCGTCGAACGACAGGGTGAAGGCGATCAGCGAGGAGCCGATCAGCGCCGACTTGATGTTGGGCAGGGTGACGAACAGGAAGGTCTGCCAGGGCTTGGCGCCGAGGTCCGCCGAAGCCTCCTCGATGCGCCGGTCGAAACGCTGCAGGCGGGCAAAGACGTTGGTGACGACGATGGCGGTGAGCGCCGTGCCGTGGCCCACGATCACCGTCCACAGCGACAGGTCGACGCCCGCGGCGCGGAAGAAGACCAGCATCGAGACGCCGGTGATCAGGCCCGGCAGGGTGATCGGCAGGATCACCAGGCGCCGGAAGGCGGTCTTGCCCGGGAAGTCGTAGCGGTCCAGCGCAAAGGCCGTGGGAATGCCGATCGCCAGGCAGATCGCCACCGCCGCCAGGCCGACGATGACGCTGTTCCACAGCGCGGTCATCAGGTCCGGGTTGGTCAGTGCCTTGTGGTACCAGTCCAGCGTGAAGCCGGTGAGCGGCAGGCGGGTGACCGGATTGTCGTTGAACGAGAACACCATCAGCGTGGCGATGGGGACATAGAGGAAGGCGAGCACCGACATCGCCGCCACGGCCAGGGCCGAGGTGCCCTTGTCGATCGGCCGGCGCCGTCGGCTGCCGAGTTTCTCGGTGGTGGCGATGCCGTGCATCTGGGTTGTCGTCATCGTCTTGCCCCCCTAGCCCAGGTTCAGTCTGCCGGCCCGCTCCAGCTTGTCGGAAGCGGTGATGACGCCGAGCACGATGAAGAGCATGACCACGCCCAGTGCCGCACCCAGCGGCCAGTTCATGGCCATGCCGAACTGGGTCGCGATGACGTTGGAGATCATGTTCGAATAGGGACCGCCGACTAGCAGCGGCGAGACGAAATCGCCCACCGAGAGGCCGAAGGTGAAGGTGAACCCGGCCAGCACCCCCGGCATGGTCAGCGGCAGGGTGATGCGCCAGAAGGTCGAGAACCGTGCGGCGCCGAGGTCCTTGGAGGCCTCGATCAGGCTGCGCGGAATCTTCTCGAGCGAGGCATAGATCGGCATCACCATGAACGGCGTGAAGATGTAGGCCATGGTCACGACCATGGCGAACTCGTTGTAGAGGAAGAGCGTCGAGGGTTCGTCGAGGATGCCGACCCACATCAGGAACGAGTTGAGGATGCCCTCGCTGCCCAGGATCGTCTTCCAGGTGTAGGCGCGCAGCAGGTAGGAGACCCACAGCGGCACGATGGTCGCGACGTAGAGGAACAGGCGCAGACGTTCCGACTGCACCTTGAAGGCCAGGAAGTAGGCCAGCGGATAACCCATCGCGAAGGCCGCGAGCGAGACCAGGATCGAGACCTTCACGCTCCGCAGCAGGACCGTCCAGTATTGCGAATCCTGCAGCAGGATCAGGTAGTTGCCGAACTGGAAGTCGGGCACGTGAAAGGGGAACTGGCGCGAATAGAAGCTGATCGAGAGCATGATCAGGTAGGGCACCAGCAGCACTATGATCCACCAGAGCATGGGCGCCGAGAACAGCACCCAGAAGCCTAGCTTGTGCCGGCGGGCGTGGTTCATGCCGCGCCTCCCACGGCGGCCACGGCTGCCGCGTCGGCGGAATCGAAGAGCGAGATCGTCTCGGGCTTGACCGAGCAGGTCACCGTGTCGCCCGCGGCCGGCAGCCCGGCATCGCCCAGGGCGGTGTCGAGCTGGTGGTGGACCATGACGATCTGCCCGGCGCCGATGTCGAGATCGATGCGCACGGCGTTGCCGGAGAAGAAGACCTCGCGCACCGCCCCGGAAAAGACGTTGCCGTCGCCGCCGTTGGCGCCCAGGCGGATCTTCTCGGGTCGGATGAACATGGTCATCGTCGCACCGTCGGCGACGACGCTGCCGGCACGCGCGATGCGGAAGCTGGCATCGCCGGCACGCGCCACGACCTCTTCGCCGGTGCGGTGCACGGTGACCGGCACCATGTTCGAGGTGCCCAGGAAATCGGCGACATAGGCCGATGCCGGCCGGTCGTAGAGTTCGGTCGGCGAGCCGATCTGCTCGATGCGGCCGTTGCGCATGACGATGATGCGGTCCGACATGATCATCGATTCGGTCTGGTCGTGGGTCACCATGATGAAGGTGATGCCGATGCGGTCGTGGATGTGCTTCAACTCGACCTGCATGGCTTCCTTGAGCTTGGCGTCGAGCGCCGACATCGGCTCGTCCAACAGCAGGATGCGGGGGTGGCGCATCAGGGCGCGGGCGAGTGCCACCCGCTGGCGCTGGCCGTTGGAGAGCTGGCTGGGCAGGCGGTCGGCCATGCCGGGCAGCTCGATCATGTCGAGCGCCTCCCTCACCCGGCTCTCGGTCTCGGCGCGCGGCGTGCCGGCGATCTTGAGGCCGTAGCCGATGTTGGCCGCCACCGTCATGTGGGGAAATAGGGCGAAGTCCTGGAACATCATGTTGACCGGCCGCTGGTAGGGCGGCGCGTCGGTGACATCCTGGCCGTCGAGCAGGATCGAGCCGGAATCGGGGTATTCGAAGCCGCCGATCATGCGCAGCGTCGTCGTCTTGCCGCAGCCGGACGGTCCGAGCATGGTCAGGAACTCGCCCTCCCGGATGTCGAGCGAGATGTCGTCCACGGCGACTACGCCGCCGCGGAAGGTCTTGGTCACGTGATCCAGTCGGAGAATGTCGGCCATGCGTTCTGCCCCGAAGCCGGCCGGATGCGCCACAGGGGCAACCGCCGGGTCATGGAAACGAGACGGGGCCGACGATGATGTCGTGCGGCCCCGCCCCCAATTGCGGAAGTCGTGTCGTCGGCTATTCGGCCGCCTTCACCGCATTCCAGGTGTTGATGTAGGCATCGATCCGCACCGGCTCCTGCCAGAGCACGAGCGAGTCGATGTAACCGAAGTCGTCCTGATGCAGGGCCGCCATTTCCTCGGGCGTCTTGCACGTCTCCAGCGCCGTCGGGTTGGCGCCCGAGTAGCCGGTGATGCCGACCACGCCGCACTGGCCTTCGGGGCTGATCGCATAGTTCAGCCACTGGTAGGCACAGTCCTCGTTGGGCGTGCCCTTGACGATCTGCCAGGCATCAGCCCAGCCGTCGGCGTTCTCCTCGGGGATGAACTCGATCATCTCGATGCCCTGCTCGGCCAGCAGCGCTGACTGATAGCCGCCCCAGGTGTTGGAGATCGTGACCTCGCCGTTGGCATAGAGGTTCACGAGCTCGCCGGCCGAGGCCCAGTACTTGCGGATCATCGGCTTCAGTTCAATCAGCTTGTCGCGCACCTGGGCAAGCTGCTCGTCGGAGAGGTCGAAGATGTCGGCATCGTTGCCGAACAGCATGCGGGCGGTGATGTAGAGATTGGTCTTGTCGTCCCACAGGCTGATCTCGCCCGCCAGATCGGGATCGTCCCAGAGCTGGGCGATGCTGGTCGGGGCGGTTTCGAAGGCATCGGCGCGGTACATGAAGGGAATGGCACCCCAAGTGTAGGGCACACCATAGACCTCGCCATCGGAATTGATGCCGTCATGGCCGCTGAACTGCGGATAGACCTCGCCCCAGTGCTCCAGGCGCGAGGTATCAATCGGCTCGACGAAACCGGCCTTCATCATGATGCTGGTGGTGTCGAGCGACGGCGAGACGAGATCGTAGATGCCGCCGCCGCCGGCGAGCTTGGCCGGGAACTCGTCGTTGGAACCGACATAGGTCGGCGTCACCTTGCAGCCGGTGGCCGCCTCGAAACCCTCGACGAAGCTGGGATCGGTGTAACCCTCCCAGGTCAACACGTTCAGCTCGCCCTCGGCCTGGGCCGTTCCGCTCGCTGCAATGCCTGCGGCGAGAATGGCGCCGCCGACGGTGGAAAGAAGTCGCTTCTTCATGGTGTAAAGCCTCCTGGATTACCCTCGTTGTACCCGACGCCCGTTCTGGACGCGGGTCGTGCCCAAACAACCGGTACAACAGCGTCATTTGTAACGCCGAAGCAGGCACGATGAAACGACGCATTTGTCCGCTCGCGGCTAGGGGACGGGGGCGTCGCAACCTGACTGGGAGAGTCGCCACGGACGGCCCTCCGCAATGGTTGTGGCCGGTGCGGCATCATGCCCGCCTCCGGCGCTGCGTCTTGCGCACCACGGTGCCGATATCGACGCCCAGGGCGCGGGCCGCGGCCCGCTTGCTGCCCAGGGTCCGCACCGCCTCGTCGATCAGCCCTTCCTCGAAGGCCTGGACCCGCGCCTTCAGCCCGCCGTCGCCGCCCGCCGGGCGCGCCTCCTCCGGCTGCTGCGCCAAGGCGAAATCGGGGTCGCCTTCCAGGTCGGCGAGGCTGGCCGTGGCATCGACGACGATGCCGAGCCGTTCGACGACATGGGCCAGTTCACGCACGTTGCCGGGAAAGTGGTGGGCCAGCAGGCGGGCGCGACAGGCCGCGTCCAGTTCCAGGGCCGGCGTCCGCCCGGCATTGAGCCGGGCCAGCATCAGGTCGAGCAGCGGCGCGATGCCCTCGCGCCGGGCGCGCAGCGGCGCCACGTCGATCGTCACCACCTTGAGCCGGTGGTAGAGATCGCGGCGGAAGCTGCCGCCGGCGACCATGGCCGGGAGATCGCGGTTGGTCGCGGCGACGACGCGCACGTCGACCCGGCGCTGGGCCGCCGCGCCGATACGCTGGACCGTGCCGTCCTCTAGGAACTTCAGCAGCTTGGCCTGGCTCTGCAGCGGGATCTCGCCGATCTCGTCGAGGAACAGCGTGCCGCCGCCGGCCGTCTCGATCAGGCCCTTCTTGCCGCCCTGCAGGGCGCCGGTGAAGGCGCCGCGTTCGTAGCCGAACATCTCGGACTCGAACAGGCTCTCGGGCACGCTGCCGCAGTTGACGTGGACGAAGGGATGGCTCTGGCCCAGGGCGCTGCGATGGAGGTGGCGCGCGATCGCGGTCTTGCCCACGCCGGTCTCACCGGTGATGAGCACGCGGGCGCGCCGCTCCAGCGCCCGGATGCCGAAGGCGACTGCGCGTTCCATGGCGGCATCGAACAGCAGGCCGGCCTCGTCGGGCGCACCGGCCGCGCCGTCGCGGAAGCGGAACCGTTCGCCCCGGCGCGCGCCGTCGCGTTGGTGGTCGATGACCTCGAGGTCGCGCAGCACCACCAGGGTCAGCAGGGTGTCGCGCCGCCGGTCGCGTACCGGGCGTACGCTGACCAGGATGCCGCGCCCGCCCGAGGAGGTCGCGAACAGGTCGGCCCGCCGGTCGTTCTGCAGCGCCTCGGCGAGTTCGCCGAAGGCCAGGGCGCTGCGCTCGGCCAGTTCCGCGATGCTGGCGCCGACCGCCTGGTCGCGCGCGAGATCGTGGATGCTCGCCGCGGCCTGGTTGTAGGCAATGACGACGCCGGCGGCATCGAGCACCATCAGACCGTCGGGATGGGCATCGGCCAGGGCAGCAAAACCCGGCATGGCCACGGCACCGAACAGGTCGCCGGCGGCCAGCGTGTCGGGCAGGTCGCTGACCTCGATGCCGCGGAACCTCATGACGCCACCGCCCGCGGGCTGCCCGGCTGCAGGCGCAGCGTGGCGACCCAGCGGTGCTCGCCCGAACCTGCCTCCATCGCCGCCAGGTGCATCTGGGCACGGTGGCGCCCGCCATGGACGTCGTCGACCTCCAGATCGACCAGGTGCCCCGGCTGGCCCGGCCGCATGCGCCGCGCCAGGGAGACGAAGCCGTCCTCGACATGGCACAGATCGTCGATCGCAGTGCCGAGCAGGGCATCGATGCCCCAGCCCAGCGCCTGGGTGAGTGCGGGATTGGCCGCCTCCAGCAGGCCGTCGCCGCCGATCACCAGGATCGGGTCGGGTACCGCCGAAAGGACATCGAGCATGGCGTCGACCCGGCGGGTCAGGGCCTGTTCGGTGCGCTTGAAGGCGCTGACGTCACGCACCAGGCCCCACATGCGGTGCAACCTGCCTTCACGGATATCGGCGCGCACGTCGTTCTCGGCATGCATCGTGGTACCGTCGTGACGGGTATCGACCGACGGCGCGTTGTCGAGGTTGAAGTCGGCGGCCATGAGCTGGCGCACGAATTCCTCGTTGGCCGGGCTGCGGGAAAAATGGAAGCGCACCGACTGCTCGTTGAAATCCAGCCCGGCGGGCAGCTTGTAGAGGCGCGCCATCGCCTCGTTGCACAGGCGCCAGAAGCTGACGTTCTCGAAGAACTGGCGCAGCACCTCGGCCTCGGGCGCCGTCAGGTCGACGGGTTCCTCGTATTCGATGCACCAGCAGGCATCCCGCGAGGCCTCCAGGATGCCGCGCAGGACATCGACGTCACGCGCGAGCGCCCGCAGCTTGCCGGGATTGCCCGCGCCCTGGTTCATCCCTGCGCCTTCAGGTAACCGTCGATCCAGGAGGAACGACCGCCCTGCCCGGTCCAAAGGATCGGGAAGTCGTTGTCGTCCATGGTGGTGTCGCCGTTGCGCGGCATGTAGCGGCCGTAGATCGGCCCGGTGCCGCTGGCGATGTTGGCGGGTACGAACTTGGCCTCCGAGGAAAGGCAGTGCACGACCAGCGAGCGGCGGGCATGGCTCGCCTTGTTGTCGCCCGAACCGTGCCAGGTGCGGCCGTGGTGGAACGAGCCGGAGCCCTTCTTCACGACCACCGGCACGATCTCCGGCTCGGCGATGCCCTCGGCCGCGGCAGCCTTCATCATGTACTTGCGATAGTCCTGGGGGCCGTGGAACTCGCCTTCGGGCGCGGCGTGGGCCCAGCGGTGGGAGCCCCTCACCAGCTCCATGGTGCCGCCCTGCGCACTGGTGTCGTCGAGCGCGATCCAGCAAGAAATCATCTCGTCGGGGTCGATCCAGGAGAGATAGGCCGAGTCCTGGTGCATGCCCAGCGGGCGCGTGCCCGGCGGCTTCCAGAGCACGTTGTCGACCTTGATGCGGGCGCCGGGCCAGCCGCCCAGGGTGGCGCAGGCCCGCCCGATGTCCTCGCGCAGCACGACCGACGCCACGGTGCGGTCGCCCTTCCAGCCGTTGCAGATCTGGCGCGTCAGGCTGGGGTCGCTCTTGCCTTCCTGCCAATTGACCTCGTCGGGCTTGACGCCGGTCTCGAAATCGCCGCGGAACATGGCCTCGTAGCGCGCCTTGATCGCCTCGCAGGTGGCATCGTCGAGCAGGTTCTCGACGAAGACGAAGCCGTCCTCGCGGAACGTCGCGATTTCCTCTTTCTTGAGCTCGAACATCGTCGTGGTCCTTCTTTGTCCCGTCAGGGCAGACAATCGAGATACTTGTTCATGTCCCAGTCGCTCGCCTCGGCGTTGAAGCGGTCCCACTCGTCACGCTTGTACTCGTCGTAGATCTCGTAGAGCCGCCCGGCCAAGGCGCCCTTGACCACCGGGTCGGCGGCCAGGGCATCGAGGGCGTCGCCGAAGTAGCGCGGCAGGCGCTTGACCTCCTTGCCCGCCTCCATCGCCTCGTAGATGTTGCGCTGCTCGGGCTCGCCCGGATCGAGCTCGCGCTTGATGCCGTCGTCCATGGCCCCCAGCAGGGCAGCACCCATCAGGTAGGGGTTCACCATGGCATCGACCGCGCGGTATTCCATGCGCCCGGGTGCTGAGACGCGCAGCGCCGTCGTGCGGTTCTGGTAGCCCCAGTCGGCATAGACCGGCGCCCAGAGGCCGAGGTCGAGCATGCGGCGGTAGGAATTGACCGTGGAGGAGCCGATCGCGGTCAGCGCCGGCAGGTGTTCCATGACGCCGCCGATGGCGTGCAGGCCGATCGGTCCGGGCATCCAGTGGTCGGCATCGCGCATGAACAGGTTCTGCCCGCCCTGGCGATGGTGGAAGACCTGCTCGACACCGGGCAGCTCGCCCTTGACCCGCGCCACGGTCACGTCCTGGCCGCCGCGCCACAGCGACATGTTGTGATGGCAGCCGTTGGCCGAGACACCCATGATCGGCTTGGCCATGAAACAGGCGATCAGGCCGTGTTCGCGCGCCACCTGGGCGCAGATCTGGCGGAATGTGGTCAACCGGTCGGCGGTGCGCAGGGTGTCGTCGTAGGTGAAGTTGAGTTCGAGCTGGCCCGGCGCGTCCTCGTGGTCGAACTGGATCATGTCCAGGCCCATGGCGTGGGCGTAGTCGATGACCTTCATGTAGACCGGCGCGAGCACCTCGAACTGGTCGATGTGATAGGCCAGCGCCTTGGTCGGGCCGCCGTCGGGCTTGCCGTCCGCCCCCCGGTTGAGCCAGGCCATCTCGGGCTCGCAGCCCACGCGCAGGTGCAGCCCGTCGTGGTCGTCCTGGAACTTCTGGTGCACCCGGCGCAGGTTGCCCCGGCAGTCCTCGTCCATGAAGGCGCCGGGCCTTTCGGCCTCCTCGCGGCCGTAGAAGACCGTGCAGAAGACGCGCGCGGCGCGCTTGTTCCAGGGCAGCTGGCAGAAGGTCTCGGGATCGGGGATGGCGACCAGCTCATGGGCGTTGCTGGGAAACCCCAGCAGCGAGCCGGCGCGGTTGGGCAGCACGTTGGTCAGCCCGCCGTACCAGGTCTGGATGCCCTTCATGGCCATCGCTTCCCAGTGCGCGGCCGGGGCGGCCTTGCCCATCACGCGCCCGGTGATGGAAATGTACTGGTAGTAGATGAAGTCGATCTCCAGGGCGTCGAGCTTCTCGCGCACCGCGGCGATCAGCTCGGCGCGGCCCGGCGCGTGGGCATAGGCATCGACATCCTTGGTCACGGCAGTTCTCCCGGGTACTCAGACCGCCTCGAT
>JAQCLG010000228.1 GCA_027592745.1 Pseudomonadota bacterium | reverse complement strand
GTCGGCCAGCAGCAGGCGCGGGCGCGCGATCAGGGCGCGGGCCAGGGCCACCCGCTGCTGCTCGCCGCCCGAGAGTTCGGTCGGCAGGTGGCCGGTGCGCCCGGCCAGGCCGACCTCGGCCAGGGCCTGGGCGGCGCGTGCGCCGGTGTCGCGTTCCCCGGCCAGTTCCAGGGGCAGGGCGACGTTTTCTGCCGCGGTCATGGTCGGAACCAGGTGGAAGGACTGGAAGACGATCCCCACATGCTGACCGCGGAAGCGGGCCAGAGCGTCCTCGTCGAGGGCGCCGAGGTCCTGGCCGGCGATCGTGACGCGGCCGGCGCTCGGCCGCTCCAGCCCGCCGATGATGGCCAGGAGCGAGGATTTGCCGGAGCCGGACGGGCCGACCACCGCCACATGGCGGCCATGATCGACGGTGAGGCTGACACCGCGCAGAATGTCGACCGCGCCGGCGGCGCTGTTGAGCGAAAGGCGGATGTCGCCAAGCCGGACGATGGCGTCGGTCATGAAGGCAACACGGCTCCGGAAGTGACGATGGGTGCAGGAAGGTGACGGTGATGTACGGTTTCAGGTACGTGGTGACCCGTCTGCTGGTTTGCACCGCTCTTTTTGCCGCAATCGGCCTTTCCGGGAGCCGGGCGGAGGAACCGGTGCGCCTGCTGGTGCTGGGCGACAGCCTGGCCGCAGGCTACGGGCTGCCCGCACAGGACGGCTTCACGGCCCAGCTCCAGGAGGTGCTCCAGGGTTCGGGCCACGATGTCGTGGTGCAGAACGCCGGCGTTTCCGGTGACACCACGGCGGGCGGCTGGTCGCGCCTGGAATGGGCTCTCGCCGACGGCGCCGATGCCGTGATCGTCGAACTGGGCGCCAACGACATGCTGCGCGGCATCGATCCGGGCTCGGCACGCAGCAACCTTGCGGCGATCCTGGCGACGCTCGACGAGCGCGGCATCCCCACCCTGGTCGCCGGCATGCGCGCGCCCCAGAACCTGGGGCCGACCTATGTCGACGCCTTCGAGCGCATGTATCCCGAACTCGCGCAGCAATACGGCGCGCTGGTCTATCCCTTCTTCCTCGATGGCGTGGCGGGCGAAGCCTGGCTCAACCAGGAGGACGGCATCCATCCCAACCGCACCGGCGTGCGCCACATCGTCGAATCCATCATGCCGTCGGTGCTGGAACTTCTGGCAAGGGTCGAAGCGGAGTCCTGATGCCCCGACTGTTCGTTGCCGCGCCGCTGCCCGAGGCGGTGACCCTGCGGCTGGCCGCACTGGCTGGCGGCGTGCCGCGCGCGCGCTGGGTGCCCGCCCAGAACATGCACGTCACCCTGCGTTTCATCGGCGATGTCGACGGCCGCGAGGCCTCCGACATCGCGGCGGTGCTGGCCAAGGTCGAGGCGGCCGCATTCACCATGGCGATCGAGGGCGTCGACATCTTCGGCGGCCGGCGCGATGCGCGCGTGCTCTATGCCGGCGTCGCGCCCAGGGAGCCCCTCAAGCGGTTGCGCGACAAGATCGAGGCCGCACTGCAGCGCGCCGGCCTTGCCGCCGAGGAGCGCAAGTTCCATCCCCACGTCACGCTCGCCCGCCTGCGCGGTGCGCCGGCCGACCGTATCGGGCGTTTCCTGGAGGCCAACGGCCTGCTGATGTCGCCGCCCATCCCGGTCAGCGATTTCGTGCTCTACGACAGCGTGCGCGGCAACCATGGCGCGGTGTACCGCGAGATCGAGCGTTATGGGCTCCATCCATAGAGCGGATTCAGTCGGTCTCCAGCCGCTCCATGTCCTCGTCGGAAAGGCCGAAGTGGTGGCCGATCTCGTGGACCAGGGTGTTGGCGATCAGGTCTTCCAGGCTGTCCTCGCCGTCGGCCCAGGCATCGAGCAGGGGGCGGCGGTAGAGGTAGATGCGGTCGAGGTCCTCGCGCACGGCAAGCACCGACTGCTCGTCCATCGCCACGCCCTGGTAGAGGCCGAGCAGGTTGAAGGCATCGTCGATGCCCATGACGTCGAGCACCTCGTCCTCGGCGAATTCCTCGACCAGGATGGCGATGCCCTGGACATAGTTGCGCAGGCCTTCGGGAATGGCCGCAAGCGAGGCCTCCGCGATGGCGACGATTTCCTCCGCGCTGGGCGGCAATCCGAACGATCGGGTCATGGCGCGAACCTAGAACAAATCGTCATGCCGCGGAATCGCCTCGCGGTTGCGCGCTCCGGGCCGGGCGGGCCGGGTCTTGCCTGGGGTGGCTGCCGTCGCCACATCAGGGTCTCACGCCGCTTCCCCGGAGAGCCCCGATGACGGACAAGCTGGAAGGCGACGCCCGGGCCAGGGCCCTTGCCGGCCTCAAGGGCTGGCAGGAGGTCGAGGGCCGCGATGCCATCGCCCGCAGCTTCGCCTTCGCCGATTTCATGACCGCCTTTGCCTTCATGGGCAAGGTCGCGGTCTATGCCGACGTGGTCGATCACCATCCCGAATGGTCGAATGTCTACAACAAGGTCGCGGTGACGCTGACGAGCCATGACGTCGACGGCATTTCCCCCCGCGACATCGCCATGGCGCGGTTCATGGACAAGGCCGCCGCGGGCCTGCAGAAGGCGCCTGCGGCGTGAGGGGGCTTGGCCGCCTGACGCGGTTTGCCCGCGCCGCCACGCGCCTGCCCGCCTGGGCGGTGGTCAAGGGCCGCGCGCGCGACATCGCGACCGGCACCGCGGTCGTGCCCTATGACGAGGCGCAGATGCGCCGCGGATTCTGGCCCAAGATTCGGCGCAACATCGGCCGCCTGCCCTTCGCCCAGGACCTCGTCGCAGCCTGGTACGCCATGCTCGATCCGGCGACGCCGCACACCCCGCGGGCCATCCTGATCGGCGCACTGGCCTATTTCGTGATGCCCGCCGACATCGTGCCCGACATCCTGGTCGGCACCGGTTTCCTCGACGATGCCACCGTGCTGGGGTTTGCCCTGCAGTCGGTGCAGCGCCACATCCTGCCTGCCCACCACGAGCAGGCGCGCCAGGCCCTGGAACTCCAGGTGCCCGAGCAGGTGCCCGAGCCGGGTTCCGGCGAGGCCGCCTGAGGCGTCCCTGAGCAGGCTTTCCACCGCGTCGACAAGCGCGTAATCAGGCCGTCTTCCTGTCGCGGTCGGTCTATGCCCTTCGGTCCCTATTATCGTTTTGCCCGCGCCAACGCGCGGCTGGTCGGTTTCGGCTTCCTCATGGCCTTTGCCTCCAGCTTCGGGCAGAGCTTCTTCGTCGGCGCCTTCGTGCCCGAGATCGAGGCCGCCTTCGATCTCAGCCACACCGGCTGGGGCACGATCTACATGGTCGGCACCCTGGCCAGTGCCCTGCTGCTGCCCTGGTCGGGCAAGCAGATCGACCGCCTGGACCTGCGCCTCTACACCACCATCGTGCTGATCGCCCTGGCCGTGGCCTGCATCGCGGCGGCAGCGACCCCCGGGGCCATCGTCCTGGTCGTCATCGTTTTCCTGCTGCGCCAGTCTGGCCAGGGACTGGCCAGCCACACCGCGATCACGACCATGGCGCGTTACTTCGACTTCGGCCGCGGCCGGGCCCTCGCCATCGCCTCGCTGGGCTTCTCGGTGGGGGAGGCGGTGCTGCCCCTGGCCGCGGTCGCCGCGATCGCCTGGGTCGGCTGGCGCTGGAGCTACGCCGGGGCCGGGCTGATCGCGCTGGTGGCCTTCCTGCCGCTGGCGCTC
>JAQCLG010000059.1 GCA_027592745.1 Pseudomonadota bacterium | reverse complement strand
GCTCGACTGGGAGGCCACGCGCGGCCTGCCCTGGGGCGTGCTGGTGCTGGTCGGCGGGGGACTGGCCCTGGCCGACGCCATCGCCGGATCGGGCCTTGGCGGCTGGATCGCGGGCGGCCTGGGCGATGCGGCGGGCTGGCCCCTGCCGGCGCTGGTCCTGCTGGTCGTTGCCGCCATCGTGCTGCTGACCGAGATCACCAGCAACACGGCGACGGCGGCGACCTTCGTGCCCCTGGTCGCGGCCCTGGCCGCCGGCGCCGGTTTCGCCCCGGTGGAACTGGCGATCCCGGCGGCGATCGCGGCCTCCTGCGCCTTCATGCTGCCGGTGGCGACGCCGCCCAATGCCATCGTCTATGGCAGCGGCCTCATCAGCGCCGGCGAGATGGCGCGCGCCGGACTGGCGTTCAACGTCATGGCCATTGTCGCCATCACGCTCTACATGCCGCTGGCCGCGCGCCTGGCCTTCGGCTGAGGGCGATCAGCCGGCCGGCGTCGTCGCGCGCGAGGCCCAGATCGTCTCGAAGGCGGGGGCATCGACCGGCGAGGCCGGCACGTCGCTGCCATAGACGGCGCGCGCCTGGGCGCCGCGGGCATCGCGCATCGCCCAGGCCCCCTGGCCGGGCGCGAGATCGGCATACTTGCCGAGCAAGATGGTGCCGTCGCTGCAGTTGAGCGCAAAGGTCCCCTCGCTGGCCTGGGGGCCGTCGTCGAGCACGCTTTCCTGGACGAGGCCGCCGCTGCAGCTGACGCCATCGGCCCAGACCACCTTGACCGTGGTGTCGGCGCGCACGAGCACGCCCTGCAGGATGCGCCCGTCGGCGGCAAGCAGCGCGAGCGGGGCCTGCAGGCCGCCGGTCGCAGCCGGCGCGCCTTCGGCGGAGGGTTCTGCCGCCGGCACCGTGGCCACAGCACCCTCGGCATCGGCCTGGGCCTGGGCGAGGATTTCCTCGTCGGTCATCTTGCCCCGTTCGGCAGCGGCCTCCGCCGCGGCTTCCTCGGCGGCCAGCCGGGCGGCGGTTTCCTCGTCCCACTCCAGGAAGGAATCGCCGGAATTGCAGGCGGCCATAAGCCCGGCGAGCAGGGCCACACCCAGAATACGGTTCACGCCTCGTCTCCCTTGGTCATGCGGTAGTGAAAGTCGCAGTGGCCGGCACCCTGCATGATGGTCTGCGTGCGCTGCAACCGGATGCGCGGATCGTAGCCGTCGACGAAGGTGCCGTCACGGTTGCACGACAGCAGGAAACCGATCTCGGCCAGGCCCATCTCGCGGTACATCTCGGCATAACGGCAGCGCGTCACCTTGTAGACGTAGTCCGTGCCGTTTTCCTCGACGACCTCGGTTTCCAGCGCGCCGCCGGCGGTCCACAGGTGCTGCATGGCAAGGAAGCCCTCCATGCCGCCGGGGCCGCCCTCGGCCTGCGCAAAACGCCGCCCCTCCTCGATCGCTGCATCCTTGATCGCCTTGCCGATGACACGGTCGGCGACCTCGCGGCCGGCCTCGGCGACCAGGGCTTCCCAGATCGGCTTGACGACCTCGGCCTGGATGCGGCGGCGCTCCAGGATGGGCAGGCGGTCGAGCGTGGTCATGGGGCACCCCCTGGGTCGCTGTAGCTTCGCGCAGGGGCCAAGCTCACCATGCCCCCGCCGCCGGGGCAAGCGCGCCGCCCGCCACAAGGGCGCTTGCTGCCCCGGCCCGGCGGGCCGCATCATGGCGCCCCGACCAACCCGCCCAGAGCCGCGCCTTGATCGAGATTCCACAAGGCTGCAGGTTTCTCATGCTCTGCGCCGCCCTGCTGCTGGCGGCCTGTTCGGGGGAGACGCGCGATGAGGTCCCTGCCGCCGTGGCCGCGCCGGTCGCCGACGGCCAGGACGACCACGGCCCCTACCAGGGACTCGAGAGCTTCACGGTCGAGGGCGCCGCGGTCGCCTCCTACCGCTACGCGGCACCGGTCGGCCCGGAGCGGCGCATCTACGCCTTCTGCGTCACGCCGGCCGGCGGGGCGACCTATGCGATCCTGCTTGGCTCCCACGACGAGACGACGCGGATCGCGCGCGAGATGGTCGCGATCGGCGCGGGTGAGCGCATCTATCACCTGGACCGCTACGATGCCGCATCGGGCACGACGCTCGCCCTGTTCGGCCAGCAGCCGGCCTACGACACGGTGCGCGCCCTGGTCGTTGAGGCGGTCGCCGGGCGGCCGGTGGAGACCGCCGTCGCCCTGCCGCTGGGCGTGGCGCTAGCCCATACCATGATGGCCGTTTATGCCGCCCCGGCGGCGGCACAGAGCGGGGGTCCCTGCGCGGCCAAGCGGTCCTGAGCGGTTCGGGGTCGGCCAGCCGCGCCATTGGACGCGGCCCGGGGCGCGCCATATAAGGCGCGACATGGACGGCATCGACTTCCTCAAGATGCACGGGCTCGGCAATGACTTCGTCATCCTGGACGCCAGGGCCCGCGACATCCCGCTCGATCCCGCGGCGATCCGCCACATCGCGGACCGCCACGTCGGTGTCGGCTGCGACCAGCTCATCCGCCTGGAACCCTCCGACCGGGCCGATGTCTTCATGCGCATCTGGAACCCCGACGGCAGCGAGGCGGAAGCCTGCGGCAATGCGACACGCTGCGTCGCGCACCTGCTGATGGCCGAGGAAGGCAACCGCCGCATCGCCATCGAGACCGTGGCCGGGCTGCTGGAGGGCCGCGAGAAGGCGGGCACCGTGACCGTCGACATGGGCCCCGCGCACCTGGGCTGGCAGGACATCCCGCTGGCGCGCGAGTGCGACACGCTGGAGGTCGAGCTCGGCGCGGAGGCCCCGGCGGTCTGCGTCAGCATGGGCAATCCGCACGCCGTGCTGTTCGTGGCCGATTGCGACGCCGTCGACCTGGCGCGCGAGGGCGCCCGCCTGGAACACCACGGCATGTTCCCGCGCCGCGCCAACATCAGCTTCGTCACCGTGGAAAACACCGAGCGCCTGCGCGCGCGGGTCTGGGAGAGGAGCGCCGGGGCGACGCTGGCCTGCGGCTCGGCCGCCTGCGCCATCATCGTGGCTGCCGTGCGCCGCGGGCTCACCGGCCGTTCCGCAACGGTCGCCCTGCCCGGCGGTGAACTCTCGATGACCTGGCGCGAGGACGGCCATGTCCTGATGGCCGGGCCGACGGCGCTGTCCTACCGCGGCACGCTGGCCGGGCTCGCCTGAGATGGCCCAGGTCCTGACCTTCGGCTGTCGCCTCAACGCCTATGAGTCCGAGGTCATCCGCGGCCACCTGGGCGAAAAGGATGCCGGCACCATCGTCGTCAACACCTGTGCGGTGACCAAGGAGGCCGAGCGCCAGGCGCGCCAGGCGATCCGCAAGGCCCGCCGCGAACACCCCGACGCCACGATCGTGGCGACCGGCTGCGCCGTGCAGATCGATCCGCAAGCCTGGGCCGCCATGAGCGAGATCGACCGCCTGGTGGGCAACGCCGAGAAGCTGCGCCCCGAAACCTGGCTGGCGCCCGGCGAGGAACGCGTGTCGGTCAATGACATTATGGCGGTGGAGGAAACCGCCGGCCACCTGGTCGCGGGGTTCGAGGAGAAGGTGCGCGCCTTCGTGCAGATCCAGAACGGCTGCGACCACCGCTGCACCTTCTGCATCATCCCCTATGGCCGCGGTCCCAGCCGCAGCGTCGCGGCCGGCGACATCGTCGGCGAGATCCGCACGCTGGTCGAACACGGCACGCGCGAGGTCGTGCTGACCGGGGTCGACATCACCTCCTGGGGCGCCGACCTGCCGGGCAAGCCGCGCCTGGGCGACCTCGCCCGGCGCATCCTCAAGCTGGTGCCCGAACTGCCGCGCCTGCGCATCACCTCGCTCGACGTCGCCGAGGCCGATAACAGCCTCTGCCGCGCGATCGCCGAGGAGGAGCGGCTGATGCCGCACCTGCATCTCTCGCTGCAGGCGGGCGACGCCATGGTGTTGAAGCGCATGAAGCGGCGCCACACGCCCGAACAGGCCGTCGCCTTCTGCGAGGCCGTGCGGCGCCTGCGGCCCGAGACGGTGTTCGGCGCCGACCTGATCGCCGGCTTCCCGACCGAGAGCGACGCCATGTTCGCCAACACGCTCGCCCATGTCGGCGACTGTGGCCTGACCTGGCTCCACGTCTTCCCCTATTCTGAGCGGCCGGGCACGCCCGCCGCGCGCATGCCCCAGGTCGACAAGGCCGTGCGCAAGGAACGCGCGCGTGCCCTGCGCGAGGCAGGCGAGGCGGCCGTCGCCGCCTTCCTTGCCGGGCGCGTCGGCCGGCGCGAGAACGTGCTCGCCGAAAGTGCAGAGATCGGGCGCACGGCCCAGTACGCGCCGGTGCGCCTGGCAATACCCGCCGCGACCGGAGCGATGTTCGACACGACGATCGCGGGCGCGGATGCCACCACCCTGATGGCGGGTGCGGCCTGATGGCCGAGGGCGGCTGGTTCTCCCGACTGAAGTCCGGGCTGTCGCGTTCCTCGGGCCGGCTGACCGAATCGATCGGCGCCATCTTCACCAAGCGCAAGCTCGACGAGACCGCGCTGGAGGAACTCGAGGAGGCCCTGATCGCCGGCGACATCGGCGTGACGGCGGCGGCCAGGCTCACCGCCGAACTCGCGCGCAAGCGCTTCGGCAAGGACGTCAGTCCCGAGGAGGTCAAGGGCGACCTGGCCGAGGCGGTCACCGCCATCCTGGAGCCGCTCGCCCGCCCGCTGGCCATCGATGCCGCGCACAGGCCCCATGTCGTGCTGATGATGGGGGTCAACGGCACCGGCAAGACGACGACCATCGGCAAGCTGGCCAAGCTCTATACCGACCAGGGGCTGAAGGTGGTGCTGGCGGCGGGCGACACCTTTCGCGCCGCGGCGATCGAGCAGCTCCAGATCTGGGGCGAGCGCACCGGCGCCACCGTGGTCGCGGGCAAGCAGGGCGCCGATGCCGCGGGCCTGGCCTATGGCGCGCTGGAGACCGCACGGCGCGAGGGCGCCGACCTGCTGCTGATCGACACCGCCGGGCGACTGCACAACAAGGACAACCTGATGGCCGAGCTGCAGAAGATCCTGCGGGTCATCGCCAAGCTCGATCCGCAAGCGCCCCACGACCGCATCCTGGTGCTCGACGCCACCACGGGGCAGAACGCCCATGCCCAGGTCGAGACCTTCAAGGCGATGTGCGAGGTGACGGGCCTGGTCGTCACCAAGCTCGACGGTTCGGCCAAGGGCGGCGTCATCGTCGGCCTGGCCGACAGGTTCGGCCTGCCGATCCACGCCATCGGCGTCGGCGAGGGGGCCGAGGACCTGCGGCCCTTCTCGGCGCGCGATTTCGCACGCTCGCTGATGGGGCTGGGGTGAGCGGGCCGCACTGAGGGGCGATCCCCGGCCAGCCGGGGCGAAATCCTGGCACAGGACATGCATCGCTGGGCTTGCGCAGCATCGCCCCACAACCGGGCCGATGGCCCAACCGCAGGATGGATGCAGACCATGTCCCTCTCCACGCACTGGAAAAACCTCTCGCGCCTGAACCGCACCCGCATCCTTGTGGGCGTCTATGCGGTCACCTTCGTCATCCTGGCCGCCGGAACGCCGATCCTGCTGTTCGCCGCCTGATCGGGCCGGCCGTCCCATAACGGGACAGCCTTCGGCGAATCTGCCCCAGCAAGCCCCGAAGGCCGGCTTGCCCCCGAAACCGCCGCAAGCGATGCTTGTGCCGGGCATCTGTTTGGTATTCGGGGGAGGTTTTCGATGGGCGACATCCTGATTCACAACGTCAAGGTGCTGGATGAGAGCGGCGCCGCACCGTTTGCTGGCGCCGTACGGGTGCGCGGCAACCGGATCGCCGAGGTCTTCCACGGCGCGCCCGAAAACATCGGCAAACGCGCCGACACGATCGACGGCGGCGGCGCGACGCTGATGCCGGGGCTGATCGAGGCGCACAGCCACATCAGCTTTGCCGACACGCCCAACCTCGACTCGCTGGGCAACATCCCGCCCAAGGAACACACGCTGCTGACCGCGCGCAACGCCCGGCGCATGCTCGACCAGGGTTTCACCGCCTGCTGCAGCGCCGCGGCAGCCAAGCCGCGCCTGGACATCGTCATCCGCAACGCCATCGAGGCCGGCGACATCCCCGGCCCGCGCCTGCGCGCGGCGAGCCCGGAGATGACCGTGACGGCGGGCCTGGGCGACGTGCGGCTTTCCCACCTGCACCGTGAGACCTTCGCCGTGATCTGCGACGGCGCCGACGAGTTCCGCCGCACCAGCCGCTGGATGGTGCGCGAGGGCGTCGACATCCTGAAGATCAACCCCTCGGGCGACGAGTTCGTGCCCCATGCCCGGGCCGAACGCACGGTGATGACGCAGGAGGAGGTCGCCGCGGTCTGCGAGGTCGGCCGCGCCTTCGGCAAGACGGTGGCGGCCCATGCGAGGAGCGCCGAGGCGGTGAAGCTGTGCGTGCGCAACGGCGTCACCAACATCTACCACGCCACCTTCGCCGACGCGGAGGCGCGCGACCTGCTGGAATCGAAGAAGGATGCGGTCTTCGTGGCGCCGACCTTCGGCGTCACCTGGACGACGCTCTACGAGGCAGCGCCCTGGGGCATCACCACCGAGATCGCGACGAACCTGGGCATGAAACGCGAGCTCGAGATCGGCATCGAGACGATCAAGGACCTGAAGAAACGCGGCGTGAGGATCCTGCCCGGCGGCGACTACGGTTTCGCCTGGAACCCGGTGGGCACCAACGCGCGCGACATGGAGCATTTCGTCAAGCTGCTCGACTACACGCCGATGGAGGCGATCGAGGCCTGCTGCGCGCTGGGCGGGCAGATCATGGGGATGGCCGGAGAACTGGGCCAGATCCGCAAGGGCTGGCTTGCCGACCTGATCCTGGTCGACGGCGATCCGCTGAAGAACATCGCCATCCTGCAGGACGCCGGCAGGCTGACCGGAATCATGAAAAACGGCGCCTTCCACAAGCGCCCGCCAGAACCGCGCGCCGGGGCCCAGAGGAAGGCGGCATGAGCGCGCAGCCGATCGGTCCCCACGACCTGGGCGGTGCGCAGGCCGGGCCGGTCGAGACCGGCGAACATGCCGTGGCACACTGGGAAAAGCAGGTCGACGCCATGATGACCCTGCTTTCCGAGCGCGGCCACCTGAAGGTCGACGAGCTGCGCCGGGGCATCGAGAGTCTGGGGCCGGACGCCTACGAACGGCTCTCCTATTACGAGCGCTGGGCGCAATCGATGACCGCCATCCTGCTGGAGAAGGGCATCGTCACGGCCGAGGCGATCACCGCCAAGGTCGCCGAGATCAGGGGGCGCCAGCCGTGAGCGCGCCGCGTTTCGCCACGGGCGCACGGGTGAGGGTCGCGACACGGCATCCTGCCTGCCATCACCGCGTTCCGGCCTACATCAAGGGCCATGCCGGGACCGTGGAGCGCCTGTGCGGCGTCTTCGGCAACCCCGAGACCCTGGCCCATGGCGGCGACGGCCTGCCGGCCCAGCCGCTCTACCGCGTGCGTTTCGCCGCCCGCGCGCTGTGGGGGACGCGCGCCGAGGACGAGGCCGACACCGTCGAGGTCGAGGTCTACGAACACTGGCTGGAGGCAGCACCTTGAGCGGCGGACACGAACATCATCATGGGCACGACCATGACCGGACCTTCCAGCCCGACGACGATGCCGCAGGCCTGAGCGAACACATGGCGCTGGTCGCGGCGGTGCGCGAACTGCTGATCGAACAGGATATCTATTCGGCCGAGGACGAGCGGCGCGCCATCGAGCGCATGGATGCGCGCAGCCCGGCGACGGGGGCACGGATGGTGGCCCGCGCCTGGGTCGACCCGGCCTACCGGGAACGCCTGCTGGCCGACGGCGCGGCCGCGGCGCGCGAACTGGGCATCGAAATCGGCCCGACGCGCCTGATCGTGGTCGCCGACACGGCAGAGACCAAGAACGTCATCGTCTGCACCCTGTGCTCCTGTTATCCGCGCTGGGTGCTGGGCCTGCCGCCGGCCTGGTACAAGGCACGCGCCTACCGCGCCCGGGTGGTAGTGGAACCGCGCGCGGTGCTCGCCGAGTTCGGCACGACCTTGCCCGAAGGCATGGCCGTGCGGGTCCACGATTCCACGGCCGACATGCGCTACATGGTGCTGCCCAGGCGCCCGGAGGGAACCGGAAGCTGGAGCGAGGAGGCCCTGGCCGGCATCGTCAGCCGCGACTGCATGATCGGCGTCGCCCTGCCCGACCCGGCGCCCCATCCGGCGCCCGGCGCGGCGGAATCCGCCGCCTGAGCTTGCATTCACCCTGCCTGCCACTTATGTCAGGCCTCACCCCTACACCAATCCGGGAAGCGATCTTCATGACCCTGCAGGACCTGCGCATCGTCGCCGACGACGAGGACGACGAGAAGGACAAGGACAAGGCCGAGGCGGCCAAGAAGGAAGAGAAGAACCGCGCGGTTCAGAAGATCCTCTTCGATTCCCGCACCATCCTGCTGTTCGGCGAGATCAACGAGAAGGCCGCGCGCGAGACGATCTCCCAGCTCCTGGCCATGGGCGAGGAAAGCCGCGATCCCATCCGCATGGTGATCAGTTCGCCCGGCGGCCATGTCGAATCGGGCGATGCGATCCACGACATGATCCGTTTCGTGGTCGCGCCCGTGAAGGTGATCGGCACCGGCTGGGTCGCCAGCGCCGGCGCCCACATCTACCTGGCCGCGGCCAAGGAGAACCGCTACTGCACGCCCAACACCCGCTTCCTGCTGCACCAGCCCATGGGCGGGGTCGGCGGCAAGGCGACCGAGATCGACATCGAGGCCAAGGAAATCCTCAAGATGCGCGACCGCCTCAACCACGTCATCGCGCAGGAGACCGGCCAGCCCATCGAGCGCGTCGCCAAGGACACCGACCGCAACCACTGGATGGGCCCCGAAGAGGCCAAGGACTACGGCATGGTCGCCCACATCATCGACACCTTCGACGAAGTGAAGTGAGCCTGCCCCGCTGCGGCGGGCGCCGGCCGAGAGGGATCACCATCGGCCCATGGCATCGCGCCATGGGCCGATCGCGTTTTCAGCGGTAGTCGCCGGTCTCGCCGGGCGGATTGGTGCGGGCGGCGGTGTCGCCGCTGGCGCGCGCCTCGCGCCAGTGCTGCAGGGCCCAGCGTACCGAGGGAAAGGCCAGATCGTCCCAGGGCAGTTCGTCCCAGGCGAACAGCCCGACCTCCGAGGTCTCATCGCCCGCGTACACGTCCGGCGAAAGCAGGCGGGCGGCATAGATCACCTGGACCTGGCTGATGCGCGGGATGTTGTAGACCGCCAGCAGGTGCTCGAATTCGAGTTCGGCGCCCGATTCCTCGCGCGCCTCGCGGCGCGCGCCCTCCTCGGTCGTCTCGTTGTTTTCCATGAATCCGGCAGGCAGGGTCCAGAAGCCGCGGCGCGGCTCGATGTCGCGGCGGACCAGCAGCAGGCGTTCCTGCCAGTGGGCGACGCTGCCGACCATCACCTTCGGATTGGAATAGAGGACAAAGCCGCAATCGGCGCAGACCAGGCGTTCCCTGGTATCGCCTGCCGGCACCTTGGCCACCACCGGGCCCTGGGGCGTGTTCTGCGCCATGGCGGCATCATAGAACAGGATGGGCCCGCATCGCACCGCCCCGCAGGACGTCAGGCAGCAGAAACGGACGCAGCCCGGTCTTTGGGGAGCCGGGCTGCGTCTCTCTCGCGATCAGGCTACCGGGGGGCGCCAGCCTGATCGCCACGGCAGCGGCAGTGAAGGGAGTCGTCCTGCCGCCGGCCGCTAGGGCCTGTTTCAGGTGTTGGGATCGTCGTCGGTCGCGTCGTCCCAGGTTTCCTCGAGATCGGCCATGGCGCGGTCGAAGGCGTCCGAGGCGTCATCCCAGTTCTCCGCGGTGGCGGCCTCGACGTCGCCCCAGGCGGCCTCAACCTCGTTCCAGGCCGAATCCAGGGTGTCGTCGCTGCTGTCGGTCTCGGCGCGGCGCTCCTCGACCCGGGCATGCCAGGTTTCCATGGCGCTGTTCATCTCGGCCCGGCGGTTGTCGATTTCGGGAGTGGTCTCGACGGCCGTGGTGTCATCGGCCGAAACCACCGGTGCCGTGGCGCCCAGGGCAAGGACGATGGCGGTGGGGGCAAGAAGGCTGCGGATCAGCATGGTCGGTCTCCATCAACGTGGGATCGTTGCTGCTTGAACGCACCATCTCGCAATCGGTTCGCGCCCCGACGAACCTTTCTTTCCATGGCCCGTTCGCTCTCAAGGGAGCGCTCGAAGGAGACGCACATGAGGTCGCACCGATGCTGATCTGGGCCGCCATCAGCCTGGCCATGGCCGTCGCCAGCAGTCTTCTGGGATTCGGCGGTGGCGACGGCGCCGCAGCAACGACCGCACGCATCCTGGCGGTCGTCTTCCTGCTGCTTTTCATCGCCGCCCTGCTTGCCCACAGCCTGCTGCCACGCGACCCACAGCGCTGAGCGCAAGGAAAGGCCACGACACGACCACAGCCTTGACACAGGCTTGGAACAACGCCGGATCATGCAATCATTTCCCATAGTTACGGCATATCGCCCGGACCCGTCCGGATGCCCTGCCATCGACAACAGCGACCCCCTCCACCACCTGCCAGTGCAAGCCACAGCACGGCCATGTGCCGCAGAGACGGAGGATCGCGATGACTGCCTCGATCGTTCACGAAGAGATCACCGATCACCTTGCCGACCTGGAGCGTTTCGCGCGCTGACTGGTCGGGCCGGGACACGGTGTCGAAGCCCAGGACCTGGTGCAGGACTGCGTCGAACGCGCGCTCAAGCGCAGCGATCAGTTCGAGCCGGGAACCAACCTGCGCGCCTGGCTGATGACGATGATGCGCAACATCTTCCTGTCGCGGAAACGCCACGAGCAGGTCAAGCGCCGTTATGCCGAACAGCAGATGCAGGCCCCGGCGCCGGTCCAGGCGCCCGCGCAGTTCATCCACGTCATGCTGGGCGAAACCTCCGCGGCCATTGCCGCACTGCCCGAGCACGAAGCCGAGACGATCCGCTCCCTGGTGATCGAGGAGCAGCCCCACCTGGCCCTGGCAACCAGCCAGAACGTGCCGCTGGGCACGATCAAGTCCCGCCTGTCGCGCACGCACGCCAAGCTGCGCGGCACCCTGGGCGTGCCCGACGAGGATGCCTTCTCGCCGCGGGCGGCGTGAGGCCGGGAACGCAACGCCAGCCGCTTGCGTTGGAGCGGTTGGATGCCCGTATCCGTGGGCAGGGGCCAGCGCCGCAATCCGATGCCGGTGCAGGCCCATGCCGGTGCCGGGCGTCCGGACGGACACGACACGCAACCCCATGATCCAACCACCCATGATCCAACCATGATCCAAGGAGACCAGCCATGCTCGGATGGGTTCTGACATTTCTCGTACTGGCCCTGATCGCGGCCCTGCTCGGTTTCGGCGGCATCGCCAGCGCCTTCGCGGGTGTGGCCAAGGTGCTGTTCGTGATCTTCCTGGTGCTGCTGGTGGCTTCGCTGATCTTTGCCGGCGTGCGCGGACGCCGGCCGCCGCCCGCGGCCTGACATTGCGCCATCAAGAAAGAGGGCCCGCCGGAGACATCCGGCGGCCCTTTGCCTTTGGGGCCTGGCGTTCGGGGGCTGAGCGAGGCGGGGCGCATCGGCCCTTGGTATCAGAGGCGCACCAGGGCACGCGAGATGGCCTGGTCGAGGTCGTCAGCCAGCTTCTCCATCGCCGAGCGCCTGTCGGCATCGGGAGGGGCGTCGCGGCCGGATTCGTCGAGCCCCTGGCGCAGCCTGCTCAGGCGGTCACGGGCGGCGACGGTTTCGGCATGGTCGCGCAGGCAGTCGCGCATCGAGGTTTCTGCCTTGTCGGCACGACGGCGCAGGCCTTCGATCCACATCGCGGTTTCAGCATGCATGTCACTCATGGGCGGGCTCCTTCGTGGTCCGGCTGTACTGGCCTAACGCACGAAACGGCGGGCAGGTTCGCCGTTCTCACTCCCCCTGCCAGGCGATGCGCCAGACCACCTGGGCGCCGTCGTCGGCGATCAGCAGGGCGCTGTCGGCCGCCACCGCGAGCCCGACCGGGCGGCCGTAGAGCTGGGCCTCGCGTTCCCCGGCGAACCAGAAGCCGGTGGCGAAGTTCTCGTAGCCGCCGACCGGACGGCCATCCTCGAACCGGATGCGCACGATCTTGTAGCCGGTCGGCTGCGAGCGGTTCCAGGAGCCGTGCAGGGAAACGAAGGCATCGCCCCGGTATTCGGCAGGAAACCGGTCGCCATCGTAGAAGACCAGGCCGAGCGGGGCCGAATGGGACTGGATCAGGACATCGGGCAGCACGGTCGCAGCCACCAGGTCGGGCTCGTCCTGCCCGTACTCGGGATAGGGAACACCGCCGGCATAGGCATAGGGCCAGCCGAAGAACTCGCCCTGGCGCACACGGGTGAAGTAATCCGGCACGAGGTCGTCGCCGTAGCCGTCGCGTTCGTTGACCACGGTGTAGAGGGCGCCCGTTTCGGGATGCACGGCGATGCCCACGGGATTGCGCAGGCCCGCGGCAAAGGTCTGCCCGCCCGAACCGTCCGCGGCGAAGTGCCGGATCGTGGCGCGGGGTTCGTCCTCGATCGCCAGGTTGTCGCGCGAGCCGATGCCGACATAGAAACCGCCGTCGGGCGCGCGCGCCAGGGTACGGGTCCAGTGTCCCCGGGTGCCGCCGAAGGCGCCCTGCGCCGTGATCCGTTCGGGCCGCCCGCTCGCTTCGAGATCGCCCTCGGCATAGGGAAAACGCCAGATGCCCTCGAGATCGGCGACATAAAGCGCGCCCTCGCCGAAGACCATGCCGGTGGGGCCGTCGAGCCCGTCCCAGTATTGCGAGATCGTTTCGGCGACCCCGTCGCCATCGCCGTCGCGCAGGACATGGAGGGTGCCCTCGCGGGTTTCGGCCAGGAAGACGTCGCCGCCCGGTGCGACGGCAAGCCAGCGGGCATTGTCGAAACCGCCGGCAAAGAGGTTGACCGTGAACCCTTCCGGCAGGTTGAGCACGGGCGGATCGGGGATCGGCGCGAAGCTGCGGCCCTCGGCCACGCTGTCGGTCGCGAACGGCGGCGGCAGGTCGCCGGGCTCGATGAGGAAGCGATGGCCGACCGGCTCGTTGGGCGCCGAGAGGTCGGTCTGGGACCACGCCGGCAAGGCGGCGGCGACAAGAAGGAAGGCGAGCATGCGGAGCATGGGCATCGCCCATTGTCGCCCCGGAGCGCCCCGAGGCCAAGGGGCCCACGGTGCGGGACGCCGCGCTGTGCAGCGCCTTGCGCCGCAAGGGTCGCGCGGGCACTCTCTGCGCCATGTTCCATGTACCCGATGACCACCTGCGCCTTGCCCATCGCCTGGCCGACGCGGCCGGCGCGATCATCAGGCCGCGTTATCGCCAGCCCTTCGCCAGCGAACTGAAATCCGACAACAGCCCGGTGACCGAGATCGACAAGGCGGTCGAGACCCGGCTGCGCGAGATCGTCGCCGAGGCCGCACCCGACCACGGCTTCATCGGCGAGGAGTTTCCGGCTACCAATCCCGATGCGGAGTTCGCCTGGGTGGTCGATCCGATCGACGGCACGGTTGCCTTCATGTGCGGCATGCCGCTGTTCGGCACCCTGATTGCGCTGCACCACGGCGGCGCGTATGTGCTGGGCCTGATCGACCAGCCGATCACCAGCGAACGCTGGATCGGCGCCGACGGCCACGGCGCCTTTCTCAACGGCGAGGCGATCGGCACGCGGGCCTGCCCGGCGATGGCCCAGGCGGTGGTCACCAGTTCCGGTCCCGACGATTATGCCCGCGACGACTACGCCCAGATGCGACCGATCCACCAGGCCGGCAAATGGGTGCTCTACGGCACGGCATGTTACGACTACGGCCTGCTCGCCATGGGCTTCCAGGACATCGTCGTCGATGCCCAGCTGGGCGAGCACGATTTTGCCGCGCCGGCCGCGCTGATCCGCAATGCCGGCGGTGCGACCTGCGACTGGGAAGGCCGGCCGCTCGACGGTGACAGCGACGGACGCGTCCTGATGGTCGGCGACAAGGCGCTGATGGGGCCCTGCCTGGACCTGCTGGCGCGATGAGGACGGGAGCAGGAGGGGCCGCTGCCGCCGTCGGTAACAGGTGCGTGAGTGTTGCCTGCCTCACGGGGGCGTGAGGCAACATGCCCGGATTTCGACATGTTCGGGCCCCAGACCGGTCTCCATCGGGACCGGCCGTGTTGGAGGGAGTGCGTGCGATGCGTTGTCTTGCCGTTCTTGTGATCCTGGCCGCTGCGGCCCTGCCGGTTCGTGCGCAGGAGGCGCCGACCTCGATCAGCCATGGCCTCTCGATGTACGGCGACCTCAAGTACGGCGAAGGCTTCGAGCATTTCGACTACGTCAACCCAGACGCCCCCAAGGGCGGCGAGGTCCGGCAATGGGCCTTCGGCGGCTTCGATTCGCTCAACGCCTTCATCCTGAAGGGCAACCCGGGTGCGGGCACCCACCTGATCTACGACACCCTGCTCAAGAGTTCCGACGACGAGCCGTTTTCCGAGTACGGCCTGCTGGCCGAGGCGATCGAGGTGCCCGAGGACCGTTCCTGGGTCGCCTTCAAGATCCGCCCGGAGGCGCGCTGGAACGACGGCGAACCGGTGACGCCCCGAGACGTGATCTGGACCTTCGACACGCTCAAGACCGAGGGCCACCCCTATTACCGGGCCTATTACGCCAATGTCGTCTCGGCCGAGGACATCGGCGGGGGTTGGGTGCGCTTCAACTTCGACGCGCCGGGCAACCGCGAACTGCCGCTGATCATGGGCCAGATGCAGGTGCTGCCCGAACACTGGTACGCGACACGCAACTTCGCCGATGCGAGCCTGGAGCCGCCCCTGGGCAGCGGCCCCTACCGCGTCACGGCGGTCGAGGCCGGGCGTTCGATCACCTACGAGCGGGTCGAGGACTACTGGGGCGCCGACCTGCCGGTGAACCGGGGGTTCTACAACTTCGGCACGATCCGCTACGACGAATACCTCGACTTCGACGTCGCGCTGGAAGCCTTCAAGGCCCACGAATACGACTTCCGCCAGGAGAACAATTCCAAGCTCTGGGCGACCGCCTACACCGGGCCGGCCTTCGACAAGGGCCTGATCGTCAAGGAGGAGGTGCCCAACGAGGTGCCCACCGGCATGCAGGCCTTCGCCTTCAACATCCGCCAGCCGATCTTCCAGGACCCCAAGGTGCGCGAGGCGCTGGGCTATGCCTTCGACTTCGAGTGGTCGAACAGGAACCTGTTCTATGACCAGTACAGCCGCACCGAGAGCTACTTCTCCAACTCCGAACTCGCCTCCTCCGGACTGCCGGACGCGGCCGAACTCGCCCTGCTCGAACCCTTCCGGGACCAGCTTCCCGAGGAGGTCTTCACGCAGGAATACAAGGCGCCCGTGACCGACGGCAGCGGCAACAACCGGGCCAACCTGCGCATCGCCCAGCAGATGCTGCAGGAAGCTGGCTGGACCGTGCAGAACGGCGTGCTGACAGGGCCCGAGGGCCAGAAGATGGCGTTCGAGATCCTGCTGGTGCAGCCGGCCTTCGAGCGCATCGTGCAGCCCTTCGTGCGCAACCTGGAAAAGCTCGGCGTGAAGGCGACGATCCGCATCGTCGATGCCTCGCAGTACCAGTCCCGCTTCGACAACTTCGACTACGACATGGCGGTCTCGAGCTGGGGCCAGTCGCTTTCCCCGGGCAACGAGCAGCGCGACTTCTGGAGTTCGGCCTCGGCCGACATCCCGGGAAGCCGCAACCTGATCGGCATCAAGAACCCGGTGGTCGACGCCCTGATCGACGAGATCGTCTATGCGCAGGACCGCGAGGCGCTGATCACGGCGACCCGGGCGCTCGACCGCGTGCTGCTCTGGAACCACTACGTCATCCCGAACTTCCACCTGACCTATTTCCGCATCGCCTTCTGGGACAAGTTCGGCCGGCCGGAGAACAATCCGCCCTATGGGCTGGCCTTCGATACCTGGTGGGTGAACCCGGAAGAGGAGCAGCAGCTCGAGGCCGAGGAACAGGCCATCGGCATCGGCAACGACTGAGCCGAAGGGAAGCGGGGCGCACCATCATGCTGGCCTATGTCGTCAGACGCCTGCTCTTCATCGTGCCGACGCTGTTTGCCATCATGGTGATCAACTTCGTCATCGTGCAGTTCGTGCCCGGCGGTCCGGTGGAACGCCTGATCGCCGAACTGCAGGGTGTGGGCGTGGAGGCCACCGCGCGTGTCTCGGGCAGCAGCGGCGGCGGCGAGATCGGCGGCAATGCCGGGGGCAGCGGCGAGAGCCTCTACCGCGGCGCCCAGGGCCTGCCCGAGGGGTTCGTCGAGGAACTCGAGCGCATGTACGGCCTCGACAAGCCGCCGGTCGAGCGCTTCTTCCTGATGATGGGGAACTACCTGACCTTCGACTTCGGCGACAGCGCCTTCCGCGACCGCGCCGTGGTCGACCTGGTGCTCGACAAGATGCCGGTCTCGGTGTCGCTGGGCATCTGGACGACGCTGATCGTCTATCTGGTCTGCATCCCGCTCGGCATCGCCAAGGCGGTGCGCGACGGCAGCCGTTTCGACATCTGGACCAGCGCGGCGATCATCGTCGGCTACGCCATCCCCAGCTTCCTGTTTGCCCTGCTGCTGATCGTCGTCTTTGCCGGCGGCACCTATCTCTCCTGGTTCCCGCTGCGCGGCCTGGTCAGTTCGGGCTGGGAGCAGATGGGCACACTCGAGCAGATCCTCGACTACTTCTGGCACCTGGCGCTGCCGCTCACCGCGCTGGTCATCGGCAGCTTCGCGACGCTGACGATGCTGACCAAGAATTCCTTCCTCGACCAGATCAAGAGCCAGTACGTCGTCACCGCGCGGGCCAAGGGCCTGACCCAGAACCAGGTGCTCTACCGCCACGTCTTCCGCAACGGCATGCTGATCATCATCGCCGGCTTCCCCAGCGCGATCGTCGGCATCCTGTTCACCAGCGCGCTGCTGATCGAGATCATCTTCTCGCTCGATGGCCTGGGGTTGCTGGGCTACGAGGCCGCGATCAACCGCGACTATCCCGTGATGTTCGCCACGCTCTACATCTTCACCCTGCTCGGCCTGGTGATGAACCTGATCGGCGACCTGATGTACGTGCTGGTCGATCCCCGCATCGACTTCGAGAGCAGGGACGTGGGGTGATGGGCAGGAACCTCGCCTTTGCGGCTGTTGCCCGCTCTCTCTTCCCCTCGCCCCTTGTGGGAGAGGGTTGCGCAGCCTTGGCGCGGCCGCAGGCCGTGCCTAGGCGGCGCTGGGTGAGGGGTAAGACGTCGGGCCCCGCCTCTCGTTTCATATCCGCGCTACCGCGCGTAAGACCCCTCACCCTAACCCTCTCCCACAAGGGGAGAGGGGATGGGGGAGCCGCGGATATGGGACAGGTGGCGTCATGAGCCTCCTTGCGCGCATGGATCCGATCACGCGGCGGCGGCTGGCGAACTTCAGGGCCAACCGGCGGGGCTACTGGTCGTTCTGGATCTTCCTGTTCCTCTTCCTGGTCACCCTTCCGGCCGAGTTCCTGGCCAACGACAAGCCGCTGTTCGTCTGGTTCGACGGCGGGGCCTATGTGCCGGTGCTGCAGGCCTATCCCGAGACGCGGTTCGGCGGCGACTTCGAGACCGAGGCCGACTACCGCGATCCTTTCGTGGCCGACCTGATCGCGCAGAAGGGCGGCTGGATGATCTGGCCGCTGATCCCCTACAGCTACGACACGGTGAGCTGGGACCTCGCGACGCCGGCACCCTCGCCGCCGACCGCGCAGAACTGGCTGGGCACCGACGACCAGGCGCGCGACGTCAGCGCCCGGCTGATCTACGGCTTCCGCATCTCCGTGCTGTTCGGCCTGGCGCTGACCGCCTTTGCCTCTGTGCTGGGCGTCGCTGCGGGTGCGGTGCAGGGCTACTACGGCGGCTGGGTCGACCTGCTCGCCCAGCGGGCGCTGGAGGTCTGGTCGGGCATCCCCGTGCTCTACATCCTGATCATCCTGGCCAGCGTCATCGTGCCGGGCTTCTGGACCCTGCTGGGCCTGATGGTGCTGTTTTCCTGGACCGCGCTGGTCGGCCTGGTGCGCGCGGAGTTCCTGCGCGCGCGCAACTTCGACTACGTGCGCGCCGCGCGCGCCCTGGGCGTGACCGACCGCGTCATCATGTGGCGCCACGTGCTGCCCAACGCCATGGTCTCGACGCTGACCTTCCTGCCCTTCATCCTCAACGGCTCGGTGACGACTCTGACGGCGCTCGACTTCCTGGGCTTCGGCCTGCCGCCGGGTTCGCCCTCGCTGGGCGAACTGCTGAACCAGGGCAAGAACAACCTGCAGGCCCCCTGGCTCGCCTTCTCGGGTTTCTTCGTGGTGGCCATGATGCTGACCCTGCTGACCTTCACCGGCGAAGCCGTGCGCGACGCCTTCGATCCCAGGAAGCTGCCGTCATGAACCTGCTCGAGATCAGGGACCTTGCCACCCGCTTCACCGTCGAGGGACGCGCCATCGAGGCGGTGCGCGGGGTTTCGTTCACGATCGACGAGGGTGAGACGGTCGCCCTGGTCGGCGAATCCGGCTCGGGCAAGTCGGTGACCGCGCTGTCGGTGCTCCAGCTCCTGCCCTATCCCATGGCGAGCCACCCCTCCGGTTCGGTGCGTTATCGCGGTACGGAACTGATCGGCGCGTCGGATGTCGCGCTGCGCAAGGTGCGCGGCAACCGGATCTCGATGATCTTCCAGGAGCCGATGACCTCGCTCAATCCGCTCCACACCATCGAGAAGCAGATTTCCGAGGCACTGCTGCTGCACAAGGGGCTGTCGAAGTCGGCCGCGCGCAAGCGCACCCTGGAACTGCTCGACCTGGTCGGCCTCTCGGGCCTGAAGGGGCGCCTTGGCGACTATCCCCATACCCTGTCGGGCGGCCAGCGCCAGCGCGTGATGATCGCCATGGCGCTGGCCAACGAACCCGACCTGCTGATCGCCGACGAGCCGACCACCGCGCTCGACGTCACCGTGCAGGCCCAGGTGCTGAAGCTGCTCAAGGAACTGCAGGCCAAGCTCGGCATGGCGATCCTGCTCATCACCCACGACCTCAACATCGTGCGCCGCTTCGCCGACCGGGTCTGCGTCATGACCGACGGCCTGATCGTCGAGCAGGGCCCGGTCGAGGAGGTCTATACCCGGCCGCAACATGCCTACACCCGTCACCTGCTCGAGAGCGAACCCAGGGGGCGGCCGGAGCCGGCACCCCCGGGCGGCCGGCCGCTGGTCGAGACCGACGACCTGAAGGTCTGGTTCCCGGTCAAGGGCGGCGTCTTCAGCCGCGTGAAGGACCACATCAAGGCGGTCGACGGCATCAGCCTGGAGGTGCGCCCACGCCATACCGTGGGCGTGGTCGGTGAATCGGGCTCGGGCAAGACGACGCTGGGCCTGGCGATCCTGCGCCTGATCTCCAGCGAAGGACCGATCCTCTACCAGGGCCGGCCGCTGCAGGATCTCGGCTTCAAGGAGCTGCGGCCGCTGCGGCGCGAGCTGCAGGTGGTCTTCCAGGACCCCTACGGCTCGCTCAGCCCGCGCATGTCGATCAAGGACATCGTCGGCGAGGGCCTGAAGGTCCACGACATGGGCGGCAGCGAGCGCGAACGGCGCGACCTGGTCGCCGGTGCGCTCGAGGAGGTCGGGCTGGAGGCCGCCATGATGGACCGCTACCCCCACGAGTTCTCGGGCGGCCAGCGCCAGCGCATCGCCATCGCCCGCGCCATGGTCCTGCGCCCGCGCTTCGTGGTGCTGGACGAACCCACAAGCGCGCTCGACATGAGCGTGCAGGCCCAGATCGTCGACCTGCTGAGGAAGCTGCAGATCGACCATGATCTGGCCTATCTCTTTATCAGCCACGACCTGCGGGTGATCCGCGCCATGAGCCACGAGGTCGTGGTGATGAAGGACGGCGTCGTGGTCGAACGCGGCAGCGCCGACACCATCTTCGATGCCCCGGAGACCGCCTACACCAAGGCCCTCATGGCCGCCGCCTTCAACCTGGAAGCGATCGAGAGCGACGCGGTACGGATGTGAGGGGCGTCTCGTGACCTTCCCGCCGCCCCAAAGATTGTCATCCCGGGCACGCAAAGCGTGACCCGGGACCCATGCCGGAACGAACAATTCCGGCGCTTGCTCGCAGCAATGGACCGGCATGGGTCCCGGCTCTCCGGGCTACGCCCTCCGGCCGGGATGACGCAGTTTGCGCCCGTCGCCGCTCAGTAGAACAGCACGTAGAGGCTGCCGATGAGGCCGCCGATGACGGCGGAGATGATGGCTATCTGGGCGTCGCTGCGGTGGGTGCGGCGGCCTTCGAGGAAATCGAGCATGCGCATGTATTCGTCGAAGGGGAAACTGGGCAGGCGTTCGTAGCGCGCCACGATGTGGGCCGAGAGCAGGCCGACGTCGCTGCTCCGGGCCTTTTCCACGCGCCCGGCCATGTCGTGCCAGGCGGCCAGGACGGCGGCCTTGGTCTCGATGAAGTCGAGCATCAGGTCGCGGATGGCGCCCGAGGAGCCGCGCAGCCAGCCGGTGCGGCCGCGTTCGCCCGCGACGAAGGCGTCGAAACGGTCGACGGCGGCGTCCCACAGCCGTTCGGTCTGCGCCATGCCGATCATCACCGAATAGTAGTCGTCGGCCTCGAGCTGGGCCTGGTAGCGGACATGGCCGATCATGTCCGCAAAGCTGGCGTCGCGCGTGTCGACGCTGACGTCGATCACGTCGAAGCCCGGCTGGACGAGTAGGGAGACGGCGACCAGCTGGTCGGGCGGGGCATCGGCCGACCGTTCGACGATGCGGATGTCGGCGGGAAAGGGCGAGGGTTCCAGGACATCGAGGGCAAAGGCGCTGCCGGCAAGGCAACGCTCCAGGTGGCGGCGCAGGATGTCGATGGCGGTCGTGCCGGTCGCCTCCCCCGTGCCTTCCATGCTCCAGGCCACGACCACCGGGACCAGGCGTTCGTAGGAGATGGCGACACGGATGTCGCGCGGCCAGCGGCCCAGGCCCCGGTAGAGGGGACCGAGCTTGCCCAGCAGCGTGCGGTCCATGGCGAGACGAAAGGAGATTTCCAGGTCGTCGGCCGCGGCGGCGGCGGCCCGATCCCGGGCGAACCAGGGTGCGACCGCCTGGAACGGCGGATCGGCGCCTTCCTGCGCCCGCGTGAACACGGTCTCGACCGCGCTGACGCCGGGCACGGCGGCAAGTGCTGCGGCAAGGCGCGGCAGCAGGAGAGACACCGCCGTGGCGTGATCGGCCTCGTCCCGCGGCACCAGGTGGAAACAGCCCAGGCCGAGCTGCGCCACCGTCCCTGTGCGTTCCGGCGTCGTCTGCGCCATGGTTTGCCTCCCCCGGCCCTGTGGACCTGCCCGATCCGGCCACTATAGTCCCCCGACCCGTATTGTTCCGAGAGGCTGGCATGGCGATGCTCTACATGAGTCAGTGGTCGAACGGCGACCTCTGGCGCGACCTGATGACCGGGCACCTGCCGGGACTGGATTTCCGCATCCATCCCGAGACCGGCAATCCAGCCGACATCGAGGCCGTGCTGGTCTGGCGTTATCCGCTCGACGAACTCAGGAGCTTCCCCAACCTGAAGATGATCGCCTCGCTGGGTGCCGGCGTCGACCATGTCGTGGGCGAACGCCACCTGATTCCCGAAGGCGTGACGCTGACGCGCATCGTCGATCCGGCCATGACCGCGCAGATGACCGAGTGGTGCGTCATGGCGGTACTCAACCGCCTGCGCCGCTGGGACGACTACCGCGCAATGCAGGGCGAGCGCCGCTACGAGGAACTGGAGGTGCCGCGCCCCGACCAGACGACCATCGGCGTGCTGGGCCTGGGCGAACTGGGCAGCGACTGCGCCCGCGTCCTGGCCGCCATGGGCTACACCGTGCGCGCCTGGAGCCGCAGCCCGCGCCGCCAGGACGGCGTCACCTGCCTCCAAGGCGCCGACGCCATGCAGGACTTTCTGGCGCCCTGCGACATCGTGATCTGCCTGCTGCCGCTGACCCGGGAAACCCGCGGCATCCTCGATGCCCGCAGCCTTGGCTGGATGAAACGCGGCGCCTACATCGTCAACGCCGCACGGGGCGCGCACATCGTCGAGGCCGACCTGATCGCCGCGATCGATGCCGGCCACATCGCCGGG
>JAQCLG010000058.1 GCA_027592745.1 Pseudomonadota bacterium | reverse complement strand
TTATGAGTTTGCGACCTAGTGCGGATTCACGCCTTCCTGCGCAATCGCGAAGCGATTCCTCCAGAGGCCGATGTGCTCGAATGGCAGGCCATGGCCGCTGCAACGCCGGCAAGTGAGCGGAGATACTGCAAGGACGGCCGGATTGGGCGAGCGTATCCGAGCGGGAAGCCGGGGGGCGCGCACGTGGGAGTTCTGACGAGCAGTTATGCTGGCATCCTGACGGTCATCATCATGCTGATGGTCGGCTCGACCATCCGGATCTCCGATGTCGTCGAGAACCTGCGGAAGCCCCGCGGCCTCATCGTCGGTCTTGCCGGCCAGATGCTGCTGATCCCGGCGATCGGCTTTGCCCTCGCCGCGACGCTCGGCGGCACCTCCTGCATGGCCCTTGCCATCGTTGCGGTCGTGCCGGGCGGCGTCACCTCGACGATCCTGACGGCGGCGGCGCGCGGCAACACGGCGCTCTCGGCCATGCTCACCTTCCTCAGCAACCTGCTGGTGGTGGTCTGGGTGCCGCTGCTGCTGGGCCTGGTCCCGCGCATCTGCGGCGTGGACGCGCTGGCGCCCGGACTCGACTTCGCGGCCCTGGCCGTGCGCCTGACGCTGGTCTCGGCCGTGCCCCTGCTCACCGGCATGGCGCTGGTCGCCCTGTTCCCCCGGTTCATGGGCCGCATCCAGCCCTATCTGGTGCCCTTTGCCGCCATCGTGTTCCTGATCATCGTCTTCTGGATCCTGTGGGACGACCGCGCCAACCTGGCCGGCTACGTCACCGGCGCCGGGATCCTGGTGCCGGCGCTGATGCTGCTCTGCGGCGCCGGCGCCTGGCTGGTGGCCGGGCTGGCCTCCCTTGGGGCCCCAACGCGCATCGCGCTGGTCTTCGAATGGAGCGTGCAGAACATTCCCCTGGCGATCCTGGTGGCGCTGACCCTGGGCGATGTCACCACCCTGGCCCTGCCGTCCGCCGCCTACGGCCTGCAACAGATGGTCCTTGGCCTCCTCGTGCTGATCCTGGTGCGCCGGATCCCGCGGCTGCGGGCGTGAGCAGGCACCGGGCGTCCGGTGCGATGCAACATTCGGCTGCGTCCGACCCGCGCTTGATGTAATAGCCCTTCACATGGGCTGGTCCGGCAAGAAAGACGACGGGCGCGACGGGGAATCCCGGCGCGGCTATCACCATGGTAATCTGCGCGAGGCGCTGATCGAGGCCGCGCTCGACCTGATCAAGGCCAAGGGCCCGGCCGGTTTCACCTTCGCCGAGACGGCCCGTTCGGCCGGCGTCAGTCCGGCCGCCCCCTATCGCCACTTCCGCGACCGCGACGCCCTGATGGCCGATGTCGCCCGGCAGGGTTTCGAACGTTTCGAGCAGTTCCTCGCCACCGCCTGGAACGATGCCCGGCCCGACGCCCTCACCGCGCTGGGCAACATCGGCAAGGCCTACCTGGCCTTTGCCCGCACGGAGCCCGCCTATTATTCCGCCATGTTCGAGGCAGGGATTCCCCTGGAGGACCATCCCGAACTGCGCCAGGCCGGCGATCGCGCCTTTGCCATCGTGCGCAAGGCCGCCGAGGCGCTGAGCGCCACCCTGCCGGGACGTCGGCCGGCGCTCATGATGGCCCTGCACATCTGGGCCCTGGCCCATGGCATCGCCTCGCTCTTTGCCCGCGGCGATTCCGGCCGGCGCACCCTGCCGATGAGTCCCGAGGACCTGCTCGAGGCGGCCGTCCTGATCTATCTGCAGGGGCTGGGGCACCCTCGCGCGGGAGGCTGAGGGTCCGCTCAGGCAAGCGGTCGATTTTTGCCGCCTGGCGTCTTGCAGGCTCCGCGAAGCGCTCTTATGTTAATGTCATTAACATTCACATCGCGGAACCGGAATGGGCATCACAGCGAAACTCGACGACTACGGCAAACCGGCCTGGATCGCCGTCATGGTCCTGGCCTTCATCATCTTCTGGCCGATCGGGCTTGCGATCCTGGCCTATCTCATCTGGAGCGGACGCCTGGGCTGCCGCGCACAAGGAGGAATGCACAACATGTTCAAGGCACGCGGACGCTGGCACGCCCCCTGCGGCGGCAACCGGAACCGGGAGACCAGCGGCAACAGCGCGTTCGACGAATACCGCGCCGACACCCTGCGCCGCCTGGAAGAGGAGGAGAGCGAGTTCCACGCCTTCCTCGACCGCCTGCGCCAGGCCAAGGACAAGGCCGAGTTCGACCAGTTCATGGCCGACCGCCGCGGCCGGCCCCAGAACAGCTCCGGAGAGGCCCAAGCCTGAACCTCCGGCAAGACGGACGGCACTACAACGCCGGGTTCCGCAAGGGGCCCGGCGTTCTGCGTCTGGTGGTCAGTCCGGGGCGACCTTGTATTCCTGGATAGTGTTGCCGCCGTCGACGACGATCAGCTGGCCGGTGACGTAGCTGGCTTCCTCGCTTGCCAGGAAGACCGCGACATGGCCGACCTCCTCGGGTGTGCCGGCCCGGCCGGCCGGCGTGTAGCGGCCCGCCACGATCTCGCCCTGGCCGCTGGAATCGGTCTCGATCCAGCCCGGGCCGATGGCGTTGACCGTGATGCCGTGGGGTCCGGCCTCGATCGCCAGGCTGCGGGTCATGCCCAGCATGCCGGCCTTGGCCGCGCCGTAGACGGCGCTGCCGGGAATGCCGACAACGGGCCCCGTGACCGAGGACATCTGCACGATGCGGCCGTAGCCGCGCGCCATCATGCCGCCCAGCACCGCACGGGTCACCAGGAAGGCACTGGTCAGGTTGATGTCGATGCCGTAGCGCCAGCCCTCGTCGCTCGTCTCGTGGAGGGGCCGGGAGGGTTCGTCGCGCCCGACCTGCACCATGCCGGCGTTGTTGACCAGGATGTCGATAGGCCCCAGGGCGGCCTCAGTCGCCGCGACCAGGGCCGCGACCTCCTCGACCCGGGTCAGGTCGGCGGGCATGGCGAAGGTCTCGCCGTCGCCCCCGCCCAGCTCGCTGCGCCTCTCGTGGATGCGTTCCGTCGTCGAGGTGATTGCCACCCGCGCGCCGGCCGCACGCAGCAGCCGCGCGGTGGCAAAGCCGATGGCATGCGGATTCCCCGCGCCGGTCACCAGCGCGACCCGTCCTGCGACACCTGTCATGGATTGCTCCTCGTTCGTGTTGTGGCCGGCAGGGATGGCGTCCGGCCGTGATCAGGCAGGCGGCGGGGCAGCCGGACCGGCCGGCGCTTCGGGAACGCGCGTCCCGACCCAGGCGATGAGCAGTTCGTAGGCCACCGCAAGCACCACGGGCCCGAGGAACAGGCCGGTCAGGCCATGGGCCAGGGTGCCGCCGATGACGCCGAGCAGGATCACCAGCATCGGCGTCTTCAGGCCGCGCGCCATGACGATGGGCTTGAGCACGTTGTCGAACAGGAGCACCGGCACGATGTAGGCGCTGAACAGCACGGCCGTCAGCGTGTCGAGCTCGAACCACACCCAGGCCGTGACCGGCAGCAGCAGGATCGCCGGGCCGATCTGGACGATGGCGAGGATCAGCACGCCCAGTGCCAGGATGCCCGCGGCGGGCACGCCCGCCACCATCATGCCGACGCCGGCGAGCAGGGCCTGCAGCAGCGAGACGCCGATCACCCCGCGCGAAACGTTGCGCACGGTGACGCCTGCCAGGTCGACGAAGCCGCTGGCGCGCTGGCCGCCGATGCGCTGGCCGAACCTGCGGCAGCCGTCGGCCAGGGCATGGCCCCGGCTGTAGAGAAAGCCGGCGATCACGATCGAGGCGGCGAACATGATGATGTCGAAACCCAGGCCGGCGGCGATGCCGAGCATGGTCTTGCCCGTGGAGATCACGACGTCCTTGTTGCGGCCCACGACGTCGGCCAGGTTGTCGTGCACGTCGGTCCAGAGTTCGAAGACCTTGTTGCCGATCAGCGGCCAGTCCTGCACGGCCGGGTCGGGCGGAGGCAGGGCGAAGCTGCCGGCCGCCATGTTGCGCGAGAACTCCTCCACGGTTCCGGCCGAAGATGCGATCAGTCCTGCCGCCGGTCCCAGGATCAGTGCCAGACCCAGGGTCGTGATCAGGATCGCGGCCAGTGCCGACCGGCCGCCCAGGCGGTCGCGCAGCCAGACGAAGACCGGATAGATCGCGGTGGTCAGGATCGCGGCCCAGACCACCAGGATGACAAAGGGCGCGATCAGCTTGATCGACCAGTAGGCGAGCACGCCCAGGATCAGCAGCCTGATCGCGATGTCCGTGATCCAGGTCTCGAGCTGGCGCCTGGACTCCGCGGTCCCGTCTGGAAGTGCCATGGATGTTTCCCCCGATACAGGCAGGCAGCCTACCATGGCTCGCTTGCGACCAGCAGCATCCCGTCGCGGGTTGCCGGGGAGCCCGCCACCCAGCGCTACGCCGGCGTTCAGCCCGCCAGGAACGTGCGCAGCCGGTCGGCGATGGCGTCGGGAACTTCGGCCAGGATCGAATGTTTCATGCCGGGGAAGATGTGCAGCACCGATCCGGCGATGCGTTCGTGCATCAGGCGCGCCATGCGCGTGTTGGAGCCGACATCGTGTTCGCCGGTCGCGACCAGGGTCGGCGCCGTGATCGCGGGAAGCCTGTCGGCAAGGTCGCTGGTGGCAAGTACACGGTAGGCCGCGGCATAGGCCTTGGGATCGTTGGCCTTGTTGGCGGCCTCCGCCCTGGCGATGACATCGGGATGGGCCGCCAGGTAGGCGTCGGTGAACCAGCGCGACAGGGAATTGCGGAAATGATCGCCGGGCAGGCCCTGGTCGACCACCAGCAGCCGTTCGGCCACCCGCGCGCGCTCCTCGTCGGTGCGTCCGGCGACGGTGCTGAGCAGGACCAGGCGGTCGAGCCGTTCGCCGTGCCAGAGCGCAAAGCCCTGGGCGATCAGCCCGCCCAGCGAGAACCCCGCCAGATGGCAGCGTGCGATGCCCAGGACATCGAGCAGGCCGGCGACGTCGCCGACCATCGCCTCCAGGCTGCAGGGGCCGGGGGGCTTGTCCGAAAGGCCGTGGCCGCGCAGGTCGAGCCGCACCGTGCGAAAGCCTCCCCCGAGTGCGGCGACCACGCCGTCCCAGGATTCCAGGCGGCTGCCGACACCGTGCACCAGGACCAGGACGGCACCCTGGCCCTCGTCGCGGTAGCGCAGCCGGAGGGTGCCGACCGTGGCGTAGCGGTCGGCCGCGTCCACGCCCTCACTCTGCGGCATGGGGCGCATGGCGGGCGTTCTCGAAGGCCGGCATCACCTCGTCGATGAACAGGCGCAGGGATTGCGCCTGCAGTGCGAAGGGGATGTTGCCCAGCGCGCGGTAGAAGAAGTTGTCGACGCCCAGCGCCTCGTAGGCCTTGAGCTTGGCGACGACCTGCTCGGGCGTGCCGAAGACCAGGTTTTCCTGCAGCGATTCGGGGGTGAGCAGGTCCCTGTTGTCGAGGTCCTCGACGGGGATCGGCTCGGGGAAACCGTTCCTGACCTCGCCGAGCTGCTTGAACAGGTTCTCGAAGTAGCGCGTGCCGTCGACGATGGCATCGACATAGGTTCCTGCGTCCTCGACCCGCGGGTAGACGGCGCTGGCGCGCATCGTGGCGAACCGCGGCCGCCGGACCTCGGGCGAGCGGGCCAGGGCCTCCTCGAACTGGGCCTTGTACTTGACGACCTCGCCGAACGGCCGGGTCAGCGCCCAGGACATGATGTTGCAGCCCAGCGGCAGGGCCCAGTCGTAGGTCGTGGGATGGCGTGCCGCGACCCAGAGCGGGGGATGGGGCTTCTGGAGGGGCTTGGGTGCCACGGTCGAGGAGGGGAACTGCCAGAACTCGCCGTCGTGGGCGACATCGCCCGCCCACAGCTTGATGATCAGCGGCAGCATCTCCTGCATGTAGGCGACGCCCTTGTGCTGGTCCATGCCGCCCATCATGCGGTCGAACTCGCGCTGGTAGGCGCCGCGCCCGATGCCGAACTCCAGCCGTCCGCCCGAAAGCAGGTCGAGCATGGCGGCTTCGCCCGCCAGCTTGATCGGGTGCCAGTAGGGCGCCTGGACCACGGCCGTGCCCAGGCGGATGTTGTCGGTGTTGGCCGCATACCAGGCCAGGAGCTGGAAGGGGCTCGGCGCGATCGTCATCTCGATGGCATGGTGTTCGGCCGCCCAGACGATCTCGAAGCCGCCGCGGTCGGCCATCTGGACCAGTTCCAGGTGCTCGCGCAGGAGCTGCTGCATGTCGATCGCCGGGCTGGAGCGCGAAAGATCGATGGCGAGGCTGAACTTCATGGCGTGGCTCTCTGGGCAACGGCAGTGCTATACGGTCATCGAAGCATGGCGGCATGGGGGCCGCAAGGCGTCAGGCCGCGCACGGCCCGGCGTTTTACCCCCAGAGTGCCGCGATTTCGTCTCGACATGACGGTTATGTGACGTTTGGATGACGCCCTTCGCGAAGGGTCGTCCGTCGCGACGACCAGCGGGGAACCATGGCGCGCAAGCTCGACAAGGACCTCAGGCGGCTGACCAGCCTCGAGGATGCGGTGCGCAGCCGTGGCCAGCACCTGACGCGGCTCAGCGCCGGCCTGCTCTTTCTCGCCGTGGCCGGCCTGGTCGCCGATGCCTTCGTTGGCACGACGTCCCAGTGGGGCATCATCGTCGTCGCGAGCATGGTCAGCGCCTACATGGCGCTCAACGTCGGGGCCAACGACGTCGCCAACAACATGTCGCCGGCGGTGGGGTCGCGGACCCTGACCATCGCCACCGCGGTGATGATCGCCGCGGTCGCCGAGGCCGCAGGTGCGGTGATTGCCGGCGGCGAGGTGGTCGCCACGGTCTCCAAGGGCATCATCCGCCCCGCGCTGATGCCCGATGCGGCCGCGTTCACGGCGGCCATGATCGCCGCGCTGTTTGCCGCCGCGCTCTGGATCAACCTGGCGACCTGGATCGGGGCTCCGGTCTCGACCACCCATTCGGTGGTCGGCGGCGTGCTCGGCGCCGGCGTCATGATGGCGGGGTTCGGCGCGGCCGACTGGGGCGTCGTGCTCCAGATCGTGGCGAGCTGGATCGTCTCGCCGGTGCTGGGCGGCGCGATCGCCGCGGCGTTCCTCGCCTACATCGAGGTTTCGGTCCTGGGGGCGGCAGACAAGGTCGAGGCGGCCAGGCGGCGGGTGCCCTACCTGGTCGGGATCATGGCCGGCGCCTTCACGGTCTATCTGCTGATGAAGGGCCTGTCGCGCATCATGCCGGTCACGATCTGGCTCGCCCTGGGCATCGGCCTGGCGGTGACCATCGTCTGCGTGCTCGTCGTGCGCCCGCGCGTCACGCGGCGCATGGGCGGCGACGGCCTGCACAAGACCAAGGTCGGCGAGCTGTTCACCATTCCGGTGATCTGCGGTGCAGCGCTGCTCTCCTTCGCCCACGGCAGCAACGACGTCGCCAACGCCATCGGGCCGCTGGCGGCGATCCATCAGGTGGTCGGCGGCGCCGTCCTGGGCGACAAGTCGCCCCTGCCGTTCTGGGTCCTTCTGATCGGGGTGGCGGGCATCTCGGTCGGGCTGCTGCTTTATGGCCCGCGCCTGATCCGCACGGTCGGCAGCGAGATCACCAAGCTCAACCGCGTGCGCGCCTTCTGCATCACGCTGTCGGCCGCCATCACCGTCATCATCGCCTCGACCATGGGCCTGCCGGTGAGTTCGACGCATATCGCCATCGGCGCCCTCTTCGGCGTCGGCTTCCTGCGCGAGTATCTCGCCAACAAGGAAAACGGCCCGGCCAAACCCGTGGCGGAAACCACGACCGTACCCCGCGGCGGCCCCCATGGCGGCAAGGATCCGCGCATCAAGGCCGAAAAGATGCGGCGGCGTTATCTGGTCCGCCGTTCGCACATGATCACCATCGTCGCGGCTTGGGTCATCACGGTGCCGGTGACCGGCATCATCGCGGCCCTGCTGGCCTGGCTGATCGACGGCAGCGGCCTCATCGTCCTCGATTGAACGTTCAGGCTTCCCGGTCGCCGGCATCGACGCGGGCGACCCAGCCCTCCTCGTCGATCAGCCCCTGGCGGCGTGCTTCCGCCGCCTCGCCGGGCGCCAGGACATCCTGCATGTCGTCGATCCGTTTCCAGCCGGCCAGGGGAGCCGCGCCCTGTGCATCCGGCACGTAGCGCGACTCCTCGACGCGCCGGTAGCGGTGCACGTAGCGGGGGCAGTTGACCCACAGGCCGCTGACCGAGACGCGCACCGCCAGATCCGCCCCGGGCCAGCGCGCCAGGACGGCTGCATCGTCGGATAGTTCAGCCTCGCCCTGCAGGCGCAGGCGACGCGGCGTCTCGAAGTCGATGAACAGCATGCCGACCTGGGCGCGCCCGGCGATGTTGCCCATCGAGAGGTACATGCCGTTGCCGTCGTAGCTGGGGAAGGCAAGCGTTGCCCCATCGACGACCGCGACGAAGCCGGGGGCGCCGCCCTTGTAACTCACGGTCGGGCGTCCCTGGCCGTCGATGGTCGACAGGAAGAACATGTCACGCGCCTCGATGAAGCCGGCCTCGGCCGGCCCGATGTGCCGGCGCAGGTGGCCCTGTTCCAGCCGGTCGGCCAGGGCGCGGGTGCCGAAGCGGTCCTGCAGGGCACGATGGTCGTCGTCGAACAGCCAGCTCATGGTGCTCTCCCGGTCACGGGGCCTTTGCCCATGCATTGCGGCCACGGGCTGCCTCAGGCTAAACCGTCAGGGCCGGGGAGGGCACACCTCATGGAAACGACCTACGACTACGACCTGCTCTGCATCGGCAGCGGCCCGGCCGGGCAGCGCGCCGCGGTCCAGGCGGCCAAGCTGCGCAAGCGCGCCGCCGTGGTCGAGCGCAATGCCGAGGTCGGCGGCGTCTGCCTGCACACCGGCACGATCCCCTCGAAGACCTTCCGCGAGGCGGTGCTTTCCTACGGCGACGCCCGCCGCGGCGGGGCCTACAACGCCGGGCCGGTGCGCAATCCCCTGGGCGAGGAACGTCCGACGGCGACGGGTCTGCTGGCGCGGGTTGCCGCCATCGTGGAGACCGAGGCGCGCGTCCAGCAGGACCAGCTGCGGCGCAACGGCGTCGATGTCCTGGGCGGCACGGCGGTCATGACGGGCCCCCACAGCGTTCTGGTGCGCGGTCCCCTGGGCGGCCAGCGCGAGTTCACTGCGCAGAACATCGTGATCGCGGTCGGCACGCGGCCCCGGCGCACGGTGGACATGCCCGAGAGCATGCCCTGCGTGATCTCCAGCGACGAGGTCCTGGGCCTCAGCGAGCTGCCGCGTTCGCTGGTCGTGATCGGCTGCGGCGTGATCGGTGTCGAATACGCCTCGATGTTCGCCGCCCTGGGTGTCGAGGTGACCGTGATCGACGGGCGCGAACGCCCGCTCGAGATGCTCGACGGCGAGATCATGGTCGAGCTGGCCCACCAGATGCGCACGGCAAGGGTCACTTTCCGGCTGGGCGAAACCGTGGCCAGCATCGAACCCATGGCGGGGCCGCCCCAGCAGGCACGCCTGCACCTCGAATCGGGCAAGCGCCTGGTCACCGACCTCGTCCTGGCCTGCACCGGGCGGGTCGGCGCTTCCGACGTCCTGATCTGGAGAAGGCCGGGGTGGCGACGGACGAGCGCGGCCGCATCGTCGTGGGACCCGACTACCGCACCAGCGTGCCCAACATCTTTGCAGCCGGCGACATCATCGGCTTTCCCAGCCTTGCCGCGACCTCCTCCGAGCAGGGCCGCCTGGCGGCCTGCCATGCCTTCGGTGCGGTTGCCGAACCGATGCCGGACCACTTTCCCATCGGCATCTATGCCATCCCCGAGATTTCCATGGTCGGCGAAACCGAGCGCGCCCTGACCCAGGCCAAGGTGCCCTACGAGACCGGCGTGGCGCGTTACCGCGAGATCGCCCGCGGCCAGATCGTGGGCGACGACTCAGGCATGCTGAAGCTGATCTTTCATGCCGAGAGCCACAGGCTGCTCGGCGTCCACATCATCGGCACCGGCGCGACCGAACTGGTGCACATCGGCCAGGCCGTGATCGGCCTGGGCGGCGGCATCGACTACTTCATGACCACCGTCTTCAACTATCCCACGCTGGCCGAGTGCTACAAGGTCGCCGCGCTGGATGCCTGGAACAAGCTGATGCAGTGAGGCCGGCCGCGCTCAATAGATCGCGGGAACGTACATGTCGGCGGGGATTGGCACGCGGTGGTAGTCGGCGTGGTGTTCGCGCGGCGGCATGGCGACCGGGGGGTGTTCGATGGTGCCGTAGGGAATCTGGCCCAGCAGGTGGTGGATGCAGTTGAGCCGGGCGCGTTTCTTGTCGACCGCCTCGACCACCCACTAGGGCGCCTCGGCGATGTGGGTGCGCTCCAGCATGGCTTCCTTGGCCTTGGTGTGGAGCTCCCAGCGGCGCCGCGACTCCAGGTCCATGGGGCTCAGCTTCCACTGCTTGATCGGATCGTGGATGCGCATCTGGAAGCGCAGGTGCTGCTCCTCGTCGGTGATCGAGAACCAGTACTTGATGAGCACGATGCCCGAGCGCACCAGCATGCGCTCGAACTCCGGCACGGTCTGGAAGAAGTCCTCGACCTCGGCCTCGGTGCAGAACCCCATCACGCGCTCGACGCCGGCGCGGTTGTACCAGCTGCGGTCGAACAGGGCGATCTCGCCGGCCGCCGGCAGGTGCGGCACGTAGCGCTGGAAGTACCACTGGCTGCGCTCGCGCTCGCTGGGTGCGGGCAGGGCGACGACGCGGGCGACGCGGGGATTGAGACGCTGGGTGATGCGCTTGATGACGCCGCCCTTGCCCGCGGCATCGCGGCCCTCGAAGATCACGACGACCTTGAGCTTGTTGTTGACCACCCAGTCCTGCAGCTTCACCAGCTCGCGCTGCAGGCGGAACAGTTCCTTGAAATAGACGTGGCGGGCGACGGTATCCTGCTCGGGATGCAGGGCGTGGCCCTCCAGGAGCTGAGCCAGGCGCGCATCGTCGATCTCCATCTCCAGCTCCTCGTCGAAGCTGTCGGCGATCTCCTCCTCGACCCGGTGGCGGGGCAGGGTTCGTCTGGCGGTATCGTCGTCCATGGTGATCATCGTGTGCGATGACCCCGTTACAGGGCCGCCGTGACACTGCGATGACAGCGGCTTGCCTCGCGCGAGACCATCGTGCCACGGGGCAGACAGGCAACAGGAAGGTCGCAGTGCCGAAGGAACCGCCGTACCCCTCGATGTCCGGTCCGAAGCCCCCGGTGTCGTGGTCGTCCGGGCCGGATGTTCGCCGGAAGGTTTCCAGAGCAGATCACGATCAGCCGGAGCCATTCCCTTGTTCCGGCTGACAGTGTGAACGTGCTCTAGCCTGTGGACTTTCCGGGGCCGAAGAACATCTCCCGTACCCGCTGCGTGCCTACGGCCAGGATGAGCTGCTGCAGGGTGACAAAGACCGCGAGAAGCACAAGCAGCCACATCTGCACAAGGATGAACCGTGAACCCGAAGCTTCTTCGACAACTCCCCCGATCGCACCCGCCAGCCCGCCTCCGTCCAGCAGTTGATCGACAGCGGTCTCGACCAGCTGAAAGAGAATGCTGAGAAGCCAGTAGACCAGCGTCTTCCAGGCGACGCCCCAGATCAGCGGCTTGTCCGGGAACTTGTCGATCAGTGAGATCATGTTTGCGATGAGCAGGATCTTGCTGACCAGCAGGGCTCCGACCAGGGGCCTCAGAACATCGGCAGGAGAGAGCTCCAGCTTGCCCAGGACCAGGTCCTCGTTGACCGTGAGAATGCTGAAGGCGACGAAAAAATAGCCGATTGCCGGAAGCAGCGCGATGAACTCGTGCCAGACTCAGCGCCATGCGCGCGTGAAGAAGCCACCGTGTGCGTGTGCAGAGCGCCCCATGCAACAACTCCACTTTTTGCCGCGTCCCAAGCTGGACAGTAGCACAGACCGGTCGCTGCCCAAGCCCGCCCGGGCAACGAAGCCGGTTCCTCCGGGGCGGACCGCGGGCGAAGCTTGCATGGGGGCATCTCGCATCCGCCGGAGGCTGCGTGTTATAGGTCGCCGCGATCCATCCAGATGCCCCGCAGCCAAGGAACTGCTTCATGCCGGTAGACGCCAAGCCCGAAACCCTTGATGTCGTTGTCGTCGGGGCCGGATTCTCCGGCCTCTACCTGCTGCACTGGTTGCGCAAGGACGGCTTTGCCGTGCACGTGATCGAGGCCGGGGACGACGTCGGCGGCACCTGGTACTGGAACCGCTATCCCGGCGCGCGCTGCGACATCATGAGCCTGGACTACTCGATGTCCTTCGATCCGCAGCTGCAGCAGGAATGGCACTGGCCGGAGCGTTATTCCGCCCAGCCCGACATCCTGGTCTATGCCCGCCACATCGCGGAACGCTTCGACCTGCGCCGCGACATCAGCTTCGGCGTGAAGGTGACGGCGGCGACCTTCGACGAAGGCAGCGACCGCTGGACCGTCGAAGGTGACGACGGCCGGCGCTGGAACGCGCGCCATGTCATCATGGCCACGGGCTGCCTCTCGGTCCCGCGTATACCCGACGTGCCGGGCCTGGAGGACTTCCGGGGCGACTGGTACCACACCGGCGACTGGCCCCATGAGGGCGTCGATTTCACGGGCAAGAAGGTCGCCGTCATCGGTACCGGTTCCTCGGGCATCCAGTCGATCCCGGTGATCGCGCAGCAGGCCGCCGAACTCACCGTCTTCCAGCGCACGCCGAACTTTTCCGTGCCGGCCTGGAACGGCCCGATGGATCCGGCCTTCGAGGCCGAGCACAAGGCGCATTACGACGAACTGCGCGAGGTGACGCGCTGGTCGGCCGGCGGTTACCTGGTCGAGGACAACAACGATCCGGCCAGGCATCTGCCGCGCGAGGAGATCGAGGCCGAACTCGAGCGGCGCTGGCAGCAGGGCGGCTTCAGCCTTCTGGGCGCCTACGGCGACATCATGACCGACCTGGAGATCAACGCCATCGTCGTCGATTTCGTGCACGGCAAGATCAGGGAGAAGGTCAAGGACCCGGCGGTCGCCGAGCTGCTCTGCCCCAAGGACCACCCCTTCGGCACCAAGCGCCTGTGCGTCGATACCGGCTACTACGAGACCTACAACCGGGACAACGTTTCGCTGGTCGATATCCGCAAGGCGCCGATCGAGACGATCACGCCGACCGGGATCCGGACTGCCCAGGCCGAACACGACTTCGACGTCATCGTCTTTGCCACCGGCTTCGACGCCATGACCGGCGCGATCCTCAATGTCGATTTCAAGGGCCGCCAGGGCGCCTCGCTGCGCGAGAAGTGGGCGCACGGGCCGCGCTCCTACCTCGGGCTGATGGTCTCGGGCTTCCCCAACCTGTTCACGGTGACGGGGCCGCAGAGCCCCTCGGTGCTGGCCAATGTCATCACCGCTATCGAGCAGCACGTCGAGTGGATCTGCGACTGCATCAACCACATGCGCGATCGCCAGCTTTCCCACATCGAGGCCAGGAAGGATGCCGAGGACAAGTGGGTCGACCACGTCATCGCGCTGGGCGATGCCACGCTCTACCCCCAGGCGAACTCCTGGTACATGGGCGCCAACATTCCCGGCAAGCCGCGGGTCTTCATGCCCTATGTCGGCGGCTGCGGCACCTACCGGAAGGTCTGCGACCAGGTCGCCGCCGAGAACTACCGGGGCTTCGAGCTGGCGTCCTGAAGCTCACAGCCCCGGCAGGACGGCCGCCAGGGCCCAGCCGCCGGCGGCGGTCGCCAGCACGACCAGCCAGGGCGGCAGCTTCCAGACCGCCAGGGCGGCCAGCGCCGCCAGCGCCAGCGCCAGATCGGCCGGTTGCAGGATGGCGCTGGTCCAGACCGGATCGTAGAGCGCGGCGACCAGCAGGCCGACGACCGCCGCGTTGATGCCCATCAGCGCGCAGCGCACGGTCGGCCGTCCCCGCAGGGCCTCCCAGAACGGCAGGGTGCCCGCGACCAGCAGGAACGAGGGGGCAAAGACCGCCAGCAGGCAGATCAGGGCGCCGGTCCAGCCGTTGGGGGCGATCTGGCCGACGGTGCCGAGATAGGCGGCAAAGGTGAACAGCGGCCCCGGCACCGCCTGGGCCGCGCCGTAGCCGGCCAGGAAGGCGTCCTCGCCGACCCAGCCCGGCGGCACGACCTCGGCCTGGAGCAGGGGCAGCACGACATGGCCGCCGCCGAACACCAGCGCGCCGGTACGGTAGAAGCTGTCGATCAGGTCGAGCGCGTGGGACGAGCCGGCCGCGGCGGCCAGCGGCAGCCCGGCCAGCAGCAGGGCAAACAGCGCCAGGCATGCGACGGCCCAGCCCTTGCCGACGGCGATCGCCAGGTTGCCATGGCCCTGGACGGCTTCCGCCTTGAGCAGGGCAAGGCCCGCCAGGCCGCCGGCCGCGATGATGGTGACCTGGGTCAGCGGCGTCGGCGCCAGCAGGGCGGCGATCGCGGCCAGCACGGCAAGGCTCAGTCGGGATGCATCGGGGCACAGGCTGCGCGCCATGCCCCAGACGGCCTGGGCGACCACGGCGACCGCGACGACCTGCAGGCCGTGCAGCACGCCTGCGGGAATGACGTCGCTGTAGTGGGTCACGCCGTAGCCGAAGGCGATCAGGAGCAGTGCCGAGGGTGCGGTGAAGGCGACCCAGGCCGCCACCATGCCGAGCGGCCCGGCCTTGGCCAGGCCGATCGCCATGCCGACCTGGCTCGACGCCGGACCGGGCAGGAACTGGCAGAGCGCCACCAGGTCGGCATAGGCGCGGTCGTCGAGCCAGCGGCGCTTCTCGACAAAGGCGGTGCGAAAGTAGCCAAGATGGGCGACCGGGCCGCCGAAGGCGGAACAGCCGAGCTGCAGGAAAGCCAGGAAGACGGCCGCCACGGTCTGTCTGCCTGCGGTCGCTGCGGCGGCATGGCTTCTGCGCGTCGGCATCGTTGTTCCCCGGCGACCGCTGGCATGGAGACTCCAGCGTTTCCCTCTTGTCCCGGCCGGTCAATCGCGGCGGGGGCGAAATTGTCCGGGCGCGTGTTGACAGAGCGGCGTGAAATGGGTGGCATGCGCCCCGCCGCAGCCCCCGATCCCGAGAGAACGCCCATGCCCCTCAGTGTCTATGAAGAGACCATTAAGCTGTTCGGCTCCCATCCCGAACCCGCTTTCGAGAGCGCCGAGCAGCAGAACGCGGTCTGGGGCAGGCAATGGGGCTGCGACAACGACGTCGGCCAGATCCGCGTCGTCCTGATGCACCGTCCCGGCGACGAGATGAAGCTGATCGATCGCTCCAGGCGGATCGAGGAAATCGGCTCCTACGGCGATCTCGACGCCGGCTGGTACTGGCAGAGCGAGACGATCCCCGACATCGCCGAATTCCAGGAGCAGCATGACGGCCTCGTGCGCACGCTGCAGGCCGAGGGTGTCGAGGTGGTCTTCCTCGACGGCATCGAGAAAGACGGCATCAAGTCGGTCTACACCCGCGATTCCTCCTTTGCCGTGAAGGGCGGTGCGATCGTCACCCGCCTGGCGCGCAAGATCCGGCGTGGCGAGGAACGCCATGTCACGCGCACGCTGGCCAACCTCGGCATGCCGATCCTGCGCACGCTGCACGGCACGGCCCTGGCCGAGGGCGGCAGCTTTGCCTGGCTGAATTCGAAGACCGCCGTGATCGGCCGCTCCTGCTGCGTCAGCGAGGAAGGCTGCCGCCAGATCGAGGAGGTGCTCGCCCATCAGGGCGTCGAACTGATCCGTGTCGATCTCAACGGCTACCAGATCCACATCGACGGCATGCTGACGATGATCGACGTCGATCTCGCCATCGTCGATCCGGCGCAACTGCCCTACTGGTTCCTAGAGAAGCTTAAGGAGCTGGGCATCCGCACGGTGGAGATCTCCGAGCAGGACAACGGCTGGATCGTCAACTGCCTGGCCGTGCGCCCCGGCCGCGTCATCATGCCCCACGGCATTTCCAACCGGACCATGGACAAGCTTGGCGCCCTGGGCGTCGAGGTCGTCCAGATCCCCTACGACAAGGTCCAGCTCAACGGCGGCGGCATCCACTGCTCGACCTGCCCGCTGGTGCGCGACAGCGTCGACTGATTGAGACGGGGTGGATAGCCATGACCGACCAGGCAACCACTGCGGAGCGGACAACGAAGCCGCCCGTCACGCCCTACGAGCTTGCGGGCGGTGCCGAGGGCCTGCGCCGCCTCGTCGCCCGCTTCTATGCGATCATGGACAGCGCGCCCGAGGCGGCCGGCATCCGCGCCATGCATGGGCCCGACCTCGGTCCCGTCAGCAACAGTCTCTTCGAATATCTGAGCGGCTGGCTCGGCGGTCCTGCGCTCTATGTCGAACGCACCGGGTCGGTTTGCCTGACCGCACCACACCGGCCCTTCGCGATCGGCGAGGCCGAACGCGACCAGTGGCTCTTCTGCATGCGCCAGGCCATGGTCGATGTCGGTTTTCCCGAGGAAACCCGGAAGCTGTTCGATGGCCCGTTCTTCGCCATCGCCGATTTCGTGCGCAACCGCTAGGGATGTCGCCGCCGTGACGCCCGGGGTGGTTCTGGCGGCGCTGGTCGCGGTCGTCATCTGGGGCGCCTCGCCGGTGGCGACCAAGCTTGCCGTTGCCGACCTGGCGCCGATCACCGTGGCCGTGTTGCGCACCGTGATCGGCGGCCTGGCGGCGATCCCGGTGGCCCTGGCCCTGCGCATTCCGCTGCCGGCTACCGGCGCCCAGCGCCGTGTGCTGCTGCTTTCGGGGTTCTGCGGCTTCGTCTTTTTCCCCGTGCTGTTTTCCCTGGGGGTGCACCGGACCTCGGCCAACCACGCCTCGATGATCCTGGCCAGCCTGCCCCTCTTCACCGGCGCCATCGCCCATCTCTGGGAGCGGCGCCTGCCGGGGCGCTGGTGGTGGCTGGGTTGTGCCGTGGCCCTGGCGGGCGAGGCCGTGCTGATCGGCACGCGCGCGGCCGACCCGGGGGAGGCGACGCTGGAGGGCGACCTCATCGTGCTCGGCGCCAACCTGTTTGCCTCGATGGGTTATGTCGCGGGCGCACGGCTGCAGCGCGAGGGCTACCCCTCGACCGGCACCACCTTCTGGGGTGCGGCGCTGCCCGCCCTGCTGCTGCTGCCGCTGCTGCCCTTCCTGCTGGCCGATGTCGAGATGGCCGCGGTCGGTCCCGGCGCCTGGGCCGGTGTCGCCTACCTGGCGATCGGCGTCACCATCGTGGGTTACGTGCTGTGGTACGGCGCCCTTGGACGGGGCGGCATCGCGCGCATGGGGCTTTTCCAGTTCTTCCAGCCGGTCTCGGGCGTCGCCCTGGCCGCCCTGCTGCTGGGCGAGGCGGTGACGCCGACCTTCCTGCTCGCCTCGATGATCGTGCTCGGCGGTGTCTGGCTCGCCCTGCGCGCGCGCTGACGCCGGCGGCTGCTTTCAGGTCGCCGCCGGCAGGATGACCCGCACGGTGGTGCCCTTGCCCGGCGCGCTCTCGATCTCCAGCCGGCCGCCGTGCAGCTCGGCCAGGCGCACGGCGATGGGCAGGCCGAGTCCGGTGCCGCGCTGGGGCATCTCTGCGCCATGGGCGACTTGGCCGAAAGGCTGCAGCGCGACCTCGATGCCGTCGGCATCCATGCCGATGCCGTTGTCGGCGACCTCGATCATGGCGTCGCCCTCGGGCGCGTCCCTGATGCGCACGGTCACCGTGCCGCCGCGGGGCGTGAAGGCGACGGCATTGGAGAGCAGGTTGAGCAGGATCTCGCGCAGGGCGACGTCGTCGGCAAAGAGCATCGGCGCGGATCCCGCCTCGATCGAGACGCCGACGCCGGATGCGGCGGCCTCGTTGGCGATCAGCTCGATGCAGGATTCGACAACGGGGCGGGCATCGAGCAGCGCGGGCGAGAGCTGCCGGCGCCCGGCCTCGATCTTGGAGAGGTCGAGGATGTCGTTGACGATGTTGAGCAGGATCTTGCCGCTGGCATGGATGTGCCCGGCGTACTCGCGGTAGCGCGGCGCGCCCAGGGGACCCATCACCTCGCTGCGCATCATCTCGGAGAAACCGATGATGGCGTTGAGCGGGGTGCGCAGGTCGTGGCTTGCCGAGGCCAGGAACATCGACTTGAAACGATCCGATTCCTGCGCCTCGCGCCGTTCGGAAACGAGCGAGACGATGGTCAGGACGTTGAGCGCGAGCAGCACGATCAGCACGCCGACAAGCTGCAGCGGATTGCCGACCTCGGCGGCGTGGAAGGGGCCGATGCCGATCACCGCCGCGGCGCTGGCCAGGATCGAGACCAGCGAGATCAGCGTGTAGGCCGCGCGCAGCGAGACCTGCAGGGCGACCCAGGACATCGGCACGACGAGCAGGAAGGGGAAGGCCCAGCGTACCGGCCCGTCCTCGGGCAGGGTGGCGAAGATCACGATGATGCCGGCCGCCGCCAGGCCCCAGAGCATCAGGTCGAGCCGGTCGACCGCCCGCTGGCGCGCGATGCTCTCGCGCTCCAGGCCGAGCCAGAGGATGAAGGCCGGGGCGAAGAACAGCGTGCCGCCGCTGTCCGACAGCCACCACTTGACCCAGACGCCGGGCACCAGCTCGCCTGGCAGGCCTTCGCTGACGACCAGGGCGAAGGTGCCCGTGCTGGCCGTGACCACGGGATGCAGGATGATGGCGCAGAGGATGAAGATGACGACGCCGCGGAAGCGGGCGAACAGTCCGGCGGCGGGCCGCAGCCGGCGGATCGCCAGGGCGCCCAGGATCGGCCCCAGGGCATTGCCCAGGGAGATGATGCAGGCCTCGTAGAGCGGTGGATCGAACAACGCGTAGTTGGCAACGAGCGAACCCAGGAACAGCCCGGGCAGCATGCGCAGGCCGCCGACCATGGCCGCGACCAGCGCGATGCTCGAAGGCAGCCAGATCGGCGAGGGGAACAGGCCGTAGTTGGCGAAGAACTGGCTGACCGCCCAGCCCGAGGTGCAGTAGAGGATCGCCACGACGAGATTGGCCAGGCCCCAGCCCAGCGGCCCGGCATCGCGCAGCACCGGCAACAACCAGATCTCGGAACCCGGATGGGGCAGGGCGTTGCGGCCGAAGGGCGATGCCCTGTCAATACTCTAGGCTCTCGCCATGCATGCATCCCGGGGTCGCGCAACCACGGCCGTCGGAGTGGCCGGCCTCGTAGCGCCTGCAAGTTTCGCGGCGAGTATGGCGGTTATTTTCGCCTTGTCACAGGTATTGCGACGGCCGCCGGGAGCGAGCATTGCGTTTGGCCGATGGCGCGCCGATCATGGCCCGTCCCCGCGAGAGGCCGCATGAAACGCAACCGTTCCCCCAACCTCGTTCCCACGCTCACCCACTGGGGCGCCTACGATGCCGAGGTTGCCCAGGGCCGCATCGTTGCGATGCATCCCTGGGCGGCCGACCCCGATCCCTCGGCCATGGGTGCCGGCATGGTCGATGCCTTCGACGATGCCTGCCGCATCCACGAACCCATGGTGCGCAAGGGCTGGCTGGAGCACGGCCCCCGTGCCGACGACGCCGGGCGCGGCAACGAACCCTTTGTCGCAGTCTCCTGGGAGCGCGCCCTCGACCTGCTGGCGGGCGAGGTCGAACGGATCCGCTGCGACCACGGCAACCGGGCGATCTATGCCGGCAGCTACGGCTGGGGCAGCGCCGGGCGCTTCCATCACGCCCAAAGCCAGTTGCACCGCTTCCTCAACATGGCGGGCGGCTACACGGCGACGGTCAACAGCTACAGCTATGCTGCCGGCGAGGTCATCCTTCCCCACGTCCTCAACCCCTTCCAGAAGATCCTGCTGGAGCACACGAGCTGGCCCATCATCGCCGAACACGGCGAACTGGTCGTCTCCTTCGGCGGTCTGCCGCTGCGCAATGCCCAGGTCGCCTCGGGCGGCACCGGCGGCCACAGCCAGCGCGACGACCTGCGCGCCTGCCGCGATGCCTGCGTCGGTTTTGTCCTGGTCGGGCCCATGCGCGACGACATCGAGGACGAACTGGGCGCCCAGTGGCTGCCTGCGCGGCCCAACACCGACGTCGCCCTAATGCTGGGCCTGGCCCACACCCTCCATGCCGAGGGCCTGCACGACCGCGCCTTCCTTTCCAGCCATTGCGTCGGCTTCGAACGCTTCGAGCCCTATCTCACGGGCGCCGCCGACGGCCGCGCCAAGGATGCCGAGTGGGCCGCCGCGATCTGCGAGATCCCGGCGGCGACCATCCGCGACCTGGCCCGGCGCATGGCGGCCAGCCGCACGACCATCGCACTTTCCTGGTCCCTGACGCGCGGCGATCATGGCGAGCAGCCCTACTGGATGGGCCTGACGCTGGCGGCGATGCTGGGCCAGATCGGCCTGCCCGGCGGCGGCATCGGATTTGGTTACGCCGGGGTCAACTCGATCGGCAAGCTGACCCGGCACATGTCCTGGCCCTCGCTCGACCAGGGGCGCAACCCGGTCGATGTCGTGCTGCCGGTGGCGCGCATTTCCGATGCCCTGCTGAACCCGGGCCGGACGATCGACTACAACGGCGCCCGGGTGACCTATCCCGATATCCGCATGGTCTACTGGACCGGCGGCAATCCCTTCCATCACCACCAGGACCTCAACCGCCTGCGCCAGGCCTGGCGGCGGCCCGAGACGGTGGTCTGCCACGAACCCTGGTGGAATCCCCTGGCGCGCCACTGCGACATCGTGCTGCCGGTGACGACCACGCTGGAGCGCAACGACTTCTCGGGCTCCTCGCGCGAGGGCGATCTCTTTGCCATGCACCGTGTCGTCGATCCGGTCGGCCAGGCGCGCAACGACCACGACATCTTCGCCGGCCTTGCCGCGCGCCTGGGTTTTGCCGAGGCCTTCACCGAAGGCCGCGACGAGATGGGATGGTTGCGCCACCTCTACGACCGGGGCCGCCAGCGCGCCGCCGAACAGGGCGTGGAGATGCCCGACTTCGACCGCTTCTGGGAGGATGGCGTGTTCAGCCTTGCCGCGCCCGACAAGGGCGCGGTGATGTTCGCCGGCTTCCGCGCCGACCCGGAGGGAGAGCCGCTGGCGACACCCTCGGGGCGCATCGAGATCTTCTCGGAAACCATCGCCGGCTTCGGCTACGACGACTGTCCGGGCCATCCGGTCTGGATGGACCCCGCCGAGTGGCTGGGCAACGCGGCGGCCGGGTGCCATCCGCTGCACCTGATCTCCTGCCAGCCCGCCGGCCGCCTGCACAGCCAGTATGACAACGGCGCGACCAGCCGGGCCGACAAGGTGGCCGGGCGCGAGGCCGTCTGGCTGCATCCCGGCGATGCCGGCCCGCGCGGCATCGGCGACGGCGATGTCGTGCGCCTGTTCAACGATCGGGGCAGCTGCCTGGCCGGAGCCGTGGTGACCCCGGCGGTGCGCCCTGGTGTCGTGCGCCTGCCGACCGGGGCCTGGTACGACCCCGTCGATCCGGGCAGCCGCGATGCCATGTGCCGCCACGGCAATCCCAACGTGCTGACGCTGGACAAGGGCACCTCGCGCCTGGCCCAGGGGCCCAGCGCCCATACCTGCCTGGTCGAGGTCGAGCGTTACGACGGCGAACTGCCCGCTGTCGGCGCCTTCGTGCCGCCCGAGATCGTCGCGGAATCCGCCTGAGCGCCGGCGCCGTCACACGGCGAGGGGGTAACCCAGGCGTTTCATCGGCGTCTCGGCCTTGCGCACGAGGTCGGCGATGGCTTCGGGCGGTGCTTCCTCGCGCCAGCTGTCGGTCTTGCCGGCGCGGAAGAATCCGGCCTTCTCGCCGTCCTTGTCCTTCTCGCGCGAACGCAGCGCGTCGAAGTCGGTCGCCTGCCACATGCCGGCCAGGACCGGGGGGCTGGCCGGCGCCTGGAGGAAGTCGAGCATGACCTTGAGCGCGCGGTCGCGGCGCTCGCCGCGCAGGTCCTCGTAGCGCACGAACAGGCAGCGCCTGGGCCATTTCTCCGAGAAGGCGCGCAGCTTGCCGATGTACTCGGGCCAGGCGCGGGCGGTGAAGGCGATGGTCTCGGTGATCGGCGGCGAGCGCTTGGCGAATGCGGGTTCGGTGCGCAGCTTGTGATGCCACAGCGAGACCGCGACCTCGCGGGGATCGCGCACGATGAAGATGAAACGCGTGCGCGGCATCAGCCGGGCGACGAGATCGCCGTGGGAGGCCATCATGTTGTCGTTGATGCCGAAGTGGGTATCGGACTCGCCGGCGCCGGCCTACGTCAGGTCGGACAACGGACCCGAGTTCGTCGCGGAGGCTGTTCGCCGGTGG
>JAQCLG010000057.1 GCA_027592745.1 Pseudomonadota bacterium | reverse complement strand
CCGCCGGAAAAGCCGTAGGTCAGGCCCGAGGTGTGGGTCAGCAGATGGCGCACCGTGACGGGCCTCTCGGCGGGTTCGGTCACGAGCCGGTCGCCATGGTCGCCGACGACGACCTCCATCTGCGCGAACTCCGGCAGGAAACGCCCGATCGGATCGTCGAGCTGCAGGCGGCCCTCCTCGTAGAGCATCAGCACGGCGACCGCGGTGATCGGCTTGGACATCGAATAGATGCGCAGGATGGCATCGTCCTCGAAGGCCCGGCCCGCCACGACATCGGCCATGCCGGTCCATTCCCGATAGGCCGTCTCGCCATGGCGGGTGATGACGGTCATCGCCCAGGGCAACCTGCCGGATTCGACATGATCGCGCATCCAGGCGCCGATGCGCCCAAGGCGCTCGCCCGACAGGCCGACCGTCTCAGGCCGGGCGGCAACCGCAATCTCGCTCATGGTGACCTCGTCCTCGTGGGCCGCGACGATAGCAGGCCCGGGCCCATGCGCCAGACCGCGTCGCGGAGCGGATCACGCCTCGGAATCGGGCTGCACCAGGAAGAGCAGGGTCAATCCGCTGGCAAGCAGGAAACGGCCGGCCGATTCCGCGCCGTTCCACGTCAGCGACTGCCACATGGCGAACCATTCCCCGCCGATCGCCAGGAACCCGCCCAGCCAGAGCACGAGCGAAAGCACGACCCCGGCGACAGCCACGGACTTTGCCGCCTGGAAACCCGCCGGCGTCGCCCGCCGCGCCCGCACAAGGCGCAGGATGCCCCACCAGATCAGGATGGCCGCAAGGGTTTCGGTCGCGATGATGGCGCCATAGGCGATCGCCTGGAGCGTCGGACTCTCGACCGCGCGCCACATCACGCCGGGGCTGCCGAAGGTCGTGTCCATCGCCAGGACATGCTGCACGAAGGGCCGGTTGCTGCCGGGATCGGTGATGTTGCCGAAGGCGATCAGCGCCATCAGCAGGCCGTAGGCGGCGACAAGGACGATCTTGGCGAGCCGGACCGTCATCGCCGCCTCTCAGGCCGCAGCCGCCGCGCTGACCGGGTTGTGCTCGCGCACCTTCAAGAAGCGCACGTCGGGCGCGTCCTGCTGGGCCTTGTCGAGGTGCCAGGCGTTGCGCGCCAGGAACACGGGATCGCCGTTGTGGTCCTCGGCCATGGCCGACCGGTTGCCGTCCGAGAAGGACTTGATCGCCTGGGGGCTGTCGGATTCCAGCCAGCGCGCCGTGTGGAGGTTCGAGGGCTCGAAGCGCACGGGCACCTCGTACTCGGTGCGGATGCGGTCGGCCAGGACATCGAACTGCAGCGGCCCCATGACGCCGACCACCCAGTCGGAATCCATCATCGGCTTGAAGACCCGCGCCGCACCCTCCTCGGCAAGCTGCTGCAGGGCGCGGCCCAGGTGCTTGGCCTTCAGCGGATCGGTCGAGCGCACGCGCTGCAGGTGCTCGGGCGCAAAACTCGGGATGCCGGTGTAGGCCAGGTCCTCGCCTTCGGTCAGCGTGTCGCCGATGTGCAGGTTGCCGTAGTTGGGGATGCCGACGATGTCGCCGGCATAGGCTTCCTCGGCGACCTTGCGGTCCTGGGCCAGGAAGATCAGCGGGTTGTGCATGGTGAGCATCTTGCCTGTGCGCAGGTGCTTCAGCTTCATGCCGCGCAGGAAGTGGCCCGAGGCCAGGCGCACGAAGGCGATGCGGTCGCGGTGCTTGGGATCCATGTTGGCCTGGATCTTGAAGACGAAGCCGGTGACCGGGCTTTCGGTGGAATCGACCTTCCTCTGCACCGCCGGCTGCGGCCGCGGCGTCGGCGCAAACGCCGAAAGGCCCCGGAGCAGTTCCTGGACGCCGAAGTTGTTGAGCGCGCTGCCGAAGTACATAGGCGTCAGGTTGCCGGCCAGATAGGCCTCGCGGTCGAAGGCCGGCAGCAGGGCACGGGCCATCTCGACCTGTTCGCGCAGGGTCTTCACGGCATGGTCGGGCAGCAGTTCGTCGAGCCTGGGGTCGTCGAGGCCCTTGCACTCGATGCCGGCGTCGATGCGCTCGCCCTTGCTGCGCGCGACCAGCAGCAGGCGGTCGTTCAGGAGGTCGTAGCAGCCCAGGAAATCGCGGCCCATGCCGATCGGCCAGCTTGCCGGGCAGACCTCGATCTGCAGGGCCTGCTCGATCTCGTCGATCAGGTCGAAGGGATCGCGCGCCTCGCGGTCCATCTTGTTGACGAAGGTGACGATGGGCATGTCGCGCAGACGGCAGACCTCGAACAGCTTGCGGGTCTGGGTCTCGATGCCCTTGGCCGCGTCGATCACCATGACCGCGCTGTCGACGGCGGTCAGCACCCGGTAGGTGTCCTCGCTGAAGTCCTCATGGCCCGGCGTGTCGAGCAGGTTGAAGGCGCGGTTCTGGTATTCGAAGCTCATCACCGAGGCGGTGACCGAGATGCCGCGCTCCTGCTCCACCTTCATCCAGTCCGACCGGGCGCGGCGGCGTTCGCCGCGCGCCTTGACCGCGCCGGCAAGCTGGATCGCGCCGCCGAACAGCAGCAGCTTTTCGGTCAGCGTCGTCTTGCCGGCGTCGGGGTGCGAAATGATGCCGAAGGTGCGCCGCCGCGCGACCTCGTCCTGCAGGCTCGTCATGGGTTCTGTCCGTGAATTGGCCTGTATGTCATCCAAGCCGTGCCGTTTGTCCAGCCCACCGTCAAGCAAACGTGACTTGGCCGGAGCGGCAGGCACCACCTATGTCCTTGCCGACAACCGGTGTATTCCTGAACCATGCAACGCCTCGCCGTCCTTGCCGCCCTGCTGTCGACGCTCGCCCTGCCGGCGCGCGCCGGGGAGCTTGCCGACCTGCGTTCGCCCAGCGGCGTCACGTTGCAGGCCTCGCTCGTCCGGGGCGACCGGCTCCAGATCGCCATCCTGCCCGGCGATTCGATCCGCCTGAACGGCCGGCTCGGGGTCGCCTTCGAAAGCACGGACGACGCCGGGGTCTGGGCCGGCAACCTGCCCCGGCTGGTGCTGGGTCCGGGCGACTATTTCCTCGAGCCGGTGCTCGAGACGATCCACCTCGACCCGGCGGCCCTCGTCTCGCCCGCCGCAGCCGCCGTGATCTTCGGCGCCTGCCTGCCGGTCACCGGGATCTGCGTCCTCGAAGAGGTCGAAGTCACGCTCACGCGCGGCGCCGACGGCAATCTCGACCTGGGCCTCGCCATGCTCGCGCCCTGAACACGCTCAGAACCTCCCGGTGCCTTTCACGTTGGGAAAGGCAGACACGACAAGGAGGATTCCCATGAAGCGTCTTTTGCTCGCGACCACCGCATGTGCCGTCTTTGCCAGCGCCCCGGCATTCGCCGAGGAATGCCGCGCGCGCCTGGACGGCCTGGAACAGAACATCGGCACCGAGGAGGCCTATTGGACCGTCCTGCGTTCGGGCATGGACGACGAGGTCGGCGTTCTCTGGGATGTCGCCTCGGGTCTGGAGCGGGAAGGCAACGAGGAGGCCTGCCTGCAGATCGCCGGCGCCCTCGAAGCGATCATCGCGGAAACCCAGGCACCCGGCTTCATCGACGCCAGCGCCTGGGAGGCCGAGCAGCTTGCCCGTCTCGATGAGGCGACGCCCGTGACCGAGAATCAGGGCCGCATGCGCATCCAGGACATCATGGGCATGTCGGTCTACACGCCGCGCAACGAATACCTGGGCGAGATCGACGACGTCATCCTGAGCGACAGCGGCATCGGCTATGCCGTGATCGAACGCGGCGGCTTCCTCGACATCGGCGACGACGAGGTGCCGGTGCCGCGGGATCGCTTCAGCGTCACCCGGGATCGCTGCATCCTCGTGCTCGACATCGACCCGGCCCGTCTCGAAGAGGCGCCCAACTACCAGGTCGAGATGGAAGCCTTCGAAGGCGAGAACGACGACGAGCCCATGGTCGACTTCGACGCCATGCGCAGCAAGGTCGATGCCTTCTTCGACGACCTGACCAGCGGCTGATCGCGACGCCGCGGCGGGGCAACCCAGCCTCGCCGCGGCCGTTCGCAGGGGTTGCCCGTCGACGCGACGCCCGGAGTCAGCCGCCTCCTTCGGCCGGACCCGGCCGATCGAACGGTGTCGCATCGAGGAAACGCCGCACCACGTTGCCGGTGATGCGGGCGACGTTGTTGTCGTAGCCGTTGTGGCAGAGCGCGTCGCACCACGAGATCGAGCCGGTGGAGAACACCGCGCCGCCGCTGGGTGTCTCGAAGAACACCATGTCGGCGCGCACCAGCGGCGAGGTCTCGCCGTCGATGTCGGCGGTGAGGTGGTAGAACTCCTCGGGCACGGTCAGGTAACTGGCGGGCAGGTGCGTGGCGCTGGCGACGATCAGGGCATGGTCGGGCGTGCCCAGGCTGCGGTCGGCGCGGTCGAGTTCGGCGCCGGCGGCACCGCCCAGGCCGAAGCCGAAGTCGCCGATCCGCTCGTCCTCGGCAACACCTTCGAAGATCCAGGCGGCGCGCGGATCGCGGCCCGCCTCCGTGCGCTCGTAGAACGAGGCGCTGTCGAAGCCGCAGGCGGTGTAACCCACCCCAAACAGCTCCTGGGGCGTACGGCCGTTGCGCCGCCACAGCCCGGAGAGCTCGCCCGAAAAACCCATGTGGTATTCGCCGGGCTCGGCGATCCAGTTGCGGCCGCCGCCCTCGGCGCGGCGCATCTCGATCAGGCCCGGGTCGTCGGGATGGTAGGCGATCTTCCAGTAGAAGCCGTTGGCCCCGAGATACACGAAGCGGCCGCCCTGTTCGGTGTAAGCCAGCAAGGCATCCGACATCGCCTGCGAGGTGTATTCGGGATGGCTGCCCGAGATGACGCAATCATACGGCTCCAGCAGGGCCTCGCCCTCCAGATGCAGCGCCTCGTCGGTCACGACATCGTAGGCAAGTCCGTTCTGCTCCAGCCAGTCGAGGATCAGGGTGTCGGGGCCGAAGTTCCACATGCCCGGGCCCGGCTCCATGCCGAGCACCGGCCGGTGGCGCGAGGCGTAACACACGCCGCTGCCGTCGCTGTGACGGTCGTAGGTCGAGGCGCCCAGCTCCGGATGCATCTGCAGGTACATCTGGGTCCGGGTCAGGGTGGCGAAGCGGTTCATCGTCCGCTCCAGGAAGCGCCGCATCTGCACATGGGTGCCGTCATTGCCGTAACAGACATAGGTCGCGGTCGACATCAGCACCGCCAGCCGGGAACCCGGCTTTCCCCTGGGCGGCAGGACGTGGAAGGTGGCGTAGGCGGTCCTGCCGCCCAGGTGGACACAGCCGCAGTAGACGCCGCTCGGCCAGTCCGCAGGAATCGTCAGCGCAATGTCGTTCTCCCAGCCGCAGTCGACGACATCGTCCTCGTGGAAGTGGATGGCGCCGTAGTGGTCGGGGTTGTCGGCCCAGCGGTGCGCGCTGGCGTCCCAGCGGCTGCCCCTCATGGCGCGGGCCGGCTGGTTGACGATGCGGCCGTGCCAGGCGTGGGTTGAGGTGTCGAGCACCGCCGTGCCGGAGGGCTCCCGCGAGAAGTCCCAGGAAGCGACCAGCGAGGCCTCGTCGCAACGCGCCGAGGAAAACAGCGCAGGCGCCTCCAGCTTGCCGTTGAAGTGGGCGGTCCTGGCGCCGTCGGCCCCCGTCCAGGCGGCGAACACGAGGTCCGGCGTGCCGACCATGGGGCGCCCTTCGACCCGGCCCTCTGCGCGGCCCTCGCGCAGCAGCTGGTGGCCGCGGTCGAGGCAGCGGTGCGCCACGACCAGGGTCCCTGCCTCGGGGTCGTAGGCGGCCGTCGCCTCGTGCCATGCATCGAGCGGCAGCGGCCGGTCGGTCGAAACGGTGGAGACCGCGCCCGGGCCGCCGCCGACCTTGAGGCTCAGCCGCCCCGCCTCGTCGAGGAAAAGGGCAAACCCCGTCTGGGCGCCCGCATCCCATGCCGCGACCAGCGCCTGGGGGCGGCCGGTGCGCAGCGTCGGGCGGAGGTTCACGCGGATGCCGAAGCCCTGCAGCACCACCGGGCAGGGCCGGTCGAAGACGACGCAGGAGCTGATCGCCGTCGTCTGGTGGCGGCCTTCGTAGGCGCCGTCCGCCGCACTGGGCATCGGCACCAGATGCATGCCGGGACCGTCGGGATGGGAGACCGCCGAACGGATGCGCGCGACGTCGAAGCGGTAGTCCGGGGCAAGCCCGCCGGTCGAGACCTTGAAGTGAATGACCTCGCCCGGCCGCACGTCCCAGCGGTCGGCATAGGCGAGCGGCCGTTCCTCGACCACCGGGTGCAGGGGCACGCCATCCAATACGATCGGCGCGCCCAGCGGCAGGGGCCGGCCGGTCAGCCTCTCCCAGCGCAGCCGGAACGCCGCCCGCATCGCATCGGCGTGGCTGGCAAAGTGGATGCCTTCGTAGACCCGCACCGGCTCGCCCCGGCGGTCATCGACGATGCCGAGCCCGTAGCCGCCGCCGTCGGCCTCGACGATGACATGGGGGTCCTCGACCGTCTCGACGCGCATGATGGTCAGCAGGCGCTGCAGGACCGGGCTGTGCGGCCCGGCGGGATTGGCGAGATACTCCTCGCAGGGAGCAAGGTCATTGGGATCGACAGCGAGCATCGGGGACTCCGGATGGCGGCGCAGCGGGACGCGCGGTACCCGTCACGCCCGACGGGGATGGGACGGGCCCATGCTACAGTTCGCCGCCTCTCCCGCCAGCCCCGATCCGGTCGCCGCGCTGCGGGGCTTCACACCCCGCCGCCGCGGCAGGATGCTCAGACTGGTACCTTGTGCCAGGCACCGTCCCTCCCGAGATACTCGGCGCCGCCGTCCCGGTAGAAGCTCGTCGCCCCGGCCTGGTCGAGCACCGCCAGCATGGCGGGCAGGTCCTGGCCACGCCCCTTCATGTCGGTCGCCAGCGCGGCCGGGCCGAGTTCGTCGAGCATCTCGAAGGGGCCCTTCTGCCAGGCAAAACCCCAGCGCATGGCGCGGTCGATGTTGACGATGTCGTCGGCGATCTGGGGCACCAGGTCGGCGGCATAAAGCAGCGTGCCGCCCATGAGGTCGCGCGCGAAGGTCCCGCAGGCATCCTGGGCGTTCATCAGCGTCGCCAGCTCGCGATGGGCGGGTAGCAGGTCGGGTTCGCGGGTCTGGCGCCAGTCGCCGGCATCGAGGTCGAAGGTCTCCTTCAGCTTGCCGCCATCCTCGGTCTTGGTGACGCGGTAGAAGCCGCCGCCGGTCTTGCGGCCGAGCTGGCCGGCCTCGAACATCGCCTGCTCCTGCAGCGGGAAGCTGGTGAAGGCGCGCCCGATGTCGTCGGCAGGCAGGTTGACCGCCAGGTTCTTGCCGACGAAATCCATGACATCGAGGCCGATCAGGTCGATCAGGCCGTAGAGCCCGGTCGAGGGCAGGCCCACGGGGGCCGACATCAGCGCGTCGATGGTTTCCATCGATAGACCCTCGGCACGCGCGGCCTTCGCCTTGTGCAACCCTGAGAGCATCCAGAAGCAGCCGATGCGGTTGCCGATGAAGTTGACCGTGTCCTTGGCGTGCACGACGCCCTTGTCGAGCTTCTGCGCGCCGAACACCGCCATGGCCGCGACCACGTCGGGCGTGGTGTCCTCGCCGGGCACGACCTCGAGCAGCTTCATCACCTTCACGGGATTGAAGAAGTGGGTGACGACGACGTCGCGGCGCAGCCGTTCCGGCATGCCCTCGACGATGGACCGCAAGGGAATCCCCGAGGTGTTAGTCGAGACCACCGAACCCTCGCTGCGCAGGGCCTCCAGCTTCTCGAAGAGCGCCCGCTTGGTCGCCAGATCCTCGATCACCGCCTCGCAGATCCAGTCGTAGCCCTTGATGCGCTCGAGATCGTCGAAGGTGCCGGTCTCGATCAGCTTTGCGCTCTCGGGGTTGTCGATCGCCGGCATGCGCCCGCCGGTGACGCGCTCCATGGCCCTGGCGACGGCGGCCTCGTCCTTGTCGATCAGCAGCACGCGGCAACCCGCATCGGCACACTTGCCGGCGATGCCCGCACCCATGGTGCCGCCGCCGATCACGGCCACGGAATTGATGTCGCGTGTCATGGTCTTCTCCCGCAGGTAGGAACGTCCGCTAGGTAGCCCGCCCGGACCGCCACGCCAAGCCCCGCGCCCCCTCATCCTCCCGTCCCTCCGGGCCGGGCCCCTCCTTCTCCCCATGGGGAGAAGGGCTGGTGTGGCGGCACCCTTGCCCCTCTCCCGCTTGCGGGAGAGGGAGGGACCCGCCGCGCAGCGGTGGGAGGGTGAGGGCCGGCCGTGGAGCGCTCCTGCTTGCAGAGGTTCCACCGCAACACGATCCGCTCTAGGTTCGCGGGTCATTCCAAGGAGGCCCCGATGGCCGGACCCAAGTACGTCGGTTTCGACACGCTCAGCCTGCACGGCGGGCAGCAGCCCGATCCCACGACCGGCGCACGCGCTGTGCCGATCTACCAGTCGACCTCCTTCGTCTTCCCCGACACCGACTATGCCGCGGCCCTCTTCAACCTGGAGCGGCCGGGCCACATCTACTCGCGCATCTCCAACCCCACGGTTGCGGTGCTGGAGGAGCGGCTGGCGGGCCTGGAAGGCGGCGTCGGCGCGGTCTGTACCTCCAGCGGCCAGGCCGCGCTGCATCTGGCCATCGTCACGCTGATGGGCCAGGGCGGCCATATCGTCGCCTCGCGCTCGATCTACGGCGGCAGCTACAACATGTTCGCCTACACCCTGCCGCGCTTCGGCATCACCACCACCTTCGTCGATCCGCGCGATCCGGCAGCCTTCGCGGGCGCGATCCGGCCGGAGACGCGCCTGCTGTTCGGCGAGACGCTGGGCAATCCCGGCCTGGAGGTGCTCGACATCCCGGCCGTCGCCCATGTCGCGCACGCCGCGGGCCTGCCGCTGATGATCGACAACACCTTCGCCACGCCCTTCCTGTGCCGGCCCTTCGAACTGGGTGCCGACATCGTCATGCATTCGGTGACCAAGTTCCTGGGCGGCCATGGTGTCGCCATCGGCGGCGTCCTGATCGACCGCGGCGCCTTCGACTGGGAAGCCTCGGCCCGCTTCCCCACGCTGACCGAGCCCTATGCCGGCTACCACGGCCTCGACTTCGCCGAGGAGTTCGGCCCGGCGGCGATGATCATGCGCGCCCGCGCCGAGGGCCTGCGCGACTTCGGCGCCTGCATGAGCCCGCAGAACGCCTTCTACCTGCTCCAGGGGGTCGAGACCCTGCCCCTGCGCATGGCCCGCCATGTCGAGAACGCGCGCAAGGTCGTCGCCTTCCTCGACGGCCACGAGGCGGTCGAGAAGGTGCTCTACCCGGAACTTCCCGGCCATCCTGACCATGCGCTTGCCAAGACGCTTCTGCCGAAGGGGGCGGGCGCCATCTTCAGCTTCATCCTCAAGGGCGGGCGTGCCGGCGGCGCGCGCTTCATCGAGGCGCTGCAGCTCTTCTCCCATCTGGCCAACGTCGGCGACGCCAAGTCGCTGGTCATCCATCCGGCCTCGACGACCCACCAGCAGATGGACGCCGCGGCGCTGCAGGCCGCCGGCATCGCCGAGGGCCTGGTGCGCCTCTCGGTCGGCCTGGAGGACATCGACGATCTCACCGAGGACCTCGCGCGCGGCCTGCGCGCGGCGCAGAAGGGCTGATCCCATGGCGATGGAACTCACGGTCGGCGGCCACAAGGTCTTTGCCGCAACCGGCGGCAAGGATTTCGATTCCGCCCTGCCGGTCATCCTTTTCGTCCACGGCGCCTCGATGAACCGCACCGTGTGGTCGGCCCAGGCGCGTTACTTCGCCCACCACGGCCATGCCGTGCTGGCGGTCGACCTGCCCGGCCACGGCAATTCGCAGGGCCCGCTGCTGCCCACCATCGAGGCGATGGCCGACTGGCTGGTCGCCGTGCTCGACGCCGCGGGCGTGACGAAGGCCGCGCTGGTCGGCCATTCCATGGGTTCCCTGCCGGTGATCGAGGCCGCGGCGCGTTATCCCGACCGGGTCGCGCGCATCGTCCTGCTGGGCACCGCCGTGCCGATGCCGGTGACCGACGCCCTGCTCGAGAACGCGCAGGCCAACAACCACGCCGCCTACGACATGGTCACCGTCTGGGGACACGCCAAGACGAGCCAGATCGGCGGCAACAAGGCGCCGGGCATGTGGGTCACCGGCGGCGGCCTGCGTCTGCTCGAGCGCGGCGGCGACGGCGTGCTCTACAACGACATGAAGGCCTGCAACGACTACACCACGGGCCTGGAGGCCACCGCCAAGGTGCAGTGTCCCGCGACCGTGGTCATGGGTACCGGCGACATGATGACCCCGCCCCGCGGCGCCAAGGCCCTGCTCGCCGCCCTGCCCAAGGTGCAGGCCATCACCCTGCAGGGCTCGGGCCACATGATGATGGCCGAGCGGCCCAACGAGACGCTGGACGCGCTGATCGCGGCGCTGAGGTAGCCGCCGGCCGGCACCGCCGCCATCGGGGTGCCGCAGCCCTCCCGATCGGCTATCCTGCCGCCGGGGCAAGGAGGAGACGGCCATGGCGATCGCGGCCACGGTATTCCTGACGCTGGGCATCCTGATCATGGGCTTCGGCCTGATGTCGCTCGGCAACATCCTCAACCTGCCGATCACCCGCACCCAGGCCGAACACGCCGACATCACCGAACCGCGCCATCGCATGATGATGGTCCGCGTCATCCTGACCGGGCTGGCGCTGATGGCGATCGGCCTCGTCTTCGCCCTCGTCGCGTCGGCCTGAAAATGTGGCATTCCCGGCAATCAACGAACAACGTTTAGGAAGGCTACATGGCTGCCATCGGCTTCGTCTTCCTCTTCATCGGCCTGCTGGCGATCGTCATCGGCCTGATCCAGCTCCTGAACATCTTCAGCATGTTCCCGTCGAAACACGTGCGCGAGGGCATCGACATCACCGAACCCAACGTCCAGCGCCGCAACATGAAGGTCCTGCTGGTCGGCCTCGCCCTCGTCGCCGTCGGCTTCCTGCTGATGTGGGCGGGCGGGGCGTGACGGTCACGGCAGGCCTCATCGCACGCGACCGGACCCTCAGCGTCGATTGCTGAACCGGGATGCTCTACTTCTACATACCCGGCGAGGTGACGCTCTACTGGATCGGTCTCGCCATGATCGGTATTGGTGCCGGTGCCGTCTGCATCGTGCTCAACGACTGGTTGGGCGGACACCAGTTGCAGCACGGCCTTTCCGCACGTCGCCGCCGCCGCTCCATCAAGCTGGAGCTGACTATCGTTCTCTGGGGCCTGGTGCTGATCGGCGGCGGACTGCTGCTTGCCTGAACGGGCCCGAGCACAGAGCGCCGGGCCCTCGTCATATCACCCTTCCGGCAGCACCATCTGCGCCAGCGCCCCGGCCAGCGGCATTTCGCTCTTCATGTAGAACGCTGCAGAGGCACGCTTGGCCGCCATGAAGCTGTCGTCGCCCTGCGCGCCGCGCGCCTGGCGCAGCATCTGCCAGCCGCCCGCGACCGTGCCGAACAGGCGCTGGTAGGGGGTGGCGACGGCGAGCACCGCGTCGGGATCGTCGGCCATGGTGGCGGCGACCCGACCGGTGGCGCGGCGCAGGTGCTCCAGGCCCGCGGCCACCGCATCGGCAATGGCGCCGTCGCCGTTATCGCGGGCGGCGTCGATGTCCTCCGCGATCACGGCAAACAGCGCCCCGGCCGCGGCCCCCTTGTCGCGGGCGATCTTGCGGCCGACGAGGTCGATGGCCTGGATGCCGTTGGTGCCCTCGTAGATCGGCAGGATGCGGGCGTCGCGGTAGTGCTGGGCCGCACCGGTCTCCTCGATGAAACCCATGCCCCCATGGAGCTGCAGGGCCTCGGAGGCGACGGCGACGCCGCCGTCGGTCGCCCAGGATTTCACCACCGGGGTCAGCAGTTCGAAGAAGGCCATCCAGCGCGCCTTGTCCTCGCCCGAGGTCTTCTCGGCGTGGTCGAAACAGGCGGCGGTCCAGTAGACCAGGCCGCGCAGGGCCTCGATGCGCGCCTTCATCCAGGCGAGCGTCCGCGCCACGTCGGGGTGCCGGTCGATGGTGACGTCGGCGCCCGCGCGCTGGCCCTGGATACGCTGGCCGGCATAGTCCACCGCCCCCTGACAGGCACGCTCGGCGATCGCCAGCCCCTGCAGGCCGACCGCGACACGGGCGTTGTTCATCATGGTGAACATGCAGGCTAGGCCCTTGTGTTCCTCGCCGACGAGGAAGCCGGTCGCCCCGCCGTTGTCGCCATAGGCCATGACGCAGGTCGGGCTGCCCCGGATGCCGAGCTTGTGCTCCAGCGAGACCGCACGCAGGTCGTTGCGTTCACCCGGCGTGCCGTCCTCGCGCGGCAGGAACTTCGGCACGATGAACAGCGAGATGCCCTTCACGCCCGGCGGTGCATCGGGCAGACGGGCGAGCACCAGGTGGACGATGTTGTCGGTGAGTTCATGCTCGCCATACGTGATGAAGATCTTCTGGCCGGTGATGCGGTAGCTGCCGTTGCCGGCGCGCTCGGCCTTCGTGCGCAGGCGGGCGAGATCGGTGCCGGCCTGGGGTTCGGTGAGGTTCATGGTGCCCGACCAGGTGCCCGCGATCATGCGTGGCAGATACAGCGCCTTCTGCTCAGGGCTCCCGTGGCGCTGCAGCAGTTCGATCGCGCCCTTGGTCAGCAGGGCGCCGACGCCGAAGGCCATGTTGGCCGCCTCGATCATCTCCGAGACCGCCAGCGCCAGGGTCCAGGGCAGGCCCTGGCCGCCGTAGGCGGGATCGAAGGCGAGCGCGTTCCAGCCGCCCGCGACATAGGCTTCGTAGGCTTGCGCGAAGCCCGCAGGCAGGCGCACGGCGCCGTTTTCCAGCACCGCCCCCTCCAGGTCGCCCGTCCGGTTGGTCGGCGCGATGACGCCAGAGGCGAGCCTTCCGGCCTCCTCCAGCAGGGCCTCGACCAGCCCGCCGTCGACCGCCTCGCCGCCCCAGCTCGCGGCAAGGCCGGATAGGCCCGCCTGGGCCTCCAGGGCGAAACGGATGTCGGCGACGGGAGCGTGGTAATCGGCCATGACGGGTCCTTGCGGTGGCGTTCTGCAAACTGGCACAGGGTGACCCCGAAGGGCTAGAGTACGCGCCCACGAGGGAGCCTGCGCGCCATGGACCACGACCACGATCACGACCACTGCAACGACCCCAGCCATCATCATCACCATCACCACGACCATGCCTCCAGCGCCCATCTCTCGGTCGCCAACCGCTTCATCGAACTCGCCAACACGATGATGCAGGAGGGTGTCGATCCCGAGGCTGTCGGCGTCGCCATGACCCATGCCGCGGCCAACTTCACGGCCTTTGCCGCGGCCACCGCGGAGGGTTCGCCCGAGGAGCTCGACAACGTCGCCGACGAGTACCGGCGTCTGGTGCACGCCTATTTCGAGCGGCGCCGCGAGGCTTGAACGTCCAGGGCGCGGCCGGGAGGGCCGCGATGATCGGCGTGCTGCTCTCGCTCGCCGGTTACACCAGCTTCAACCTCTCCGACACCATCGCCAAGTACCTGACCGACCACCTGCCGGCCCTGGAGCTGGTGGCCGCCATGTTCGTCGTGACGCTGCTGCTTTCGCCCGTGCTGGTGCCGCCGCGCCGCCTGCTGACCCTGCACCGCCTGCCACGCCTGCCCCTGCTGCTGGTGCGCTCGCTCTGCCAGCTCGCCAGTTCCATGTGTTTCATCTACGCCATCGCCGTGCTGCCCGTGGCCGATGTCATCGCCATCGGCTTCGTCGCGCCCTTCATGATCACGGCGCTCGCGGCCCTGTTCCTGCACGAGCGGGTCGGGCCGCGCCGCTGGGTCGCCTGTTTCTTCGGCTTTCTCGGCGCCCTGGTGATCCTGCGGCCCGGCCTGCAGGTCGACTGGGCGACCGCGGTGCTGCCGCTGGCCAGCGCGTTTTTCTATTCGGCCTATTGCGTGCTGACCCGCGCCCTGGGCAGCCACCACGACGACCGCATGCTGCTGGCCTTCAACGGCCTGGTGGGGGCGCCGATCATGCTCGCCGTGATGCCCTTCGTCGGCGTCTGGCCGCAGGGCTGGGAATGGCTCGGCCTTGCCGGCATCGGCCTGCTTTCGGGCATGGCGCACCTGCTGATCATCCGTGCCTACCGCATGGCGCCGGCCTCCCTGCTCGCACCCTTCCAGTACCTGGAGATCGTCGGCATCACGGTGCTGGCCTATCTCGCCTTCGGCGAGTTCCCCGACGGCTGGACCTGGCTCGGCACCGCGATCATCGTCTCGGCCGGTCTCTTCGTCTTCTACCGCGAGACCATGCTGGCACGCTCGCAGGCCCCGGCGAGCGAGTCGGGCGAACTGGGCAGCCACCCCTGAACGCTCGCCCCTGAGGGCGGAGCGATCTAGGCTCGTGCCTTCACCCACCGGTTCCCATGGCGCTCCAGACCCCGGCCAGCACGCCCCCGATCAGCCTGCACCGCCACAACCCCGTGCGCGGCATCCTGATGTGGTGCACGGCGGCCTTCTTCTTCACCTCCCAGAGCGCGGTGCTGAAGTGGCTGGCCGACGACATCCACTTCTCCGAGATCCTCTTCATCCGCTCGTTCGTGGTCGTCGCCGGCACCTCCGTGCTGCTGCTGCGCGGGGCCGGCATGAAGGCGCCGTTCCGCACCAAGCGTTTCCCGCTGCACTTCGGGCGTTTCCTGTTCTTCTCGGCCTCGCTCGCCTGTTTCATCGAGGCGGTCAAGGACATCCCGCTGGCCGACGCCACGGCCGTGAGTTTCGCCGCGCCGCTGATGATGACCGCCCTTTCGGTGCCCCTGCTGGGCGAAAAGGTCGGTCTGCGCCGCTGGAGCGCGGTGATCGTGGGCCTGTGCGGCGTGCTGGTGATCGCCAACCCCTCGACGGGCATCTTCCAGATGACCGCGCTGTGGGCCCTGGGGGCCGCACTGACCTATGCCTTTGCCATCGTCATCACGCGCAAGCTCACCACCTCCGAGCCGGCCGTGATCGTCGTCTGGATCATGAACGTGCCCTATATCGTCGTGATGCCGGTCTTTGCGCCGTTCGAATGGGTGGTGCCGACCTGGGGCCAGGTCGGCCTGATGATGCTCTCGGGCGCCATGGTGCTGGTCGCCCAGATGATGGCGGTCAGCGCCTGCAGCCTGGCGCCGCCCCAGGTGCTCGCACCCTTCGACTACACCGCCATGATCTGGGCCGTGCTGCTGGGTTTCCTGGTCTGGAACGACGTGCCGACGCCGACCATCCTGGTCGGCGCGGCGATCCTGATCGGCAGCGGCATCTACATCCTCTGGCGCGAGGCCCAGGTCGCCCGCGCGACCCGCCGGGCTCAACCCACCAGCAGCGAATCGTAGAAGCTGCCGGTGCCGTCGGTCTCGATCAGGCGGCCGCGGTCGACGACGAAGAAGCGGTTGGCGATGCCGTCGACGAAACGCCGGTCGTGGCTGACCATGATCGTGGTCAGTTCATGGGTCAGGATCTCGTCCTCCAGCCGCTCGCGCCCGTCGACGTCGAGATGGTTGGTCGGCTCGTCGAGGATCAGCAAATTGGGTTCCTCGAACTTCAGCAGCAGGAAGAGCAGGCGCGCCCTTTCGCCGCCCGACAGGGTGCCTATCCGGCGGGTCTGCTCGAGATGGGGGAAACCCGCCCGGATCAGTTCGGAGCGCACGCGCCCGTCCGAGACCGGGAAACTGCCGGTGAAGAAGCCGAACATGGCCTTGTCGTCGGGCAGGCGCGAAAGGTCCTGGTCGAAGTAACCCGCGACCACCTGGGGATTGAAATAGACCGTCGAGGCCTCGGCAATGCGGTCGCCGTGGTTCTGGTACTCGTGTAGCAGGTGGCGCAGCAGGGTCGACTTGCCGGTGCCGTTGGCGCCCATGATGACCGCCCGGTCGCCGCGCGCCAGGGCCAGCCGCTCGATGCGGAAGAGCGGGTCGCCGTTCGGCATGGCCACGGTCAGGTCACGGCAGCGCAGCAGGATGTTGGCCTGGGATTCGCCCTCGGCCAGTTCCAGGTTGCGCCGGTCGGCGGGCGCGACATAGGTGACGTCGGCCTTCTTCTTTTCCAGGCGTTTTTCCATGGAGCGGGCGCGCCGCGAGAACTTCTCGTTGTCGAAGACCTTGCCCCATAGCGCCAGGCGCTTGGCGCTGCGCGCCAGGCGCTTGATCTCGACCTCCTCGCTCTCGCGCGCCCTGGCGGCGGCCAGATCGTGCTCGACCAGAAGCTGGCGCGCGGCCGTGTAGCCGCCGGGAAAGTCGTAGAGCTTGGCATCGCGCAGGAACAGTGTGCGCGTCGTGCAGCGGTCGAGCACCTCGCGGTCGTGGCTGACCATGACCAGCGGCCCGCGCACCTCCTCCTCCAGCCAGCGCTCCAGGTGGAGGATCTTGGCGAGATCGAGATGGTTGGTCGGTTCGTCGAGCAGCAGCAGGTCGGGTTCGGGCAGGCGCGCGCGCGCGATCAGCGCCAGGCGCTGCCAGCCGCCCGAAAGCGCCGAAAGCGGCCGCTCGCGGAACTCCCAGGGGAACCCCAGGGATTCCAGGATGACATCGACCTTCCAGGCCTCCTCGTCGCTCACCGCCGCGGGCAGGGCATCGAGTGCCGCCTCGTAGAGCGGCACGGGGAGCAGGGTGGGCGGGACCTCCTGTTCGGCCATGGCGATGGTCAGGCCCCGGCGCATGGCCAGCGTGCCCGCATCGGCCTCGTGGCGGCCGGCCAGCGTCACCAGCAGCGAGGACTTGCCGCTGCCGTTGGCCCCAACAAGGCCGATGCGGTCGTTCTCGCCGATCGTGAATCCGACATCGGCCAGCACCGTGTTGGCGCCGTGCGCGATGGTCAGGCCGGATGCGATGACGAGGGACATGGCGCGGAAATGCCGTTGCAGGATCGTGGGGTGGGTCTACCTACATCCACGCGGCGGCGCTGGCCAGTCCACAGGCAGCCTGCCCTGCGCTCTTGGGGTCGGGCCCGTGCTGCGGCTATGGTGTCGCCCTGCCCTCCCACAACGGAAGCCACCATGTCCGAAACCGTCCACACCCGCGTCAACGGCCACATCTTCGAGGTCACCCTCGACAACCCCAAGGCCAACGCCATCGGCGCGGCGGTCAGCCGCAAGATGAGCGCGGCCTTCGAACGCTTCCGCGACGATCCCGAGCTGCGCGTGGCGATCCTGACCGGCGCGGGCGACAAGTTCTTCTGCACCGGCTGGGATCTCAACGAGGGTGCCGAGGAAAACCCCGATTTCGACTTCGGCGCCGGCGGCTTCGGCGGCATCAGCCGCATGTGGGACTTGAGGAAGCCGGTCATCGCCGCGGTCAACGGCTATTGCGTGGCCGGCGGCTTCGAGCTGGCGCTCGCCGCCGACATCCTGGTCGCCTCCGAAAACGCCGTCTTTTTCCTTTCGGAGGTCAACGTCGGCCTGACCACAGGCGCGCCCAGCGTGCCGCGCCTGCTGGAAAAGCTGCCCCGCGGCATCGCCATGGAACTGCTCTTCACCGGGCGCAAGATGGACGCCAGGGAAGCGCTCGAGCACAAGATGATCAACCGCGTCACGCCCCAGGGCCACGTGATGGACGCCGCGCGCGAGATCGCCGAACAGATCGCCGCGGCCGCCCCGCTTTCGGTCCAGGCCGAGAAGGAGATGATCGCGCTGGTCGGCCATCTCTCGGTCGAGGAGGCCGGACGTTACGAGGCCAACGGCATGCTGCCGACCAAGACGAAGGTGAAATACAGCGAGGACGGCAAGGAAGGCGCCCGCGCGTTCCTGGAGAAGCGCAAGCCGGTCTGGAAGGGCAAGTGATGCTGGCGGTCGTCTCGCCCGCCAAGGCGCTCGACTTCTCCCCCGCGCCCGAGGAGCTGCCGGCGACCCAGCCGGCACTCTTCGACCAGACGCTGATGCTGGCGAAGACGACGAGACGGCTGAGCAAGCCCAAGGTCGCCGCCCTGATGGACCTTTCCGACAAGCTTGCCGAACTCAATGTCGCCCGCTTTCGCGCCTTTGCGGGCGAGCAGGACCGGGAAAACGCCAAGCAGGCCGTTCTCGCCTTTGCCGGCGATACCTATCGCGGGCTCGATGCCGCAAGCCTGTCGCAGGAGGATCTCGCCTGGGCGCAGGACCATCTGCGCCTGCTCTCGGGCCTCTACGGCGTGCTGCGGCCCCTGGACCTGATTCAGCCTTACCGCCTGGAGATGGGCACGCGCCTTGCCACGCGGCGCGGCGAGACGCTCTACGACTTCTGGGGCGACCGGGTGACCCAGGCGCTCAACGAGAGCCTGAAGGGCCATGAGGACGCGACCCTGGTGAACCTCGCCTCCATCGAATACTTCGGCGTGGTACGCCCGAAGAAACTCGCCGGCACGGTCATCACCCCGATCTTCCGCGAGGAGCGCGACGGTGTGGAGAAGATCATCAGCTTCAGCGCCAAGAAGGCGCGCGGCATGATGGCCCGCTACATCCTCACCCGGCGGCTCGACCGCCCCGAGGGCATGAAGGACTTCGCCGAGGAGGGTTACCGCTTCCGCCCGAAGGCATCGAGCGAGCGCGACTGGGTCTTCAGCCGCAAGGCGCCCTGATCGGCTGGAGCGGATTCACACCTTTGCTCTGCTGCCCCACCGGGTGGTCGCCCAACAGGCCCGGCCAGTTCTCGACCCAGCAGCAGGTGTGGTTGTAGCCGGGCACGACGACGACATCGACCAACGCAGGGTCCGCCATGCGCGCGACATAGGCATCGACCTCGGCGCGCGTGACGTTGGTGTCCTCGGCGCCGACGAAGTGCACCTGGGGGATGTCCTCGACCAGCACCGCGACATCGGCGGCATTGAGCGAATCGATCAGCGGACTGAGGTTGTGCCGCCGGCTCCACAGGTCATGGTCGAGGTTGGCCGCCACCGTGACCAGGCCGACAACATCGTCGCGGCGGGCCGCGATCAGCGCCGCCAGGGTGCCGCCGCCCGAGACGCCGACCAAGCGGATGCGCGAGGCGCCGGCCTCGCGCTTCAGGCTGTCGACCGCGGTATCGAGTGCCGCGACGATGTAGCTGGCGTAGCGCGACAGCGACCACATCATCGAGCCGCAATAGGGCTGTTCGTTGTCGGGCAGGTACTGGCAGGGCCGCGCCAGGTAGGCGACGCTGGCCGCGGGGTCCTGCACGGCCATCTGCAGCACCCGCGGGTCGCGCGGCGTGGGATCGCTGGAGAGTTCCGTCAGGCTTTCCCAGGCATGACCGTCGCCCTCGATGTAGACGACGAGCAGGCCGCCCTCCTCGCCGTCGAAGCGGCGGAAGGCGGTGAGCTGGAAGGCATCGGCGTCGATGCGCCCCTCCTGCCAGCCGCTCTCGTCGGCCACGGCCTGGGCGCGCGCCAGCCAGGGGTTGTCGTCGCCGCGGATGTTGACGCCGATCCAGGCCCCCAGCGCCAGGGCGACCAGGGCAAGGGCGGCCAGGGCGACGGCAACGGCGTGTTTCATCGCCCGCGCGGCGGCACGACGCCGGTCGTCTCGACGATCAGGCCGTAGTGTTCGGTGCGGCGGTGGGCTGCGAAGTTGAAGATGTTGGCCTTGATGTAGGCGCCGGCATCGAGATCGCAGTCGGCCACGATCAGCTCGTCGCCCAGGGTCACCGCCTGTGCCGCGATCTCGCCGTTGGGGCTCACGATCGCGCTGCCGCCCATCATGTGGACGCCGTCCTCGAGGCCGGCCTTGGCCACGCCCACGACCCAGGTGCCGTTCTGGTAGGCCCCGGCCTGCATGGTGAGCAGGTTGTGCCAGGTGCGCAGATGGGGCGGCTCGAAGGTCTGGCCATTCAGGGTCGGCGTGTTGTAGCCGATCATCACCAGTTCGACGCCCTGCAACCCTAGGCAGCGGAAGGCTTCCGGCCAGCGCCGGTCGTTGCAGATCAGCATGCCGAGCTTGCCGCCCATGGTCTGCCACACCGGAAAGCCCAGGTCGCCGACCTCGAAGTAGCGCTTCTCGAGATGCTGGAACTCGCGGCCGGGATCGTGTTCGGTATGGCCGGGCAGGTGGATCTTGCGGTACTTGGCGACGATCTGCCCGCCCTTGTCGACCAGGATCGCGGTGTTGAAGCGTCGCTCGCCCGCGACCTCGGCATAACCCAGGTGGAAGCCGAGCTTCAGCTCGCGCGCGGCATCGAACAGCGGCTGCGTCTCCACGCTCGGCATGGTGAACTCGTAGTAGCGGTCGAGTTCGCCCTGGTCCTCGATGAACCAGCGGGGAAAGAAGGTCGTCAGCGCCAGTTCCGGGAAGACCACGAGATCGCAGCCGCGGCCCGCGGCCTGGCGCATCAGTGCGACCATGCGGGCGACGGCGGAGGCCTTGGATTCGTCGCGGGCCACGGGGCCCATCTGGGCGGCGCCCACGGTCAACACGCGCTTGCTCATGCCTTGTTCCTGCCTTCCGGGTTCAGAGATGGGCGGCCTGGACCGCATTCAGCGCCATGGCCGTGGCCGCCTGGGTCGGATCGATCACCGGGATGCCCAGGCGTTCCTCCAGCGGCCGGCGGTACTGTGCCATGCCGGCACAGCCCATGACCACGGCATCGGCCCCGGCCTCCTTGAGCTGCGTGCCGACCGCAGCCATGCGCGCCAGTACCTTCTCGCCCTGGCCCAGTTCGGTGACGCCCATGTCGATGGCGATGTCGCCGGCCAACCGGTCGAGCAGGCCGAGCGAGGCGATGTGGCGGCGGTGGCGCACGACGCCGCGCGGCAGGATCGAGATGACGCCGAACCGTTCGCCGATCGCCATGGCAGCGGCATAGCCGCACTGGGCGATGCCGTAGACCGGGACACGGCTCGCCTCGCGGGCGGCGTGCAGGCCGGGGTCGCTGAAACAGGCGATGACAAAGGCCGCGGTGCGGTTTTGCTCCCACTCGACGGTGGCGACGATGGGACCGACCACCTCGGCGATGTGGCGGTCGGTCTCCACGCCGGGCGGGCCCTCCGCCAGCGTCATGCAGTCGATCACCGGTCCGCCCTCAAAGCGCAGGCCGTCGAGCGCACGGGACATGCGTTCGGTCACGTCCGTGCTGCTGTTGGGGTTGATGACGAGGATACGGTCGTCCATGGCAGTCCTCCAGGCGACAGACTAGCGCAGCGAAACGATCTTGCCGATTCCGGTTGCGAGCGCTGAAAGCCAGGCGCAACTATTTTCGCGCGCAGGCGGCAGGGTGCCGCGGGAGGGCGAGCCATGGTCGTGATCAATCGCGTCGGGGGGACCGACAGCTTCGATCCTGGCAACGATCCGGCCTGGAGCCTCGACGGTCGCTACTACACCGATCCCGACATCTTCGCCGCTGAAAGGGAGGCAGTCTTCTTCCGCAACTGGCTGCTGGTCGGCCATGTCAGCCGGCTCCGCCAGCCCGGCGACTTCTTCACGGTGGAGCTGTTCGACCAGCCGGTCGCCGTGCTGCGCGGCCGCGACGGCACGCTGCGCGCCTTCCACAACGTCTGCCAGCACCGCGGCCACCGGCTGCTCAGGGGCGATGGCAACGTGAAGGCGGCGATCACCTGCCCCTATCACGCCTGGGCCTACGACACGACGGGCGCGCTGCGGAATGCGCCCAACTGCGAGAACGTCGAAGGCTTCGACCGCGAGGCGGTGCGCCTGAGCGCGGTCGGTGTCGAAACCATGGCGGGCTTCGTCTTCGTCAACCTCGACCCCGACGCCGTGCCGCTGGCCCGGGCCGCGCCAGGCATGGAGCAGGAGCTGCTCGACTTCGCGCCGCAGTCCGCCGACCTCGTCCACGCCTGGCGCGTCACTTATCCGGTCAAGGCCAACTGGAAGGTCTGCGTCGAGAACTGGTCGGAGTGTTACCACTGCGATCCCGTGCATCCCATGCTGATGCAGGAGTTCATCGACCAGCAGAGCCACCACATCGTCTGCCACGGCATCTGGCAGCGCCAGTTCATGAACCTGCACGAGAAGGTGCTGGCCGCGGTCGACGTCGCGGCGCGCGCCTCGGTGCGCCGCGAGCAGGCTTCCTGGACGCTGTGGCCGCATATGGGCTTCCAGATCGTGCTGCAGGGCTATCTCTCGGCCTTTACTTGGCTGCCGGTCGACGCCGACACCACCATCTTCTGCGAGGACTGGTTTTTCCCCTCGAAGGATCCGACGCCCGAGCAGCAGGCGCTGATCCGGTTCCGCGCCGACTTCACCCAGCCGGAGGACGACCGCATCTGCGAGGAGGTCCAGGCGGGCCTGAAGAGCCGCGGCTACCGTCCGGGCCGGCTGATGGTCGATCGCGGTCGCGGATCCCTGAGCGAACACAGCGTTTTGCACCTGCAGCACCTCGCGAAAAGCTCGGTCGACGGCTGGCTCGCCACACGTGGCCGATGAGCTAGCCGCCCCGCCGGCGGGCGGGGCCGGGG
>JAQCLG010000056.1 GCA_027592745.1 Pseudomonadota bacterium | reverse complement strand
ACGGCGGCCTCGCCGCGCCCGCCCGCGGTCAGCCGCGCCCGCGTCATCGCCCCCGCCGCCAGCGGGATCACGACATAAAGGCCGACCGAGAGCAGCAGCGTCTCCCAGGGCACCACGATGTCGGTGACGCCGAGCAGGATCGCGACGATCGGGGCGAAGGCAAAGACCATGATGAGGTCGTTCACCGAAACCTGGACCAGGGTGTAGGTCGCATCGCCCCGAACAAGCTGGGACCAGACGAAGACCATCGCCGTGCAGGGCGCAGCCCCCAGCAGGATCAGCCCCGCGATGTACTCCTGGGCGTCGGCGGGTTCGATCCACGGTGCAAAGACGAACTCGAAGAAGAACACGCCCAGCACCGCCATGGTGAAGGGCTTGATCAGCCAGTTGACGACGATGGTGACGACGAGCCCCTTGGGCCGGTCGCCGATGTGGCTGAGGCTGGCGAAGTCGACGTTGACCATCATCGGATAGACCATCGCCCAGATCAGCACGGCAACGACCAGGTTGACCGATGCGAACTCCAGGGAGGCCAGCGCGCCGAACAGGCCCGGCACCAGGTTGCCCAGCGCCAGCCCGGCGGCAATGCACAGCGCTACCCAGAGGCTGAGCCACTTCTCGAAGACGCCGATGCCGCCGGGCGCGTCCTGCGCCTTGGTCCTGACCTGGTTCAAACGAAACTCCGCCGCCGTGGATAACCGCTCACGACCCAGTCTCGCCCTGATCGCCGATGTCGTCGAGGCTGCGCTTGAGCACGAGGGCATCGAGCGTCTCGACCCGCAGCGCGGTGAACAGCTTGACGCGCGCCTCGAGCACCAGGAAGGCGTTGCGGAAGGCGCGTGCCTGCCGGGCTTCCGGTGCGGCCGCGGGGTCCTCTACGCTCCATTTCGTCGTCATCGGGCCGCCGGGCCAGACCGGGCAGGTCTCTGCGGCGGTCGCCTCGCAGACGGTGATGACGAAGTCCATGGTCGGCGCATCGGGTCCCGAGAAGTTGTCTCAGGACTTGGGCCGAAGGCCGGAGGTATCGAGTTTTGCCGCCTCGAGGAGCGCCAGCGCGGAGGGATGGGCCTTCTCCGCAGGGTGGCTGCCGGCGCTGAAGGCCGCGAAACGGCCACGGCCCCATTTCCGCAACAGGCTTTCGGCCATGATGCTGCGCGCCGAGTTGTGACGGCACAGGAACAGCACGTTGTAGGTCTTTTCGCTCACCGGGCTCTCCATCGGGGTTCGTCGATCTTGCCTTGCTACCGCCCCATGCGGTCATTTCGACCATTCTATAATAGTTGAAGCATATGACGGCCGTGCGACCGTCCTGCGACAGCCGCACCGGCTCTCAGCAGCCCGGGGGGGCGCCGCGGCGGCTGGCCGTCTGGCGCAGCGAGGGCAGGCAGTCTTGCGCGCCCCGGCAGCAGTTGCGGGCAAGAAAGGCGAGCAGGCTGTCCATGGCCTCGAAATTGGCGGCGTAGATGACCTGGCGGCCATCGCGCCGCGAGCTGACGAGGCCGGCGTGATCGAGGGCCGAGAGGTGGAAGGAGAGGGTCGGCGGCGCGACCTCCAGGGTGCGCGCGATGTCCCCCGCCGCGATACCCTCCGGCCCGGCTTCGACGAGCAGGCGAAAGGCGGTCAGGCGGGTTTCCTGGGCGAGCGCGGCAAGCGCGTCGACGGCATGTTTCGTTTCCATACTTCGATAATTGTTGAAATGATAGCGCGGCGTCAAGTGACAGTCCGATGAAGGGTGCGCGCGGGACAAAGCCGCACCATATTGCGCAGATGTCCAAGCCCGAGGAACAGGTCACCCTCGACAGCGTGCTGATCGATTCCATCGCCGACTGGCTGATGGAGCAGGCGCTCGCCGAAACGCCCATGGCCGATCTGGTGCGGGGCTGCTGCGAGCGGATGCGCGCCGCGGGCATCCCGATCTGGCGCGTCCTGGTCTCCCACGCCACGCTGCAACCGCTCTACGAGGCGGTCTGGCACACTTGGCACCGCGAGAAGGGCATGGGCACCTACCAGATGCCCCATGGCGTGATGGGCGAGGAGGTCTTCCGGGCCAGCGCCTTCTTCCACATGCTCGAGACCGGCGTGCCCTTCGTGCGCCGCCGCCTGACCGGGGAGGAGGCCATGTTCGACTTCCCGGCCCTGGCCGACTTCCGCGACCAGGGCGGCACGGACTACATCTCCGCGCATGTTCCCTTCGGCGACCCGCGCGAGAATGGCAACCGCCCGGGCATCTTCCTGTCCTGGACCAGCGACCGCCCCTCCGGCTTCGTCGATGCCGACATCGCGGCCCTGCGGCGCATCCAGAAGCGGCTGGCCGTGGCGGCCAAGATCCGCATCAAGACCGAGATCGCCCAGAACGTGCTGACCGCCTACCTGGGCGCCGATGCGGGCGCCAAGGTTCTGGGCGGCAACATCCGGCGCGGCGACACCGAGACCGTGCATGCGGTGATCTGGTTCTCCGACATGCGCAACTCGACGCGGCTGGCCGAAACCTTGGCACCGCAGGACTATCTGGCGACCCTCAACGCCGTCTTCGAGGCCACGGCCGGACCGGTGATCGAGCAGGGCGGCGAGGTCCTGCTGCTGATCGGCGATGCGGTGCTGGCGCTCTTTCCCACCGGGCGACAGAGCGAACGCCAGGCCGCGGCGGCGGCCGAACGGGCGGCCTTCGAGGCCCTCGACCGGCTGGCGGCGCTCAATGTCGAGCGTTCGGCGGCCGCCCTGCCCGCGGTGTCCTGCGGCGTCGCGCTGCATGTCGGCGACCTGACCTACGGCAACATCGGCGTGCCCCAGCGCCTGCAGTTCACCGCCATCGGCCCAGCGGCCAACCAGGTCGCCCGCATCGAGACCCTGACCAAGGTGCTCGAACGCCCGCTGCTCGCCAGCGCCGCCTTCGCCCACCTGGTCGATGGCCCCCGGCAGTCGCTGGGAAGCCACGCCCTGCGCGGCGTGCCGGACCCCATCGAGGTCTTCGCGCCGCAGGACTGAGATTCCCGTTTGACTCATTTCGATAAAACCGGTTTTATGGTTTTATCGGGTCGAACGGAGCACCTGCCATGATCGCCATCGAGGAAGCCGCCCAGGGTTTTGCCGCCGCCGGTTCCGAGCCGCGCCTTGCCGTCCTGCTCGCCCTGGTGCGCGCCGGCGAGGGCGGCCTCACCGTGGGCGAGATCCAGGAGCGCCTCGCCATCCCGGCATCGACCCTGGCCCATCACCTGAAGTTCCTCGCCGCCGCCGGCCTGGTCGAGCAGGAAAAGCAGGGCCGCTCCATCGTCAGCCGCGCGGCCTACGACCGGCTGCAGGCGCTGGCCGGGTTCCTGCTGGAAGCCTGCTGCAGCGAACCCTCCGCCAACGGCCTGCTGCGCGCCCTTGTCCCCGCCGGCCGGGGAGAACGGCCATGACCGATCTCAGCCTTGCTCCCGGCAGCGGCCTGCGCCGCGGCCTCGGCCACCTCGCCAGCGTCTGGCTGCTGATCGCCCTGGTGCCGCTCGGCGTCGCCCTGCTCGACCCCGACCGCACCGGCCCGATCCTGGGCATCGCCGCCGATGCCCTGCTCTCCACCCTGCCCTACATCGTCATCGCCGTCGGCCTGATCGCCTCGCTCAAGGCGACCGGTGCGGAGGCCCTGGTCGCCCGCGCCTTCCAGGGGCGGCTTTCCCGCATGATCGTGCTTGCCGCCCTGTTCGGAGGCCTGGCGCCGTTCTGCTCCTGCGAGGTCATCCCCTTCATCGCCGGCCTGCTGGCGCTGGGCGCGCCGCTGCCGGCGGTGATGGCCTTCTGGCTCGCCTCGCCCCTGATCGATCCGCCGACACTGTTCATCACCGCCGCCGCCCTGGGCTGGGAGTTCGCCCTGGCCAAGGCCGTGGCCGCCGTCGCCATCGGCCTGATGGGCGGTTTTGCCTTGCGTGCGATCATGACGCAGGGCGCCTTTGCCGCGCCGCTGCGCGCGCGCGGCAAGGGCGGCTGCTGCGGCTGCGGCCCCTCGCCCTTCGAGGGCCGTCCGGTCTGGCGTTTCTGGCGCGAGCCGGCCCGGCGCGCCACCTTCGCCGAGGAGGCCCGGGTCAACGGCATCTTCCTGCTGAAGTGGATGGCGCTGGCCTATCTGCTGGAAGCCCTGCTGATCACCTATGTTCCGGCCGACGCCATCGCCTCGGTGCTCGGCGGCCAGGGCATCGGCGGCGTCGCGATCGCCGCCCTGGTCGGCATGCCGGCCTATCTCAACAGCTATGTCGCCCCACCCCTGGTCGCCGGCCTGATCGAACAGGGCATGAGCCCCGGCGCCGGCCTCGCCTTCATGGTCGCAGGTGCGGTGAGCTCGATCCCCGCCATGGCCGCGGTCTGGTCCCTGGTCAAACCCCGCGTCTTTGCCGCCTACCTGGGGCTCAGCATCACCGGCGCGATCCTGGTCGGCCTCGTCTTCGGCGCACTGGTGGGGGGCTGATCCGCCGACGGTCCGCAAGAAAAGAGGCTCGTGCCGGTCGACACGAGCCTCTCGATGTTCAGTCGGCGCCTGCCGCCGTCACCCCTGGCGTTCGACCATGAGCTTCTTGGTCTCGGCGATCGCCTTGGCCGGGTTGAGGTGCTTGGGGCAGGTCTTGGTGCAGTTCATGATGGTGTGGCAGCGGTAGAGCTTGAAGGGGTCCTCCAGCTCGTCGAGCCGTTCGTTGGTCGCCTCGTCGCGGCTGTCGGCGATCCAGCGGTAGGCCTGCAGCAGGGTGGCGGGGCCCAGGTAGCGCTCCGGGTTCCACCAGTAGCTGGGGCAACTCGTGGTGCAGCAGAAACACAGGATGCACTCGTAGAGGCCGTCGAGCTTGGCCCGGTCCTCCGGGCTCTGCAGGCGCTCCTGGGTCGGCGAGACCGGGGTCTCGGTGCGCATCCAGGGCTTGACCGAGGCGAGCTGCTCGTAGGCGTGGGTCAGGTCGGGGATGAGATCGCGCACCACCTCCATGTGGGGCAGCGGATAGATCTTCACCTCGCCCTTCACGTCGTCGATCGGCTTGGTGCAGGCCAGCGTGTTGGTGCCGTCGATGTTCATGGCGCAGGAGCCGCAGATGCCCTCGCGGCAGGAGCGGCGGAAGGCGAGCGTCGGATCGGTCTCGTTCTTGATCTTGATCAGCGCGTCCAGGACCATGGGACCGCAGCGGTCGCGATCGACCTCGTAGGTGTCCATCTGCGGGTTCTCCCCGCTGTCGGGATCGTAGCGGTAGACCTTGAACGTGGTCTTGCGCCTGGCGCCCTCGGGCGGCTTGTGGCTCTTGCCCGGCTTGATGCGGGAGTTCTTGGGCAGGCGGAATTCAGCCATCGGTGCTTTTCCTTGCCTTCATCAATTGGGGAACAGCCCGACGCAGACCTCGTCCTGTGTCTCCTTGAAGGAGCAGAGCAGGATGCGGGCATCGAGCTGAAGCACGAAGAACAGGTGACCTTCGCCATTGTGGTAGGTATCGACCACGCGATAACCCTCGACGAGAGCCTGAGGCAGCGTCAGTTGCGACTTGTGCCACTGTTCCTCGGCTCCCAGGGACGCCGAAAGCGACATCCCACAGAGCACCGCGGTGGCAACCAGCAAGCGGGCGAAAGGCATCATCGGCGGCCCCAGCTCAGTAGACCCGCGCCTTGGGCGGCACGGGCGCGACATCGTCGGTCAGGGTGTTCATGTGGACCGGGCGGTAGTCGATGGTCGGCTTGCCGTCCGGCGTCAGCCAGCAGATCGTGTGTTTCATCCAGGTTTCGTCGTCGCGCTCGGAGAAGTCCTCGCGGGCATGGGCGCCACGGCTTTCCTTGCGGTTCTCGGCGCAGTTGATCGTCACCACCGCCTGGGAGAGCAGGTTGTCGAGTTCCAGCGTCTCCAGCAGGTCGGTGTTCCAGATCATCGAGCGGTCGGAGACCGAGACGTCGGAGAAGCTGGCAAAGACCTCGTTCATCTTCGCCACGCCCTGCTTCAGGGTCTCCTGGGTGCGGAAGACCGCGGCATCGTTCTGCATGGTGCGCTGCATGCGGTCGCGGATCGCCGAGGTCGGCGTGCCGCCGCTGGCGTGGCGCAGGCGGTCGAGGCGTTCGATCGCGGCCTCGCCCGCCCCCCTGGGCAGCTCCCGGCGCGGACCGTTGGGCTTGATCAGCTCGGCCGCACGCGCCGCGGCGGCCCGGCCGAAGACGACGAGGTCGAGCAGCGAGTTGGAGCCCAGCCGGTTGGCGCCGTGGACCGAGACGCAGGCGGCCTCGCCCGCGGCCATCAGCCCCGGCACCACGGCATCGGGATCGCCGTCGCGCAGGGTGACGACCTCGCCGTGGTAGTTCGCCGGCACGCCGCCCATGTTGTAGTGCACCGTCGGCAGCACCGGGATGGGATCGCGGGTGACGTCGACGCCGGCAAAGATGCTGGCGCTCTCGGAGATGCCCGGCAGGCGCTGGTGGATGATCGCCGGATCGAGGTGGTCGAGCTTGAGGAAGATGTGGTCCTTCTCGGGACCGACGCCGCGGCCCTCGCGGATCTCCACCGTCATCGAGCGGGAGACGACGTCGCGGCTGGCCAGGTCCTTGGCGTGCGGCGCGTAGCGCTCCATAAAACGCTCGCCCTCGGAGTTGACGAGATAACCGCCCTCGCCGCGCACGCCCTCGGTGATGAGCACGCCGGCACCGTAGATGCCGGTGGGGTGGAACTGCACGAACTCCATGTCCTGGAGCGGCAGGCCGGCGCGCAATGCCATGCCGTTGCCGTCGCCCGTGCAGGTGTGCGCCGAGGTGCAGGAGAAGTAGCAGCGCCCGTAGCCGCCGGTCGCCAGGATCGTCATGTGGGCGCCGAAGCGGTGCAGCGTGCCGTCCTCCAGGCACCAGGCCATGACGCCGCGGCAGTTGCCCTCGTCGTCCATGATCAGGTCGAGCGCGAAGTATTCCAGGAAGAACTTGGCCTGGTGGCGCAGCGACTGCTGGTAGAGCGTGTGCAGCATGGCGTGGCCGGTGCGGTCGGCCGCCGCGCAGGTGCGCTGGGCGGTGCCTTCGCCGTAGTCGGTCGTCATGCCGCCGAAGGCGCGCTGGTAGATCTTGCCCTCGGCGGTGCGCGAGAACGGCACGCCGTAGTGCTCCAGCTCGATCACGGCCGCCGGGGCCGACTTGCACATGTACTCGATGGCGTCCTGGTCGCCCAGCCAGTCCGACCCCTTGATGGTGTCGTACATGTGGAAGCGCCAGTCGTCGTGGCCCATGTTGCCGAGTGCCGCCGAGATGCCGCCCTGGGCGGCGACGGTGTGGCTGCGCGTCGGGAAGACCTTGGTGATGCAGGCGGTCGACAGCCCGGCCTCGGCCAGGCCCAGCGTGGCGCGCAATCCGGCGCCGCCGGCTCCCACGACGATCACGTCGTAGAAATGGTCAACGATCTTGTAGGCAGGCGAAGCGGGCGCCATGACGTTCCTTCTCCGGGCTTCAGGCTGGGGGCATGGCTGCGAGCATGACCAGGGCGATGACCCCGGCGACACCGAGCAGGACGGTGCCGAACGTCATGGTGATCTGCAGCGCGAGCTTGCAGCCCTCGCCGTGGACGTAGTCCTCGATGATCGTCTGCAGGCCGAGCTTCATGTGCCACAGGCCGACGCCGACCAGCAGGACAAGCAGGATCGGCGTCACCGGGAAGTGCATCAGGGTGACGAACTCGCGGTGGGTGGCGCCGGCCAGGTTGGGCAGCAGGCCGACGAAGAACAGGGTGAGCGGGATCAGCGCGATCGCGGTCAGCCGCTGATGCCAGAAATGGGTCGTGCCGGTGCGCGAGGGGCCAAGGCGGCGCTGCTGTTTGCTCGACATCGTCACAGCCCTCCCACGATGCGCAGGCCCAGGATCCAGGCGACTGCGGTCAGCATCACCGCGCCGATCACCACGGCCCAGCCGGTGCGGGTCGCGGTCGCCAGCTCGAAGCCGTGCCCGGTGTCCCAGAACAGGTGCCGGATGCCGTTGAGCAGGTGGTAGAACAGCGCCACCGAGAAGCAGAAGAGGAAGGCGTAGCCCAGCCAGGAGCCGGCGCAGTCCTGGGCGATCTCGAAGCTGCGCGGGCCGGCCGCGGCAGCCAGCAGCCAGAGCACCAGGAAGACCGATCCCAGCGAGAGCACGATGCCGGTCGCCCGGTGGGTGATCGACAGCACGGAGGTGATCTGCGGGCGATAGACCTGCAGATGCGGCGAAAGCGGTCGATTGCGGGCATCGGCCATGGTCGGGAGCTCCTTCAGGGGCTTGTACGCGATGCCGGCGACCCCGGATGTGCTGCACCGCAACGAGCAGGATGACTTTAGGTGCCCGGCCCGGTCCCGGTCAACGAAGAGCTGGGGCCGGCCGGAGGATCGCGCCACGACCCCGGCGGGCAGGTCGCCCTACCCTTCGGACCGGCCGCCATGGTCGCGGTCGCGCGCGTAGCGGTGGCGGAGCGGAAACGGCGGCAGCCAGGCCTCCCGGCGGATGGTCCAGCTTTCGTAGGTCGGCGTCAGCTGGTCGGGGGCATCGAGGCTGCCGAGGTTGATCTCGATCTCGTCTGCGGTGCGGGCAAAGACCGAGGAGCCGCAGCGCGGGCAGAAGTGGCGGCCCAGGTACTGGCCGGTTTCGCCTTCGACCGTCACCGCGGTCTCGGGGAAGATCGCGGAGGCATGGAACAGAGCGCCGTGATGCTTGCAGCAGTCCAGGCAGTGGCACAACCCGACCCGGTACGGCGCGCCCGTGGCCACGAACCGGACGTTGCCGCAGAGACAGCCGCCGATGAACCGTTCCATGCTCGCTCCCCAGCCGCCCCGTCAGCCTGCGCGGCGCGGCATCAGGACCCAGGTGTCGAGGTCGAGCACCTTGGCCGGATCGTCCTTGCCGTCCTCGCCCAGGTCGGGGAAGTCCTCGCAAGGACAGTTCTTGGTGGCGACGGTGCGGATGCGCACCGCGCCGGCATCCGTGCGCCCCTTGAGTGCCGCCTTCTCGAGGATTTCCGACCAGGCGTAGATAGTGTCGCCGGCAAAACTCGGCGCGGTGTGGCGCCCGCCGTTGAGGCCGACCAGCCGGCAGGCGTTGGCCAGGCCGTTGAAGGAAAGCGCGCGGGCCAGGCTGATGACATGGCCGCCATAGACGATGCGGCGGCCAAAGCGCGTCTCGGAGGCCCGGTGCAGGTCGAAATGCACCTTGGCCGTGTTCTGGTAGAGGCGCGTGGCCATCTGGTGTTCGGCCTCCTCGATCGCCATGCCGTCGACATGGTCGATCCGGTCGCCCGCCGCGACGTCCTCCCACAGGCGGACATCGCCTGCCGCGGCGACGTCGTAGCCCGAGAGATCGAGGCCGGCCGGAACCTGCAGCGTGGTCGCATCGACCGCCTCGGGCAGGGTCGGCACCTCGGGCTCGCAAGGTTTGCTGGCGGCGTCGCGCTTGTTGACCATGACCCAGCGGACATATTCCAGCACCGTCTCGCCGCGCTGGTTGGTGCCCACCGATTCGACCCAGACGACGCCGGCCTTGCCGTTGGAGAGCTCGCGCTTGCCGATCACCGTGGATACGGTCTTGAGCGTGTCGCCGGGATAGACCGGCACGCCCCAGCGGCCGTCGGCATAACCCAGGTTCGCCACGGCGTTGAGCGAGACGTCCGGCACCGTCTTGCCGAAGACGATGTGGAACACCAGCATGTCGTCGACCGGCGCCTGGGGCAGGCCGCAGGCTCGCGCAAAGGTATCGGCGCTGTGGAGGGCAAAGCGCGAGCCGGTGAGCGCGGTATAGAGCGCGGTGTCGCCCGTGGTCAGGGTGCGCGGCGTGGCATGGTTGAGCACCGCGCCGATCCTGAAATCCTCGAAGAAGTTGCCGGGTCTGGCGCTCATGCCGCGTCTCCGGCGAACTTGCCGATCGCCTCGGCGAGGGCCAGCGTGCGGCGCGCCTCCTGGACGTGCAGGTTCTCGACCAGCTTGCCGTCGACCACGATGACACCCTTGCCTGCCCGCGAGGCTTCGGCATGGGCCTCGATGATGCGGCGGGCGCCTTTGATCTCCTCCTCGGAGGGTCCGAAGATGCGGTTGGCCGGCTCGACCTGCTTGGGGTGGATCAGCGTCTTGCCGTCGAAGCCCATGTCGTGGCCCTGGTGGCAGATCGTCTCGAACGCCTCGGCATCGTCGAGGTCGAGATGGACGCCGTCCAGGATGGCGATGTCGAAGGCGCGCGCGGCGAGCATGCAGATGCCCAGGCTGGTGACCAGCGGCAGGCGGTCGCGCGTGTGGTGGGCCTGGAGGTCCTTGGTCAGGTCCGAGGTGCCCATGACCAGGGCGCCGATGCGCGGACTGGCCGCGGCGATGCGCTCGGCATGCAGCATGGCCAGCGGGGTTTCCATCATGCACCAGATCGTCGTCGTCTCGGGCGCGTCGGCGACATCCATGATCGAGAGCACCTCGCGGATGTAGCCGGCACCCTGGACCTTGGGCAGCAGCAGGCCGTGGGCGCCGCAGGTCGAGGCGGCGACGATATCCTCGCGACCCCAGGGGCTGGTCAGGCCGTTGACCCGCACGATCAGCTCGCGGTTGCCGTAGCCGCCGCCGCGGATCGCGGCGCAGACCTGGGCGCGAGCCTCGTCCTTGGCATCGGGTGCCACGGCGTCCTCGAGGTCGAAGATCAGGCCGTCGGCGGGGATATCCTTGGCCTTCTCCAGCGCACGGGCGTTGGAACCTGGCATGTAGAGCACGCTACGGCGCGGACGAACGTTGCGCGGCATGGGACCTCCCGCTGGCATGAGGCGGCGTACTATAGTCAGGCAGACGCGGGCGACAACCGCCGGGAGCGATAGAGGTCCATGGACATACTCACCATCCAGTCGCATGTCGCGCGCGGCCATGTCGGACTCGACGCCGCGGTGCTGCCGCTGCAGCTCCTGGGCTTCGAGGTCGACGCCATTCCCACGGTGGTCTTTTCCAACCACCTGGGCTGGGGTGCGTTCAAGGGCCGCCCGCTCGACCTCGACTGGATCCGCGATGTTGTCGACGGCGTCGCCGCCCGCGGCCTGGAGCGCTGCTGCTGCCTGCTGACCGGCTACATCGGCGGCCCCGAACTGGGCGAGGTCGTGCTCCATGCCCTGGACGCCGTGCGTGCGGCCAATCCCCGGGCGCTCTACGCCTGCGACCCCGTGATGGGCAACGAGGACGGATTTTTCGTCAAACCCGGCGTGCCCGAGTACCTGCGCGACCACATCGTGCCCCGCGCCGACCTGCTGTTCCCGAACCACATGGAGCTGGAATTTCTGGTCGGGCGCCCCGTGCGCGGCGTTGCCGCCGCCCTGGAGGCGGCCCGCGAGGTCCGCGCCATGGGGCCCGAAACGGTGGTGGTGACCTCCCTGGAGGCGCGCGACGACTATCCCGAGACGATCCCCGTCATCGCGGTCGACGGCAAGGGCGCCTGGCAGGCCAGCGTTCCCCGCCTCGACGTTCCGGTCGACGGCGCCGGCGACCTGATGGCCGCGGTGTTCACGGGCGCGACGCTCGCCGGCGAGCCGCTGGAAGGGGCGCTCGCCCATGCCCTGGCGGCGACCCACGGCGTGCTGCGCCATACCGCCGAACTGGGCGTTTCCGAGATGGCCCTGGTCGCCGCGCAGGGCGAGATCGCCGGTCCGAGCCTGGCGGTGGCGGTCACACCGCTGGGCTGAGGCCGCCTGTCATCAGGTGCGCAGCAGGTCCGTGCGTTTCTTGAGCAGGCGGATGGCGAGCACCGCCAGGCCGATGGCCAGGAAGGCCCCGATGAAGATCGGCAGCGCATCGACCACACCCGCCCGGGTGCCGTGGTGCAACACTTCCATCAGGCTGACCAGGACCATGGCGAGGATCGCGTTCGCGAAGGTCGTGTAGTCCTTGGCCACGACCCGGCGCCAGTCGTAGTGCATGCCGGGCAGCACCTTGCGCAGCACCGAGAGGCGGATGCCCCAGCGCGGCGTCGTGGCGCAGTAGGCCTCGAAGGCCGCGCCGAACTTGTTGCGCAGGAAGTGTTCCTCCGCCGCGATGATCGCCGAGTAGATGGCAAAAAAGACCAGCGGGCCGATCAGGGCGGGCCAGCCGCCCTGCATCAGGAAGATGCCGGTGTAGATCAGCATGTTGCCGACATAGAGCGGGTTGCGCCCGGCCGCAAAGAAGCCTTCCGTCACGAGATCGTCGGCATGGACCTTCTTGTCCAGGCCGCCGCGCTTGATGTAGGCAAAGCCGATGATGGCGCCGCGCAGGACAAGGCCGGCGCAGACCACGGCGACGCCGATCCAGTCGATCCAGACGTCGTAGGCCTCGACGCCGAAGTAGCTATTGCCCGGCGGGATCGCCAGCAGGTTGGCGAAGATCGCAACCGGGAAGATGACGTTGCGGTACTTGAAGAAGAAGTCCCCGATGCGGACGAAGAGGCTCTTGTCGCTCACGCCATGCGTCCTTCGGCATCGGTGCTCTTGACCGCAACGATGCCGCAGAAGTTGTACCAGCGGAAGAACATCTCGACGTGGCGGAAGCCGGCGACCTTGAGCAGGTCGATGTTCTCCTCCAGGCGGTAGGGGATGAGCACGTTCTCGAGCGCCTCGCGCTTCATCGAGATCTCGGTGTTCGAATAGCCCCGGCGGCGCTTGTAGTCGTAGTAGTGCTTGATGAAGAGCCGGTTGAAGAGGGTGTCCTCGCTGGTCAGCTTCTCGATCAGGATCAGGCAGCCGTTCTCGACCATGCCCTCGTGCAGGTCGCGCAGCAGCCGCTCGCGGTAGAGCGGGCGGATGAACTGCAGGGTCAGCAGCATGGTGACGACCGAGGCATTGCGCAGGTCCAGGCCCTTCTGCACGTCGCCCAGCTTGAGGTCGTAAGGGTGGTTGAGCCCGGCCGCGTCGAGCTTCTCGCGGGCCTTGGCCAGCATGTCGGCCGAGTTGTCGATCCCGATCAGCGTGACGTTGCGGTTCTCGATGGCGCCGTCGAGCAGGTGCAGCGTGGTGCCGGTCGAGCAGCCGATGTCGTAGACGTTGGTTTCGTCCTGGGCGAAGTCCTGCGCCAGCTCGGCGGTCATGCGCTGCATCTCGTCGTAGAACGGCACCGAGCGGCTGACCATGTCGTCGAAGACCGAGACGACCTCCTTGTTGAAGGTGAAATCGTTCGGATCGGTCACCTTGTCGAAGACCTTGTCCGTTCCACTGCTCATCGATGCACTCCCCCGGCTCTGGGACCATAGTGACTCAGATTGCGCGGCCCCGGTAGGCGGCACGTCTTGCAGCGTACCTGCGGAACCGGCGGCCGGCGGAGCAACGGCGCCCCGCCGCGGCCGCCCCGGCTTTCCGCCATCAGCTTGCCTTGTCGAGGGCACCCTTGAGGAAGCGGCGGTCGAGTTCCTCGGCGATCTGCACCGCATTGAGCGCAGCACCCTTGCGCAGGTTGTCCGAGACGATCCACATCGACAGGCCGAACTCGACCGTGGTGTCCTGGCGGATGCGGCTGACGTAGACGGCATCCTCGCCAGCGCAGTCCTTCTGGGTGATGTAGCCGCCGGGCTCGCGCTTGTCGAAGACGACGACGCCGTCGGATTCGCGCAGCTGGTCGCGGGCGTCGATCACCGAGAGCGGGCTCTCGAACTCGACGTTGACCGCCTCGGCATGGCCCACGAACACCGGCACACGCACGCAGGTGGCGCTGACCTTGATGGCGGGATCGAGGATCTTCTGCGTCTCGACCACCATCTTCCACTCCTCCTTGGTCGAGCCGTCGTCCATGAAGACGTCGATCTGGGGGATGCAGTTGAAGGCGATCTCCTTCTGGAAGACGTCGGGCGCCTGGACCTGGTTCTGGAACTTCTTCTTGGTCTGGTCGAAGAGTTCGTCCATGCCCTTCTTGCCCGCCCCGCCCGTGGCCTGGTAGGTCGCCACCACGACGCGCCGGATGCGCGCGAGATCGTGCAGGGGCTTCAATGCCACGACCATCTGGATCGTCGAGCAGTTGGGGTTGGAGATGATGTAGCGGTTCTCGTACATCTCCAGGTGCTGCGGGTTCACCTCGGGCACGATCAGCGGGATGTCCTCGTCGTAGCGGAAGCGCGAGGTGTTATCGATGACGATGCAGTCGGCCGCGGCCGCGCGCGGGGCGTGGATGTCGGAAACCTTGGCGCCCGGCGAGAACAGTGCGATGTCGGTGCCGCGGAAGTCGAAGGTCTCCAGGTCCTGCACCTTCAGCGTCTTGTCCTCGCCGAAGCTGATCTCGCGCCCGACCGAATTGCGCGAGGCGAGTGCCACGACCTCGTCGACCGGGAACTTCCGCTCGGCCAGGATCGAAAGCATCTCGGAACCCACGGCACCCGTGCCGCCGACAACCGCAACCTTGTAGCCCATCGTCTTGTTCTCCATCGCGGGGCAGACCGTGCATGTGGGATCGCGCGCCGCCGTTGCCAAAAGAGGCCCAACAAAAAAGGGGCCCTGCGGCCCCTCTTCTCGAACATGTTCAGGATGCTGACCGGGCCGCTGGTCAGCCTCCCGCCGTCATGGTGGTGGTTTTCGTCGCCGCAACGGCCAGCAGCGCGGCCGGAGCCACGAGGCATTCTGCGCATGCGAAAGGACGACGTTCCATGATGGCGCGCTGGATAGTCCTATGCGGTGAGCTTGTCCAGTTCCCTGATGATGGCGTCGGACATGACGCTGGTCGAAACCTTGGCCTTGCCCTCCTGCATGATGTCGGCGGTGCGCAGGCCGCTGGCCAGGATGTTGGCGATGGCGGTATCGATCAGGTCGGCCTGGTCCTGCAGGTCGAAGCTGTAGCGCAGCATCATGCCGAAGCTCTGCAGGGTGGCCAGCGGATTGGCCATGTCCTTGCCGGCGATGTCGGGGGCCGAGCCGTGCACGGGTTCGTAGAGCGAGGGAATACGCCCGCCGCTTTGCGCGCCCAGCGAGGCCGAGGGCAGCATGCCGAGCGAGCCGGTGAGCATGGCCGCGCAGTCCGAGAGGATGTCGCCGAACATGTTGGTCGTGACGATGACGTCGAACTGCTTGGGCGCGCGCACGAGCTGCATGGCGGCGTTGTCGACGTACATGTGGGAGAGCGCGACGTCCGGGAACTCCTCCTTGCCCAGCCTTGTCATCTCCTCGCGCCAGAGCACGGTGCATTCGAGCACGTTGGCCTTGTCGATGCTGCAGAGCTTGCCGCTCCTCTTCCTCGCCAGCTCGAAGGCGACACGGCCGACGCGGCGGATCTCGGAGGTGGTGTAGACCAGGGTGTTGAAGCCGCGGCGCTCGCCGTTGCCCAGGTCCTCGATGCCGCGGGGTTCGCCGAAGTAGATGCCGCCCGTGAGCTCGCGCACGATCATGATGTCGAGGCCGGAGACCAGTTCGGTCTTGAGCGAGGACGCCTCGGCCAGGGCCGGGAAGACCACGGCCGGGCGCAGGTTGGCGAACAGCCCCATCTCCTTGCGGATCCTGAGCAGGCCGCGCTCGGGCTTCTTGGAGAATTCCAGGTCGTCCCACTTGGGTCCGCCGACGGCGCCCAGAAGCACGGCGTCGGCGAGCTTGGCGCGCTCCAGCGTCTCGTCGGTCAGCGGCGTGCCATGGGCATCGTAGCTGACGCCGCCGATCAGGCCCTCGTCCATGTCGAAGGCAAGCACGCCGCGCTTGTCGAACCATTCGACCACGCGGCGGGTGACGCCGATGACCTCGGGGCCGATGCCGTCGCCGGGCAGCAGGAGAAGCTTCTTGTTGGCGCTCACGTCAGGGTCCTTTCAGCACAGGTCGGCGGCGGCGGCAGGGTTCAGAGCCAGGGAGTCTGCGCCTTGCGCCTGTTCTCGTAGTCGGCGATGGCGGCGTCCTTCTGCAGCGTCAGGCCGATGAAATCGAGGCCGTTGAGCAGGCGCTCCTTGCGGTACGGCTCGATCTCGAAGGTCATGGTCGAGCCGTCGGGGCGGGTGATCGTCTGGGCTTCGAGGTCGACCGTGAAGCGGGAGTTGGCGCCCAGTTCGGCGTCCTTGACCAGGGCCTCGACCTGCGCCTTGGGCATCTGGATGCAGAGGATGCCGTTGTTGACGCAGTTGTTGAAGAAGATGTCGGCAAAGCTCGGCGCGATGACGCAGCGGAAGCCGAAGTCGGCGAGCGCCCAGGGCGCGTGCTCGCGCGAGCTGCCGCAGCCGAAGTTGTCGTAGGCGACCAGGATCGAGGCCTTGCGGTAGGGCTCTCGGTTGAGCACGAAGTCCGGGTTCTCCTTGCCGCCGTCGCCATAACGCATCTCGTCGAAGGCATGCTTGCCCAGGCCCGTGCGCTTGATCGTCTTGAGGAACTGCTTGGGGATGATCATGTCGGTATCGACGTTGATCATCGGCAGGGGTGCCGCGATGCCGGTCAGCGTGGTGAACTTTTCCATCCCGTCCTCTCCTCAAAGGGTGGAGCAGAAGCGCCCCTCACCCTTTCTTCTCCTCATGCCCGCGAAGGCGGGCATCCATAAGCACAGGCGCCTGCATGCAGCGCTGTGGATTCGGCCATCCTCCGGCCCCTGCCCCTCGCGCACCGTCGGTGCGTCTGGATGCCAGCCTTCGCGGGCATGAGGAAGAGGATGTGTGGCCGTCTAGTCCGCCAGCTCGCGCACGTCGGCGAGCGTGCCCTTGATGGCGGCGGCGGCGGCCATGGCGGGGCTCACCAGATGGGTGCGCCCGCCGCGGCCCTGGCGGCCCTCGAAGTTGCGGTTGGAGGTCGAGGCGCAGCGTTCGCCCGGCTCCAGCTTGTCGGCGTTCATCGCCAGGCACATCGAGCAGCCCGGCTCGCGCCAGTCGAAACCGGCCTCGATCAGGACCTTGTCGATGCCTTCCTCCTCGGCCTGCTTCTTCACCAGGCCCGAACCGGGCACGACCATCGCGTTGACGTGGCCCGAGACCTTGCGGCCACGGGCGACGGCGGCGACGGCGCGCAGGTCCTCGATGCGCCCGTTGGTGCAGGAGCCGATGAAGACGCGGTCGATCTTGACCTCCGAGAGCGGCGTGCCGGGGGTCAGGCCCATGTAGGCCAGCGAACGCTTGATGGCGTTGCGCTTGTCCTCGTCGGCCTCGGCCTCGGGATCGGGCACGACGCCGGTGATCGGCAGCACGTCCTGCGGGCTGGTGCCCCAGGTGACCTGCGGCACGATGTCGGCGGCGTCGAGGCGGACTTCCTTGTCGTAGGTCGCGCCGGGATCGGAAGGCAGCGTCTTCCAGTAGGCGACGGCCTTCTCCCAGTCGCCGGCACCGGGTGCCATCGGGCGGCCCTTCAGATAGGCAAAGGTCGTCTCGTCGGGCGCGATCAGGCCGGCACGCGCGCCGCCCTCGATGGTCATGTTGCAGACCGTCATGCGGCCTTCCATCGAGAGGCCGCGGATCACCGAACCGGCGAACTCGATGACATGGCCGGTGCCGCCGGCGGTGCCGATCTTGCCGATGATCGCCAGGATCACGTCCTTGGCGGTGATGCCCACGGGCAGCTCGCCGTCGACCGTGACGCGCATGTTCTTCGGATGGGACTGCACCAGGGTCTGGGTGGCGAGCACATGCTCGACCTCCGACGTGCCGATGCCGAAGGCCAGCGCCCCGAAGGCGCCGTGGGTCGAGGTGTGGCTGTCGCCGCAGACGATGGTCATGCCCGGCTGGGTGAACCCCTGCTCAGGCCCGATGATATGGACGATGCCCTGGCGGATGTCGTCCATCTCGAAATAGGGCACGCCGAAGTCGCGGCAGTTCTGCTCCAGCGTCTCGACCTGGATGCGCGATTCCTCATCGGCAATGCCGGCGCTGCGGTCGCTGGTCGGGACGTTGTGGTCGGCCACGGCCAGCGTCGCCTCGGGGCGGCGCACGGCGCGGCCGGCGAGCTTGAGGCCCTCGAAGGCCTGGGGGCTGGTGACTTCGTGGACCAGATGGCGGTCGACATAGAGCACGGCCGTGCCGTCGTCGTTGAGCGCGACGCGGTGCCTGTCCCAGATCTTGTCGAAGAGGGTCCGGGGGGTCGTCATGACGGGTTCGCCCTTTCCTGATGGCGGTCCGCGTCGAGGAGGGGCGTTACCGCCACCTGAACCGGCGCGGGACGCCGCAGCGAGATGTTACTTGCCGGCCTTCTTGGGACGCTCGTCGCGCTTCTCGGCGATACGGGCGGCCTTGCCGGTGCGGCCACGCAGGTAATAGAGCTTGGCGCGGCGGACATCGCCGCGGCGCACCACGGTGATGCTGGCGATGCGCTGGGAATAGAGCGGGAAGACCTGCTCGACGCCCTCGCCGTAGCTGAGCTTGCGCACGGTGAACGAGGAGTTGAGCCCCCGGTTCTTGCGCGCGATGCAGACACCCTCGTAGTTCTGGATGCGCTCGCGCGTACCCTCGACCACGCGCACCGCGACACGCACGGTATCGCCCGGAGCGAAGACAGGGATTTCCTTGCCTTCCATCAGCTTGGCGATCTGCTCGTGCTCGAACTTTTCGACGACGTTCATCGGTCCATCCTCCAGCGGCGCAGCGGCCGCGTCCTTCAGGTCTTGTCCCTGACCGCGTCCCTGTGGGCCTGCCACAGGTCGGGTCTGCGTTCTTGCGTCACGGCCTCGGACCGCTCCTGCCGCCAGGCGCGCACCTTCTCGTGGTGTCCCGACAGCAGCACCTCCGGCACCGCGCGGCCTTCCCAGGGATTGGGCCGCGTGTACTGGGGGTATTCGAGCAGACCGGCCTCGAAACTCTCCTCAACCAGTCCTTCGGGCGCGCCCACCACGCCAGGCAGAAGCCTGACGCATGCGTCGATGAGCACGACCGCCGCCGGTTCGCCGCCCGAGAGGATGTAGTCGCCGATCGAGACTTCCTGCATCCCCCGCGCCTGGATCACGCGCTCGTCCACGCCCTCGAAACGGCCGCATACAAGCACCAGGCGCCGGAGCGCAGAAAACTCCCGCACGCGCGCCTGTGTCAGGGGGGCGCCGCGTGGCGAGAGGTAGATCAACGCTTCGTCCTCGCCTCCGGTGGCCGTGGCATCGATGGCAGCGGCCAGAACATCGGGCCGCATCACCATGCCTGGCCCTCCGCCGAAGGGAGCGTCGTCAACGGTGCGGTGTTTATTGCTCGCAAAATCGCGGATGTCCACCGTTTCTAGCACCCAGATGCCGCTGGCGAGCGCCTTTCCCGGCAGCGAGGCGCCCAGCGGCCCGGGGAACATCTCCGGATAGAGCGTCATGACGGTGGCCCGCCAGGGCGGCGTGGCGGTTTCAGGCGTCATCGAGCAGGCCCGGCGGCGGATCGGCGACGAGTCGGCCGCCGGCGACGTCGACCGTGGGCACCGCCTGGCGCGTGAACGGCAGGACGAAAGCCTTGAATCCCTCGGCACCCTCGACATCCAGCAGGGTGCCGGCGCCATGGTCGAGCACGGCGGCGACTCGGCCCAGGGTGCGGCCGTCGACATGAACCACGGCAAGGCCGATCAGGTCGTGGTTGTAGAACTCGTCCTCGTCGGGGGGCGGCAGGGCGGACCGGGGCGTGTAGAGGCGGGTACCGGTGAGTGCCGCCGCGGCGTCGCGGTCGGCGATACCCTCGAAGGCGACGACGAGCTGGCCCGGCTTGGGGCTCTCCAGGATACGCGCCTTGAGCACACGACCGCCCGGGCCGGCATGGAGCGCGTAGCGCACCACATCGGCGGGCGTTTCGTTGAAACAGTTGAGACGCAGGGCGCCGCGGACACCCTTGGGCGCGCCTATCTCAGCCAGGCAGACCCAATCCCTGGGGTCCGCGGGGCTCGCCTCAGGAGGCGGTCTCCTCGGCATTGCCCTCACCGCCTTCTGCGGCTGCAGCCTCTTCGGCAGCCTTGGCCTCGGCCGCGGCGGCCTTGGCGGCATCTTCCTCGGCCTTGGCAGCCGCCTCGGCGGCTTCGGCCTGCGCCTTGGCGGCAGCCTCGGCCTCGCGGGCCTTCTGCTTGCCCAGGCCCTTGGTGCGCGCGGGCATGGGGATCACCTCGGCCTTGCCCAGGAACGCGGCGACCCGGTCGGTCGGCGTCGCGCCGCGGTCGAGCCAGAACTTGATGCGGTCGACGTTCATCGTCAGCCGCTCGGGGTTGTCCTTGGCCAGCAGGGGCTGATAGACGCCGACGCGCTCGAGGAACGCGCCATCGCGCGGCGAGCGCGAATCAGCAACGACGATGCGGTACATCGGGCGCTTCTTGGCGCCGCCACGGGACAAACGGATCTTCAATGGCATCGACGAGGTGTCCTTCAGGTTCCTGGGGCCGGTCGGCCTATTCAAACGAGCCTATACAATCGAATCGGGCATAAGCCGACGGGCGTCGTTCCGAGTCCGGAAGACGGGGCGCGGTTCATAATGCCCAAGCGCCCTCTTGGCAAGCCCGGCGTCACCGGCCGGCCAGGAGCCATGCCGCCCACCGGGGCAATTGCCGTGGCGCGGGCTCTGCGCTACCACAGCGTCGGCACAACGCAAACGGGGAGATGACGACAAGATGAGCGGACCAGGCGACTTCAAACCCTTCGATTCGGGCGTGACGCCCCGTTTCCAGGAAATCGCGACCTTCATGCGCTCGCAGCGCCACGAGATTTCCCCGGCGGTCGACATCGCCCTGGCCGGCGTGCCCTTCGACCTGGGCGCGACCTACCGGGTCGGCGCCCGCCACGGCCCGGCCGTGACGCGCGAGGCCAGCCGCCTGATCCGGGCGGTCAACCCGGCGACGCGCGTGGCGCCCTTCCGCCTGTGCAACATCGCCGACGTCGGCGACGCCCCCACGCACCCCATGCTGATCGACATCAGCATGGAGAAGATCCAGGCCTTCTACGAGGCGATCCATGCCGCGGGCGCCTGGCCGATCAGCGTCGGCGGCGACCACACCGTGCCGCTGCCGATCCTGCGCGCCATCGCCAAGGACCGCCCGCTGGGCCTCTTCCATGTCGATGCCCATGCAGACACGTTCGACGAGTTCATGGGGACGAAGATCAACCACGCCACCTTCGTGCGCCGCGCGGTGGAGGAAGGCCTGATCGATCCCAAGCGGACCATCCAGGTCGGCCTGCGCGGCACGCGCTACGGCGACGACGACATCGGCTACGGCAACGAGGTCGGCATCACCATGGTGCCGATGGACGAATACGAGGCGATGGGCCGCGAGGCCTTCATCACGCTCGCCAAGGAGGTCCTGGGCGAGGGCGAAAGCTACATCACCATCGACATCGACGGCCTGGACCCGCGCGACTGCCCGGGCACCGGCGTGCCCGAGCCGGGCGGCATCAGCGTGCGCGACATGCAGGTGATCCTGCGCGCCTTCACCGGCGGCAACTTCGTCGGCGGCGACCTGTGCGAGGTCAGCCCGCCGCACGATCCCGTGGGCATCACCTTCGTCAACGTCGCCAACCTGATGTTCGAGATCACCTGCCTGGTCGCGACCAACCGCGCCAGCCGGGGCTAGCGAAGAGACGAGGCCGGGTGCAGGATTTGCACCCGGCTGCCAGCCACAGGAGACCGCCATACCGTCGCTCGCCAAGGGTCGCACGATCGTCAACTGGAAGGACGCCGACTGGGCGCCCTACCCGGCCCTGGATGCCGAGGCCTACAGCTGGCATCCCCTGCGGGAGGCGGGCCAGGGCGCGGGCTTCTACCTGATGCGGGTCGCCCCGGGCGGCGCCTCGCGGCCCCACCGCCACGAGGCCCTGGAAGGCATCGTCGTGCTGGAGGGCGAACTGGTCGACAGCGACGGTACGGTCTTTCGCGCGGGCGACTGCGTTGCCTACCAGGCGGGCTCGGCGCACCACACCGCCTCGCCCGGGGGCTGCACCATGCTGGTGTGGACCAACGGGGCGATCACGGCGGCCGAGGCCGACGATGCGCCGCAGGACCTTGCCGGCGCGCGCAGCAGCGTCAACTGGCACGAGGCCGATTTCAGCCTCTACCCCTCGCTGCCGGCCAACGGCGACCCGATCTACTGGGCCGACGTCGCCTGCCAGAACAGCGACACCGGCGAAGGCTTTTATGTCGTGCAGTTCCCGCCGGGTGCGGCCTCGGCCCTGCACGAACACATGGGCAACGAGGAGTTCACCATCCTGCAGGGCGAGCTGATCGACCCCGACGGCGCGGTCTACCGCAGCGGCGACTGCGTCTCGCTGGAGCCCGGCACCAAGCACTTCAGCCGCTCGCCGAACGGCTGCGTCACCGTCGCCTGCATCTCCGCCCCCCTGCGCACCATCCACACGCGCAAGAAAAAGGCGGCCTGAGGGCGCCTGCGGGGATTTTCCCCGCTTCTCCAGGGGTTTGACTCCCGGGGCTCAGTCGGAATCGAAGAGATCGCGATTCGTCGTGCCGTTTCACGGCGCTACGCCGAATTGGGTTCGGTCGGTAAAAAAAACCTGCCCGGCCCCTTCCCGCAACGGCGAAAACGGCCTTGAACCGTTGCAGGGAGCGGTACTTAATCACTCCGTTAACTACGGACAGGCCATGCGCAAGGACCCTCTCGGCGCGATCTTTGCCGCCCTTGCCGATCCGACGCGGCGGGCGATCCTGCTGCGGCTGGCCCAGGGCGAGGCGAGCGTGGGGGCGCTGGCGGCACCCTTT